>JAHHQU010000003.1 GCA_020026225.1 Phocaeicola sp. | reverse complement strand
TTTCTTCCTTTTTGTATAGTTAATAAAATGATTTATTTATAAAACGAAAAACTGATTTTTTTTAAGAATGTTTGCTTATCAAAATAAAATAATTATATTTGCAGCAGTAAAAACAAAAGATAAAATATAAATGACCGGCGAAGTAGAATATTTGTCGGCTTTATTATACATAAAGACTAAACTTTTTAATTGTAGAAAAATATTTGATACTAGGAATTTCTACAACATGACTGGACAAACTAAACTAAAAAACAAATAAATAAACTATAATATTTAATACAAAAACAAACCTATATTAACTGAAACTAAACCTTTAAACAATTAGACAAAAAAAGAAAAGAACACTAAAAAACTAAACTATCGTTAAGGGAAATATTATCATTACGATTATTCATATTTCCTGTTTCGTAACAAAAAAATCAGTGTATATAATATGTTGTAGATCCGGATTTTACGGGTATATACTTTCTGTACAGTGGTTTTAAGTAAATCTAATATTAATTATTTAAAATGAGAACTAAAGTTTCTAGACGAATTTATGGAAGCTTGGGCTTAGCTATGCTATGTGCTCCATTACCAGTTTTTGCCTTAAACAAGGCTAATCCGCACGAAAGTGTTGTAACTGAAGTTGCTGAGATGGCAAACAACATGTCGGCCAGTGTTAATTCTGTTAATCAGACTTTGAAGAAACGTACCGTAACTGGTACCGTTACAGATGCATCCGATGGCACACCGATTATAGGTGCCAATATCCTAATACAAGGAACTACAAGTGGTGTCATAACTGATATGGATGGAAATTTCAGTGTAGAGGTGACAAGTAAGGACATTCTTGAAGTAAGTTATATAGGATATAAAACAAGAAAGATTCCTGTCAGTGACCTTGGTATTATAAGCATTAAACTTTCGTCGGACAATGAGATGCTTGATGAAGTGGTTGTAGTAGGTGCCGGAACTCAGAAAAAAGTAAGTGTAACAGGTTCTATTACTAGTGTAAAGGGTACTTCGCTTGTTACTCCGTCTTCTTCGCTTACAAATGCTTTTGCCGGAAAGCTGGCAGGTGTGATTTCTACCACTTCCAGCGGTGCTCCTGGAGAGTCTGCACAATTCTACATTCGTGGTATAGGTACTTTTGGCGGACGTGCTACACCTCTTATAATGCTGGATGATGTTGAGATTTCCGCTGCCGACCTTAATAGTATTCCAGCCGAAACGATAGAGAGCTTTTCTATCCTTAAAGACGCTTCTGCCACTGCCATATATGGTGCTCGTGGTGCCAATGGAGTTATGCTTATCACAACAAAGAGCGGTAAGGAAAATGAAAGGACTCAGGTCAATGTAACCGTAGAGAATGCCTTCAATGTGATGACCAATTTCCCGGATTTCGTGGATGGTGCTACATGGATGAAAATGTATAACGAGGCTCAGACCACACGTAATCCTGGTATAACCCCCAAATATAGCAATGAACTGATAGAGAATACAAGGTTGGGTACAAATCCGTATATGTATCCTGACGTGAACTGGAACAAGGTGATTTTCCGTGATATGGCCATGAGTCAGAGGGCGAATATCAACGTTCAGGGAGGTGGCTCTAAAGCTACATATTATATGAGCATTCAAGCCAATCATGATTCGGGGCTTCTTAATACAAAGAAGGTTTATTCGTGGAACAATAATATCAACAACTGGTCTTATAACTTCCAGAATAATATACGCTATAAACTTACTTCAACTACTACTGTGGATCTTAGGATGAATGCGCAGATAAAGAACGAGCAAGGTCCAAACTATGATCCTAAAGATCTCTTTGCAATGACCTTGAAGGCTAATCCAATTAATTTCCCTGTTACATATCCTGCACAGGAAGGCGATACACACATACGCTTCGGTAACAGTATCCTTACTGGAGAAAACCTTCGTACCAACCCTTATGCTTTTATGCTTTCTTCGTATAAGCAGTATCAGACTAATGTGCTAAACACGTCATTGAAAGTTACTCAGGATTTTGATTTTATTACAAAAGGACTTAAGGCTACTGCCCTGATAAACTTCAAGAACTGGTCGGCCAATAGCTATAACCGTACAATACAGCCTTATTATTATAGAATAAAGGATGGTAGTTTCAATCCTGAAACAGGAGAGTATGCTTTGGAGAGGGTAGGATCTTCGGGTACAGATTATATAGCAGAGTCTGGTATTACAAAATTAGGTGACAATACATTCTTCCTACAGTTCACGATTGATTATCAGAGGCGTTTTGGTAAACATAATATAGGTGGAATGTTGCTGTATATGCAGAGGGAATACAAGAATGATGTATTGCCAAGCAGAAACCAAGGATTCTCTGGACGTTTTACATACGATTATGACCAAAGGTATCTGGCGGAAATTAATTTTGGTTATAATGGCACGGAGCGTTTGGGCAAAGGCGATAGATTTGAATTCTTCCCTGCAATTTCTTTAGGATGGGTTATCTCTAACGAAAAATTTTTCGAGCCTCTTACAAAGGCCGTTTCTTCTTTGAAGTTGAGAGGTTCGTATGGTCTGGTTGGTAGCGATGAAACAGGTCCTGCCGATTCTCCACATTTCTTGTATATCGACAATGTCAATGTAATTGGTGATAAAAGACCTGGATTTACGGTAGGAGAGAACTTGAATGTTTCCAAATGGGGACCTGAAATGTTGCAATATGCTGTTATAAATGGTGGATGGGAACGAGTGAAGAAACTTGATGTCGGTTTTGATATTGAACTCTTCCGTCAGCTGAGTATGACATTCGACTTCTTTTACGACAAGCGATACAACATCCTTCTACATCGCGAAACTTGGCCACAGTCTTTAGGCTTTCATAATGCAAAACCTTGGACCAATAAAGGTAAGGTAGATAACTGGGGATATGAATTTAGTGCTACTTGGAGCAAGAGAATTAATAAAGATCTGGCTATGGAACTGAGGGGTAATTTCACTTATACGCAAAACAAATATGTCGATATAGATGAACCTGCTTTCCCTTATACATGGCAGACTTCTACAGGAAAACCTTTGAGCAGGCAGGTTGGATATATTGCCGAAGGTTTGTTTAAGAGTCAGGAGGAAATAGACAACAGTCCATTGCAGAATCTTGGTAGCACACCAATGGTTGGTGATATTAAGTATCGTGATGTTAATGGAGACAAGGCTATTACCGAAGAAGATAAAGTCATGATTTCTGAATATGGCCAGGTACCTCGAATACAGTATGGTCTTGGTTTGAATGTCGATTACAAGAACTTTAATTTTGGTGTATTCTTCAATGGTTCTGCTATGAGGGACATTATGATTAGTGGAATAACTCCTTTCGGGGAAAATGATAATAATGTTATGCAGTTTATATCTGATGACTATTGGACTGAGGAAAATCAGAATTTCAATGCCTCATATCCGCGTTTGGGGCTTACAGATTCACAGATTGCAAATAACATGGCAGGAAGTACTTTCTGGATGAGAAATGGTAATTTCTTGCGATTCAAGACATTGGAAATAGGTTATCGCTTCAGCCATGCTCGTGTGTATTTCAGTGGTAACAATCTGTTTGTGTTCAGTCCTTTCAAATTGTGGGATCCAGAATTGAGCTGGAACAGCTATCCTTTGCAGCGTACTTTCAATATTGGTGTTCAACTTAACTTCTAAACTTTTACTAAGATGAAAAATTTAAGAAAAATAAAAAATATAGCTCTTTTTTCTCTTGCTATGGGATGTGTTACTACATCTTGTGATTATCTTGATATAGTTCCGCCCGAACAGGCTGGACTGCCAGATGCTACAAAAGATGCTGAAGCTACTCTTGGGTTCCTTTTTTCTTGTTATTCGGGAGTGAACTCTTGTAGTCCATTCAGCTATGGTAGACTTGAGGCTGGATGTGATGAATATGTATTGCCTCAGCTATGGGGAACCGGTTCGCAGAAAATCACATGGGATACTAATACTGCTGCTACTATGGCAGATGGATGGAGATGGGGAGATATATATAGATTTATAGGTCAGTGCCACTTGTTTATGAATCAGATAGATAATGCAAGAGGTGTTACTGATGAGCAGAAGAAGCAGTGGAGTGCAGAGGTTCAATTCCTTTTGGCATATTATCACATGCAGGCTTTGGTTATATATGGTCCATGTCCTATAAATGACCATTATATCGATTTGACTACAAATGAAAAGGATTTTCCTGGAAGAAGTCATTTCGATTATGTTGTAAAGTGGGTTTGCGATAAGTTTGATGAGGCTGTAGAGATGGGACTGCCTGCCACACGTAGCGGTGATGAATGGGGACGTGCAACTTCAGTAATGGCCAAGGCTCTCAAGGCTCGATTGCTTGTATATGCTGCTTCTCCGTTGTGGAACGGCGATTTTCCTGACATAGACTGGAAGAACAAGAACTTTGAAACTCCTGAATATGGTCTGGAACTTGTAAGCCATAATTATGATGAGGGAAAATGGAACAAGGCTCTGAAGGCTTGTATCGAAGCTAAGGAGGCAGCTGAAGAGGCTGGGCACAAGTTGTTCCAACTGGAAGACTCGGAAACTTTGAGGAAAAACTCTAAGATAGAATTGCCGTATGTACCTTTGATGGATGGACAAAGCGGTCGGGATGCTGCTAAGGATGAAGATTTCAAGAAGCATGTCCTACTGATGCGTTATGTGGTTGCTACAAGGTTTGACGAGGGTAACCGTGAAACAATTTGGGGAATAGCAGACCAAAGTGATATCCTTATAGGTAGCCTTCCGCATAGGGTAATAAAGAATAATCAGGGAGGCTGGAAAGCTGGTTATTCTGGAGTTTCTCCTACTCTTAATGCTGTGGAAAGATTCTATACTGAAAATGGTGAACTGCCTTCTAAGGATGAAAAATATTATCCAAAGTCGGAGTGGTTTCAGAGGGCTGGTGCTACAGGTAGTGATTTGCGCAAGGATATTATCAAACTCAATACCAGAAGAGAACCGCGCTTTTATGCCTGGATAGCATTTGACGGTGGTGATATGGGAAGCCGTATTATGGGAGGTAAACCTTTGACTTTAGACTTCAAGAATAATGAAATGCATGGATTTAATACTTCTTTATTTAATAGAGATAATAATGTAACCGGTTATCTTAATCAGAAATATTTCGAGCCGTCTTTTGCTTGGTATGCTTCATCAGAGACATCTCAGTCAAAACCTCGTCCGCTTGTAAGAATGGCTGAACTGTATCTCAATCTTGCAGAGTGTTATGCAGCATTGAAACAAGACGAAAAGGCTATTGAAATGCTTAATCCTATAAGAAACAGAGCTGGTATAAGGTCATTGACTTCAGGGGACTTGTCGAAGATGAGTGCTATGGAGTGGGTAAGAAATGAGCGTGCAGTGGAATTCTGGGCAGAAGGACACAGATATTACGATATAAGACGCTGGATGATTGCTAAGGATGTGATGGCGAGCGGTGTTAGAAAAGGACTTAATGCAGAGGTCGAAAGCCCTTCGTTTGAGGTTTTCAATACTCCAGTTGAAATAAAGCAGCCGTTTAAATGGACAGATAGAATGTATCTGGTTCCGTTGTTCTCTAATGAAGTTTATAAAAACCCGCAATTTGTACAGGCTCCTGGATATTAATGGGTAGATTGTACTTTAAAATAATAATGAAAACATGAAGAAAATATTTTTATTGACATTTTTAGTCGGACTGACATTCTTTTTTGCAGGATGTCAAACTTATGAAGATTTATTCCCAGAAGAGTATCATGTAGTTCTTAATTTCAAGGATGGTATTGAAAAAGAAGTAGAACTATCTTCGGAGGGGGCTACAACCGAAGTTGGCGTTTCTGTAATGAAAACCGGCAGTGAAGATAATTCTGTTGCCAGCGGATTGGTGGAAGTTATGAGTGAAGAGGACTTCAAGGCTATAGCTGAAAAGTATAATATAAAAGGTGTTTTCCTCGCTCCTGAATTTTATACCTTGAATAATAATGAACTGTCGTTTACAGGTGATGAGTCTTATAAGTTTGTAAATGTTTCTCTGAAGAACGATAAAATAAAGGCTTTGACCAAGAAAAATATCGACAAGGTTGCATTGCCTTTGAAACTGTCGAGTACAGATGCTACTGTTAATTCCAACATGGTTATTATATTGGTAGAATTAAGTTGATGTATCTTTTGAACAAACAATAATCTGATAGGATGATGAAAAATATTTCGTTTATATTTATTACTCTTTCCTTTTCAGCCAGTCTTGTTTTAGGAGCGGCTTGCTCTGATAAAGAAGATATAAAGGAATCGCCGGAGGCTCCACAACCGGAGTCCCCGGATATTCCTGGCATTGATATAGATATAGAAAAGGATAGCTTGATTGTACCTATAGGTGGCAAGGCAAGTGAAGCTCAGAAGGGCAATGGTATAGAAAACTCTTGGGATGGTAAGTTCGTTTCGGATAATGCACAGCCTTATCATTCTATATGGGGGCAGAAAGCTGCTTTCCCGGTTGTATTAGACTATTATTTTGCTACTGAAACAGAGATAGACTATATAGTTTATCACACCCGTTCGGGTAATGGTAATTTTGGTGAAGTGGATGTTCTGGTTTCTACAGACGAAAATCATGAGAAGTTTGAGAAAGTGAGAAGTTGTAATTTCCGAATGAAAGACTCTCCTTCGAAAATATCTTTTGATGAAACACGAAAAATCACGGCAGTACGTTTTGAAGTGAAAAGCGGGCTGGGAGATTTTGTCAGCTGCGACGAAATGCAGTTCTTCAAACTTAATGACGGGAAGAAACTTGATAGAGACCTGTTGAAGGTTTTTACAGATATCACATGTTCGGCATTAAGGGACGATGTAGCCGATGCTGATATAGATGTCTTGCCTGAGTATTTCAAGTATCTTGCAAATGCTTTCAAGGGTGATACGTATGATGCTTATCAGAAAGAGTTCAGAATAAGGGATTATAGTCCTTATAGCTTTAGTGAGGAATGGGCTCAGACTCTTATGACAAAAAAATATGGTAACCTTGACAATCCTACTGGTATTTCTGTAAATAAGGATGATGAAATAGTGGTCCTGGTGGGAGATACATATGGACAGGACTTGTCTTTGCAGTGCATTTGGGAGTCGGGCAATGAATATAAGCAGACTAATGTAAAAGGTGATTCTTATCTGTTGAGCCCAGGTGTCAATAAGATAAAGATGAAAGGACAGGGGCAGCTGTTTGTTATGTACAATTCGGATTTGGCTTCCGAGAATGCCAAGCCTGTGAAAATTCATATTCCGTTAGGAAGTGGAGAGGTTACGGGCTTTTTCGACCTGAAGGAACATAAGACGGATGAAAAATACAAGGAACTGTTATCTAAAGCCAGTCATAAGTATTTCTGTGTAAGGGGAGAAAGGATAATGTTTTATTTCCATACATCAAAGATGAAGGAGTTTGTTCCAAATGAAATACTTTCCGCCATAAATCTTTGGGATGATATAATAGGATGGCAACAGGAACTTATGGGTATAAGTGATGTACGTCCATCTAAATTCAACAATCATGTCTTTGCCATTTCTCCCGAAGGCAGCTATATGTGGGCTTCCGATTATTGTGTGGGGTTTGTATATACTTATCTTAATAATATTCTTTTGAAGGACAATGTAATGGCTGCTAAGGATAATGCTTGGGGACCTGGGCATGAAATAGGACATATACATCAGTTGGCTATTGACTGGCCAAGCAGTACAGAGTCGTCCAACAATCTTTTTTCGAACTATATATTGTATAAATTAGGCAAATACTGTTCTCGTGGAACAGAGTTGTCTTTGCCTAAATATGCTGATAATTGTGTCAGAAATGAAAAAGGAGAAATAACAAAGCAAACGTTGGTTTCTGCTCATTGCGTATATAATCGTCCGTGGTGGGACTTTGGCGGTGGACATCAAGGAGAGAATACCGAACTTCATATGCGTATGAACTGGCAGTTGTGGAATTATTATCACAGGTGCGGACATAATACTGAGTTTTGGCCTAAATTGTTCAAACTAATGCGCGACAATCGTACTAACTCTTCTAATATAGGTGAGAAACAACTGCTCTTTGCCAAAATGGCAAGCGAAGCTGCGCAAGAAGATCTTACTGAATTTTTCGAAATGTGGGGATTCTTTGTTCCTACAGATACAATTGTAGAACAGTATGGCAGCTATACAATGAAGGTGACTGACGAAATGGTGAAAAAGACTAAGGACTTTATGAAAAAGTTCCCTAAGAAGGCAGCTCCTTTCTATTATATAGAAGACAGAAAGAGAGATGATGTAGGATTGGATACAACTCCACCTGATGTAGGGTATTATTCTCAGTTTGAAAAAGGCAAGATGAAACCAATATCAAAGGAAGTGAAGGTAGAAGTTTCTGGCAAGAATGTTACTGTAACCGACGGTGAAGAGGCTGTGGCATTCGAAGTCTATCAAAATGGCAAAATGGTTTATTTCTCTACTTTCTTTAAGTTCGAACTGCCCGATACGGTTACTGGCGATGGTATTACCTTTAAGGCTGTATCAGCCGACGGCAAACGTGTAGATATGAAAACCAGTAAATGAATGTTGCTTTATTGATGTAATATTTGTTTAAAAAAATAGAGTGTGGATATATTAATTGAAATAATATCCACACTCTTCTGTTTTTTTATCGTAAGATATTGATGAATTTATTTGCTTGAAGCAAAAAGTGATGTTTCACCTTTAACGGCACTTTGTATAGAGGCAACTCCCATTTGGTCAGGAAGTACTGTTACAGTATTGCCATCCTGTAGTTTTACAGTTATACTTCCATCTTCGTTCATTGTCATCAGTTCATAGTTCTCTCCGTCATAGACAGCATTCCAAGTACGGCTGTCATTGTCGTATACAAGGTTCAAATCTTTGTTTTCTCCTTTTTTTGAAATAGTGTAACCATTTTCATTTGTAGTTACAAGGTATTCGCCGTTTTCGCTTTTAATTACTTTTGCCTTGCCTATATTGTCTGCCAAAGGATTTGAACCACTCCAAAACTCAATAGAGTTTATAACCAAAGCATCGGCAATATATGCAACTTCGTATACAGGTATTACATGGAATGCCAAGAACACCAATTCATTTACAAATTTGTTACCGATTCCTTGGTTCCAATCTTTCAGTTGATTCCATAAGGCAAAAGAACCAATGCATGAAGAGAACATAAGACTAGTTCCCAATAACATACATGCAACTTTTATTTTTAATTTTTTCATAATATATAATAATTATATGTTTATTATTGCAAATCTATAGAATTATTGCCTAAAATCAAACAAAAAGTAAATTTAATCTTTGTCAATTTTTTGAATATTTCCAGTAACCGTGTTAAAAATGACTCTTGTATTTACTTTTTTGTTGAACAAGTCATCTACAAGGGTTTCCATACCTCCAAACTGAGCTATAGGCATATGATTGTTTTCTATAATCTTTTTTCCCTTGTAGCTTACTGAAATATTTGCTTTTCCAGGGATATTATATAGAATACCTTTTATTCTCTTTTTTTTCTTGTCTTCATTCCCATCTATATTTAATGATTGTGAAGGTGAGTTGTTTTCTACATTTATATATATAGGTTCGCCTGCAAGATTATCAGTAGAAAGTACTCCTAGTTTTTTGGAAAACCTTACAATAACTTCATTGTTTAGATTTCCCTCTGGTGTTATTCTGATACTGAAGAGTTTGTCTTCCTTCTGTATGTTTCCACTGAACATGCTTAGCAGAGCCTTTTCCTGCTTGTCTAGGTTGTCTATAATAAGTTTAAGCGAAGCTCCGTCTTTAGGCATGGCATCTGCCTGTCCTCTGAGAATCATGTTTTTGCTTTCTCTTATATTATAGATTTCTTTAGCTGTAAGTTCGGACATCTTTGCAGTAGAACCGGCAGACAGAATTTCTTCTGTCATGTATTTTCTTGGATTTTCTGCTTCCGGAGATTTTTCAAGTTTGTATTCTGGATGTTTTTCTTCGGTTGTAGTAGTGTTTATAGCCTTTACAATACCGTTTTCTGTTAGTTCGATGTTCGATGATACACTTTTGTCGTTCAGTTTGATGATATATGCTTTTGTAGAATCAGGCACTCCAACGGCAACCATGTCGATAGACTTGATTTCCCAATACTCAGAAGGTTCTGAAGTTACGTTGCTCAGTTTAAGATACCTGTTTGCATACTGGCAGAAGTCTCCTGGGGTATATTTCACTTTTGTTGCTATTATATTTAATTCAAGAGAAGTTTTAGGTAGAAAATAAGCTATGCCTTCACCTTCTCCGGGAGTGTAGATGTTTATGTCATCTGCATTTATAGCAGAAAAAACGCCCATAAGAGCAAGTGTTAGAATTCCTTTTTTCATATAATTTCGGTATTAAGTTTGTTAGTTCTTAAGTCTTTTCCATGCTTCAGGAAGAGCTTCGATTATATCGGATGCACTCATACTTATTTCTCCTGTCTTTTCGGCTGCTATATCTCCAGCAAGCCCGTGTATATATACTCCGAGCATACAAGCCTCTTTAGAGCTGTATCCCTGAGCCAAGAGAGATGTAAGTATTCCTGTCAGAACGTCACCGCTGCCTCCTGTAGCCATTCCCGGGTTTCCGGTAGGATTGAAGTGGCATTTTCCTTCAGGGGTAATAACGATGCTCCATGCTCCTTTCAGTACGATATAGCACTGCAGGTATGAAGCAAGGTCTTTGGCTTTTTGTATTCTTTCATAGCTGTTGCTGCATCTTCCCACAAGTCTTTCAAGCTCTTTTATATGTGGAGTAAGAATGGAGCCTTTAGGAATATTGTTGAGCTGGTTTCTGTATGTGCTTAGAGCATTTATAGCATCGGCATCTATAACAGTAGGTATGTAGCATCCCTTTATCTGGCTGATGATGGCTTGGGCTGTAAAGTCTTCTTGTCCCAATCCCGGACCTATTCCCAATGCTTGGTAGTTGTCTAGGTCTATAGGTTCGGCAAAGTATCTGTCGTCTATGTCGTCTTGAGTTATGGCTTCAGGAACAGCCGATTGGAGCAGCATATGGTTGCATACCGGTGTGTGTACAGTCAGCAGTCCTACTCCGCTCTTGATACATCCCTTTGCAGCAAGAACAGAAGCGCCTCCCATACCATATGAGCCGGCTATAATCATGGCATGTCCAAAGTTTCCTTTATGTGAGAATTTTTTTCTAGGTTTGATAAGTTCTTTTATTTCACGTTCTTCGGTAATGAAATTGTCGGTTTCTGCATCATCTATGAAATCTTGGCTTATCCCTATATTCAGAATTTCCACTTCACCTACGTGTTCCTCATTGTCGGATAGCAGAAAAGCCAGTTTCGGCATATGTATGGTGAGCGTCAAATCAGCTTTGATCATGTTTTGTCTGATGTTTCTGCTATTGTCTTCGCCCATCATTCCCGAAGGTATATCTATGGAGACTACCTTTGCTGGAGATGAATTGATGTATTGCACAACAGATGCAAATCCACCGCTTAGAGGCTTGTTCAGTCCTGTACCGAACAGGCCGTCTATTACAATATCTTCTTCTGATAGTTTTGGAGGATCAAATTGTGAACTAACTTCGGTATAGTCAGAAAATCCACATTCCTGTAGTCTTCTTATGTTTGTAAGACAGTCTTCCGATAGTTCTCCCTTGATGTTGAACAAAATTACTTGTACTTTATAGCTTTTCTGAAAAAGCATACGTGCCACTGCAACGGCATCTCCTCCGTTGTTTCCCGGTCCTGCAAAAACTATTATTTTGTGCGACTTGTCCCATCTCCTGCATATAGCATCAGTGATAAGTCCAGCAGCCTTTTCCATAAGATTTATAGAAAGTATCGATTTGTGCTCTATTGTATAGGCATCAGCTTCTTTTTGTTGTAAACAACTTAAAATTTTCATTAACTCGTTTTATATGGTGTTTATTGGTGTAAAAGTAGTAAAAACATACGAACTAGATACTATTTCAACTTCAAAATATACTTAAATACTTAAAACGATATGATGTGATTTGTCGGATTTTGCGTAAATTTGCACCAATTATCAATAAATATTTGTATGAATACCATCCATATTAAAGATAAGTCTTTTACTACTTTTATAACAGAAGAAAAGATTTTAAAGGAAGTTACTCGTGTTGCGGCAGAGATTAACAGGGACTTGAAAGGCTCCGAACCGCTTTTTTTGAGTGTGCTTAACGGCTCATTTATGTTTACTGCCGACCTTATGAAGAATATAGACATACCTTGCGATATATCGTTTGTTAAATTGGCTTCTTACTGCGGCGATTCTTCTACTGGAAAAGTAAAAGAGCTGGTTGGGCTTAACGAAGATATAACAGGCCGTACTGTAGTCATAGTAGAAGATATAATCGATACAGGCATAACAATGCAGCGTCTTATAAAAACTTTGAAGGCTCGCAACCCCAAGGAGATACGAATAGCTACTTTACTTGTCAAGCCGGATAAACTTCAGGTGGAACTTGATATAGATTATGTTGCTATGAATATTCCTAATGACTTTATAGTAGGGTATGGATTGGATTACGATGGCAAGGGACGTAACTATCGTGATATTTATACTATCGTAAACAAATAAGCATTTTAATTATTCACAAAATAAAATTTATAAAGATGTTGAACATTGTAATTTTTGGCGCACCTGGTTCAGGTAAAGGTACCCAGAGTGCTCGTATAGTAGAAAAGTATGGTTTGAATCACATATCAACAGGTGATGTACTTCGTGCAGAAATAAAGAACGGTACAGAACTTGGAAAGACAGCGAAAAGTTATATTGATAATGGTCAGCTTATTCCTGATGCATTAATGATTGATATCTTGGCTAGTGTATTCGACAGCTTCAAGGACAGCAAAGGTGTTATCTTCGATGGTTTCCCACGTACTATAGCACAGGCTGACGCTTTGAAGGAAATGTTGAAAGTTCGTGGTCAGGAGGTTTCTGTCATGTTGGACCTTGAAGTTCCTGAAGATGAGTTGATGACTCGTCTTATCAAGCGTGGTCAGGAATCAGGACGTGCTGATGATAATGAAGAAACTATCAAGAAACGTCTTGTTGTATATCATTCTCAGACAGTTCCTCTTATCGACTGGTACAAGAATGATGGCAAGTATCAGCACATCAATGGTCTTGGAACTATGGATGCTATCTTTGCTGAAATCTGCACTGCAATAGATAAACTTTAATAATAAATGTTTTTTAGGAGAATTATCCCAAATCATCTTTTTTAAAAGAAATTATGGCTGAATCTAATTTTGTTGATTATGTAAAAATATACTGCCGCTCAGGTAAAGGTGGCCGCGGATCTACACATATGCGTCGCGAGAAATATGTACCCAATGGAGGTCCTGACGGTGGCGACGGTGGTAGAGGAGGTCATGTCATTCTTCGTGGAAACCGCAATTACTGGACTTTGCTTCACTTGAAGTACGAGCGTCATGTCTTTGCAGAACATGGTGGAAACGGCTCGAAAAACAAGAGCTTTGGTAAGGATGGTTCCGATAGGGTGATAGAGGTTCCTTGTGGTACAGTTGTCTACAATGCCGAAACAGGTGAGTATGTGTGCGATATAACAGACCACGGACAGGAGGTCGTTCTTCTTAAGGGAGGACGTGGTGGTCTTGGTAACTGGCATTTCCGTACTGCAACCCGTCAGGCTCCTCGATTTGCACAGCCTGGTGAGCCTATGCAGGAGATGACTGTTATCCTCGAACTGAAACTGCTGGCTGACGTAGGTCTTGTAGGTTTCCCTAATGCTGGAAAATCAACTCTTTTGTCGGCTGTTTCGGCTGCCAGACCAAAGATTGCAAACTATCCGTTTACTACTCTTGAACCTAATCTTGGTATAGTGTCATATCGTGACGGAAAATCGTTTGTAATGGCAGATATTCCAGGTATAATAGAAGGTGCAAGTGAAGGTAAAGGGCTTGGGCTCCGTTTCTTACGTCATATAGAAAGAAACTCACTTCTTTTGTTTATGGTTCCGGGAGATACAGACGATATTAGAAAGGAATATGAAATACTTCTCAACGAGTTGGCTACTTTCAATCCGGAAATGCTTGACAAACAGCGTGTTCTTGCTATCACAAAGAGTGATATGCTTGATGAAGAACTTATATCTCTTCTTGAGCCTACTTTGCCAGAGGATGTCCCTTATGTGTTCATCTCTTCTGTAGCTAATATAGGAATACAACAGCTGAAAGACTTGCTATGGACCGAACTTAACAAGGAAAGTAACCAATTGGAGTCTGTTCGCCGTGATGCTATTGTTCATCGTCCTAAAGATATGTCAAAACTTCAGCAGGAATTGGTGGATATGGGCGAAGATGAGGATTTGGAATATGAATATGAGGATGATCTTGATGAAGATGATTTTGAGTATGAATATGAAGAAGAAGATTGGGATGATGAACCAAGACCATAATGAATAGTAATAATTATTCGATAGATAAAAGAATGTTGGTGTACGGTTTGAATAAGTCGTACACTGACATTTTTTGTTTTTCTACTACCCGCCATGGAGGATGTGGCACAGAACTCTATTCATCTTTTAACTGTACTCACTATTGTGGAGACAGCATGGAGAATGTATTGAAAAACAGGGAGATTCTTTTAGAGTCACTGCCATGTAGACCATATGAGATAATTGTTCCTCGCCAGATACATGGAACAGATATATTGTCTGTAGATGAAGAATTCTTGTCTTGCAATGAAGAAACACGCAACGAATATCTGGAAGGCGTTGATGCCGTTGTTACCGCGTGTAGAGGATTGTGTATATGTGTTTCTACAGCAGATTGTATTCCGATTCTTCTTTATGATTCCAGAAACAGGTGTATTGCTGCCATACATGCCGGATGGCGTGGCACTGTAGAGCGTATTGTAGAGAAGGTAATTAAGAAAATGAATGACCTTTATGGTACACTTCCACAAGATATACATGCAGTGATAGGGCCAGGCATATCATTATTGTCGTTCGAGGTGGGTGACGAAGTGTATGATGCATTCTTCAAGGCTGGTTTTGATATGGATATAATAGCAAGGAGATATGACAAGTGGCACATAAACTTGTGGGAAGCTAACAGGTTGCAGTTGAAGATGCTTGGAGTTTTAGATTCCAATATCGAGGTTTGCGGTATTTGTACATATACAAATCATGAAGATTTCTTTTCTGCACGCAGGCTTGGAATTAAGTCAGGTAGGATACTATCTGGGATAATGTTGAACTTATGATTTTCCGAAAAAATGAACAGACATATTGATATAGAGGTTTCCGATGAAATCAGACATGCCTGTCCCGTATTCAAGGGGGCAGCAGTATTTGCTGTAGTCCGTAATTCTTCCTATAACGAGGAGCTGTGGAACAGGATAGCTGAATTTACGGAAATGTACCGTTCGAAATATACAACAGATTCAATAAAGGATATGCCGTCTATACAGGCCACTCGTCAGGTATATAAGAAATGCGGTAAAGACCCAAGCCGTTACAGGCCATCTTCCGAGGCATTGTGCCGATGCATATTGAGGGGGATTCCGCTTTATCAGATAGATACATTGGTAGATTTGATAAATCTTGCATCTATCAATTGTGGCCATTCTATAGGAGGCTTCGATATGGATAAAATAGAAGGGGGCAAACTGGTGTTGGGCATAGGCAAGGCTGGAGAGCCTTACGAAGGTATAGGACGTGGTACTCTTAACATAGAAGGCATGCCGGTTTATCGTGATGCAATAGGTGGAGTAGGTACTCCTACAAGTGACAATGAGCGTACTAAGATAACGGCAGAAACAGTCAATCTGCTTACTATAATGAATTCTTATAGTGGAATTGACGGCCTTGAAGACGATGTGGAGTTTATGGTAAACTTGATGAAGGAATTTGCTGATGCTAAAGAAATAGAAATTGTTTATTTTTAATTTAGAATATGGATATAGAAAAAATATTGACTGAAGGGATTGTATTTAAAGGTGCGAAAAAACAAACTTCGAAAAAAGAAGATAAAATTAAGACAAAAGCCAAAAAGAAAACTTACATAACCGGACTTCATGGTTCTGGTTCGGCAAAGATGAAAGCTGAATACCGTAAGCGTAGGGCAAATCGTCATAAAAACGGATAAACTGTTCTATTTTTAAGATATATAACGACATATCATCAATAATATTACCTTTACTGAGTTTTATATACAAAAAAAAGAAAGATTTAATTAACTAAAAAGAGAATTTTATGAAAAAAGTATTAATGACTTTGGTTGTAATGTTTGCAGTTATGACTGCATACGCTCAGGAAATGTACATAGGTGGTGGTATTGCTTTGTGGCATAATCACGATGCTGACAAAACTTTGTTTTCTATTACTCCTGAATTTGGTTACGAATTCAACAAGAAGTGGGCTGTAGGTGGTAGAATAGGTTACTCTCACTCAGTTAAAGAAATAGAAGATTACGATTACACTATTAATGCATTCGTGTTTGCTCCATATGCTCGTTTTTCTTTCTACGAAAACAAGGTGGTTAGATTATTCCTTGATATGGGTATGGGAGTTTCTTCTTATAAAGCAAAACACCATGATTCTGAATGTGGATTTGAACTTGGTATCAAGCCAGGACTTGCAGTGAAATTGAACAATCACTTCAGCTTAGTTGCTAAAGTAGGATTTGCCGGATACCGTGACGATTATTATTATGGAGAAGACGGATTTGGCGTAGCTTTGGATGGAGAAGATCTATCATTCGGTATAGAATATGCTTTCTGATAAACTCACACAATGAAATAGTAAGCCAGGTTTTTTGAAACCTGGCTTTTTTTGTGCCATTTTTGTTTTTTATTTCTTTATTTTTTATACATTTGTGTAATGCTAATTTAAAAAGAGAAAGTTATGAAGAAACTTATACTTATGCTAGTATGTGTGTGTTCTACTATTGTAGTATCAGCACAAAGTAAATTGACTTGGGGAGTAGAAGTAGGTGCCGGTCTGTCAGGATGGATGGGCGAGTACTCTGGTGACAACAAACCTTTATTCAATCCTAAGGTGGGAGTGACTTTGGATATTCCTATCACAGGATTTGTTTCATTTCAGACTGGTCTTAACTGGGTTTCAAAAGGTGCCAGTTTTAAGATGTATGACGCGCCAATACCTGAATTGGAAAATGTATCAAAAGTAAGGGTAAACCAGAATTATTTTCAGATGCCTCTTTTGGCGGCAGTTCATATAGGCACTAATGCAGGCTTTGATATGGTTATAACAGGTGGTCCGTATCTTGCATGTGGTGTGTGCGGTAAGTCAGAAATAGAAGTTGACGACTTGACAGTGTCATGGGATACTTTTAAAGACTTGTATATAGAAGATGTTAACCTCAAGAACGGATTGAAAAGATTCGATGCCGGTATTCAGTTGGGTTTCGGGCTTGATTTCCAGCAGTGGACGGTAGGACTTGACGGTGATTTCAGTTTCTGCAAGATTGCTTCGGGAGATGCACCTTATAATTATGCATTTTTCCTCACAGCAGGATATAAGTTTTGATGTAACAGACATCATTTTAAGATAATTATTTCAGAATAAAGCTCGGCATGCTGGATTTTCAACATTGAATCCGGCATGCTTTTTTCTTTACAGGCCTGTACAGTGTAGCCTTATCAGCGATAATGGTACAAAAAAAGTCAGGAACATGAATCATTCATTGTTCCTGACTTTTTACTATATCAGTATCTTGCTATTAATGATGGAATAGTCTGATTCCTGTAAATGCCATTGCTATGCCATATTTATCGCAAGTCTCTATAACATGGTCGTCACGTACAGAGCCACCTGCCTGGGCAATAAATTCTACACCACTCTTGTGTGCGCGCTCTATATTGTCGCCAAATGGGAAGAATGCATCAGAGCCCAAAGATACACCTTTAAGTGTGTCTAGCCATGCACGCTTTTCTTCACGTGTCAGAACTTCCGGCTTTTCGGTAAAGAACTGCTGCCATACACCATCTGCCAACACATCGTCGTAATCGTCGCTTATATAAATGTCGATAGTGTTATCACGGTCTGCGCGACGTATCTTTTCAACCCAAGGAAGATTAAGTACCTTTGGATGCTGGCGCAGATACCATATGTCGGCTTTATTTCCTGCCAGACGTGTACAGTGGATACGGCTCTGTTGACCGGCACCTATACCTATAGCCTGGCCGTCTTTTACGTAGCACACTGAGTTAGACTGTGTATACTTTAGTGTTATAAGTGCTATCATGAGGTCGTGTTTTGCGGCTTCGGTGAAAGTCTTGTTCTGTGTAGGTATGTTCTGGAACAAATCTTCTCCGTTCAGTTTGATTTCATTTCTTCCCTGTTCGAAAGTCACTCCAAAAACTTCCTTAGTTTCGATAGGGGCAGGTACATAGTTAGGATCTATTTTTATAACATTGTAAGTACCCTTACGTTTGTTTTTCAATATTTCCAATGCAGCATCTGTATATCCAGGAGCAATTACACCGTCCGAAACTTCACGGTTGATGAAACGTGCAGTCTCTTCGTCGCAAATGTCGCTTAGTGCAATGAAGTCTCCGTAAGAAGACATACGGTCGGCACCGCGTGCTCTTACATAAGCATTGGCAAGAGGAGAAAGTGGAAGTCCGTCGACGAAATATATTTTCTTCATAGTTTCGTCAAGTTCTATACCGATAGCAGCACCGGCAGGACTTACGTGTTTGAAAGATGTAGCAGCAGGCATGCCTGTAGCTTCTTTCAGTTCTTTTACTAGCTGCCATCCGTTCAGTGCATCAAGGAAGTTTATATATCCCGGACGTCCGTTCAGGACTTCTATAGGCAGTTCTCCTTCTTTCATGAAAATACGTGCTGGTTTCTGGTTAGGATTGCAACCGTATTTCAACTCAAGTTCTTTAGCCATAGTCGTTGGGTTTTAAAAATTAATTTTGTTACAAAAATACAGATTTGTTTGTATTTTTCCTATAGAAGCAAACATATAGTTGGTATAAAAAGTCAAAATAATAAAGGGATTGTTTTTTGTAAATTAGTGAATAAGTAAAAAAGTACAGATGACATTTTATTAAATATAATTATCACTTTCATATTTGTAATTGAAAGTCTCGTTTCTGTAAATGAAGCTTTTGTTTATATAAATGAGACCTTCATTAGTAGAATTTATTATGTTGTTTTGCCTTTTGTTGTAAGAAAATTTCAATTATATATTGATTTTTGATTTATTATATGATAATTGTGCATAAAAATGCATCTGTTTGTTTGATTTTAGTATAATAATTGCGGAAAAAGTAGTACTTTTGCAAAATTATCAATCATTTTATATTTATGCGTAAGAATATACCCCTACTAGTAAAGGTTTTAGCAGGAGTTTTAGTCAGCATCCCAATGTTAATGACGGCTGGCAATGTAAGTGATTATAGTGCCGCGCCTGCAGCTAAACTATTTGTTTTTAAGAAGAAAAAGTCTAAATCAACTATTCAGGAAACATCCAAAAGTAAATTTGATGAAATAGCATCATCTGAAAATATTAAGTCGGATGGAATGTTTAAAGTGTATTTAAAGGGTGAAAAATACTATTTTCAGATACCTGATTCTTTGCTTGGCAAAGACATGCTTGTTGTAAATAAATTGCAGCAAGTTCCTCTTGAGCTTAATGATGCAGGAGTAAATCGTGGTACAAATTATGAAACCCAGATGATACGCTTTGAATTGGATAAATCTTCAAACAAGATTTTTGTAAGACAGAGTCGCCCATTACCTGAATCTCCGCATAGCGATGCTATAACACGTTCTGTGAGGAATAATTATATATCACCTATAATTCACGGATTCAAGATAGATGCATTCAGTCCTGATTCCACTTCATATTTAATAGAGGTCAATGGAATATATGACGGTTCTGAAACAAGTATCAACAATGTTTTTGACAATATAAATTTAGGTACATCAGTGGTGAAGGACTTGTCTAAAATCCTTTCGATAAAATCATTTGCAAACAACGTAGTTGCAACATCCGAACTGACTACCAAGGTACGTGAAGGAATGTCAGTAGTGAATGTTACAGTAGTGGTAAGTTCAACGTTGGTTTTACTTCCTGAGGTTCCTATGATGGGACGTCTTGACAACCAGAAAGTTGGCTATTTTACACAAGATATGTTCAGCTTCAGTGATTCTCAACAGAAGGCTGAGGAAAAAAAATATATCACACGCTGGAGGATGGAACCACGAGTTGAGGACAGGGAGGCATATCTGCGTGGCGAGTTGGTTGAGCCACAAAAACCTATTGTGTTTTATATAGAGAACTCAACCCCTTATCGTTGGAGGAAGTACATCAAGCAAGGTATAGAAGACTGGCAGGTGGCTTTTGAACATGCCGGATTCAAAAATGCAATCGTAGCACGCGAACTGCCGGATAGTATTGCCAGTTATGGTGATGATATAAATTATTCTGTTCTAAACTATGCAGCCTCGTGGAAGTCGAATGCAATGGGACCATCTATTCTCGACCCTCGTTCTGGCGAAATTCTTGAAGCGGATATAATGTGGTGGCATAATGTCATTTCTATGGTTCAGGAATGGATTACTGTTCAGACTGGTGCCATTGATCCAAAGGCACGTGGAGTTAAACTTCCTGATGAAATGATGGGAGATGCTATAAGGTTTGTGGCTTGTCATGAAGTGGGTCACTCATTAGGGTTACGTCATAATATGATGGGGTCATGGACATTCTCTACAGACTCTCTTAGAAGCAAGTCATTTACAGACAAGATGAATTCTACTTCATCTTCAATTATGGATTATGCACGATATAATTATGTAGCGCAGCCTGGAGATGGAGTTACTGCTGTTTCTCCACATATTGGATTGTATGATATTTTTGCCATTGAATATGGTTATCGTTGGTATGGAGCATCGTCTCCAGAGGCTGAAAAAGAATTGCTTCACGATTTTTTGACCAGACATGACAGTGATATATATAAATATAGTGAGGCGCAGGACCCTCGTTCTGCAGTTGATCCGCGTGCGCAAAATGAAGATTTGGGAGATGATCCGGTACGTTCATCTCAATTTGGTATAGCCAATTTGAAGCGTATTGTTCCTGAAATTATAAAATGGACCACTACAGGGGAAAAAGGGCAGACTTATTCCGAGGCATCTCGTTTGTATTATGCTGTGATTATGCAGTGGAATAACTATCTGTATCACGTAATGGCAAATATAGGAGGTATATATATAGAAAATACCACTGTAGGAGATGGCGTCAAGACTTATACTTTTGTTGAAAAAGATAAACAGGCTGCTTCACTCGAGTTTTTGCTAAAAGAAGTTTTGTGTTATCCAAAGTGGTTGTTTGACACTGAAATATCAGATTATACATATTTGCTAAGAAAAAATCCTAATGGCATTGTGGAATATTCGCCCAGTCAGATATTGAAGAATACACAAGGTTACATTTTTTGGGATTTGCTTGCAAATGAACGCTTGATGCGTATGCTTGAGAATGAGATGAAAAACGGTAATAAAGCTTTTACTGTTGTTGAAATGATGGACAAGATGCATCAGTCTATTTTTGCCACAACCATTAGAGGTGGTGTGCCTGACGTTATGGAGCGTAACCTGCAAAAAGGCTTTCTTGATGCTCTTGTTACTGCGGCTGCCGAATATGAAGGGGTAAAGATAAACAAACATCTTTATTCGTCGCCAAATCCGTATTTGTTTCACACTACTCCTTGGTGTAGCCACGATGATTTAATGTTTGGACAGGCAGAGAAAATGGGTGCAAAGCGTGAACTGAGTTTTTATGGCGGACAGGTAAATCGTATTTCAGATGCTATATCTGTAAAACGGGGCGAATTGTTGCGTATAAAGAAGTTGCTTGAGTCAAGACGCAATATCTCAGATATTGCAACACGCTATCATTATGATGATATGATACTTCGTATTAATACAGCCTTGGGGCTATAAAATAACATTTGTTTTTGATGAGAAAATCTTTTTTATTGACTTTATTGCTTATAGTACAATTGTGTACATTGTGGGCGTCCGACAAGGTGATTACTGGTAATGTAATTGCAGTGGAAGATAAGCAGCCTTTGATAGGAGTTTCTGTATATGTAACTGCCGATGAATTGAAAAAGGCAGGAAACAATGCCACTACATTAGGGGTGGTGACAGATGTAGACGGAAATTTTTCCATTTCAATACCTTCTGGAGTGGATAGAGTTTGTTTCAGCTATATTGGATATAAAACATTGGAAATAGAGTTGAAAGATGGAAAAACAGATTATGATGTAGTAATGGAGTCTTCTTCTACTATACTGGAGGATATTGTTGTTACAGGATACCAGACAATAGAACGTAGAAAGCTTACAGCTGCAATTTCGAAGATTGATTTTGCAGAAGAACGCTTAGGGTCTGTGAAAAGTATTGATCAGGCACTTTCGGGGCAAATAGCAGGTCTTTCAGCTATCTCTACTTCAGGTGCGCCAGGTTCACCTGTAAAGATACGTATTCGAGGAACTTCCTCTTTGAACGGAACACAAGATCCGCTATGGGTTTTAGACGGTATACCTTTGGAGGGGACAGACATTCCTGATTTGGAATCGCTGAAGAATATAGATGATGTTCAACAGTCATCTATTGCTGGACTTAACCCTGCTGATATTGCAGACATCACTGTGCTGAAGGATGCTGCAGCAACTGCCATATATGGGGCTCGTGCAGCAAATGGCGTCATTGTAATAACTACAAAGAGTGGTAAGGCAGGTAAGACAAAGATAAACTTCAGCACCCGTCTTACCTGGATGCCAAAGACAGGCATAGAACGTCTGAATCTTTTGGATTCATCGGAAAAGCTTGAACTTGAAATGCAGCTTATGCATAAAGGTTATGGTATGAATGAGACCAAAGGAGAATTTTACCGTATATTGAACCGCAATAACGCCATCGAAACTTTCAAGAAAGAAGGCTGGAATGCACTTTCGTCACAAGTGCAGAATGAAATTAATGCCTTGCGTATGATTAATACCGATTGGAATGATATTCTATTGCGTGATGCTTTCAATCAGGAGTATAATCTAAGCTTGTCTGGAGGTAATGAAAAAGCTACTTATTATACTTCGTTGGGATATTCTAAAGAGCAAGGAAATGTTCCTGCTGTTTCTTCTGAAAGATTGAATATGGTGGCCAAAGCCAATTATAAAGTTAATCATATTCTGAAGTTTGGTGCTTCAGTCTTTTTGAATCGTAGAAAGAATTCATCATATCTAGCAACAGACGGATTTACAAATCCTATGTATTATGCCCGTATTGCAAATCCTTATCTTTCTCCATACGATATGGATAACAATTATGTATATGACAGAGATATTGAAAATGGTAATTCAGAGTTGCTTTTCAATGCTTTCGAAGAGCGTAAAAATACATCCAATGAAACAACAGTCAATTCTCTTTCATCTATATTTGATGTTGAATTGCGTTTTGACGATCGTTTCAAAATTACATCTCAAGTTGGGCTTCAGTTGGATAAAACTTCACGCGAACAGGTGGCTGGAGAGGAAACTTTTGCAATGCGCCGCGAGCATCAGAACCATCGCCATAATGGTGTTTCATTTTTGCCCGCAAAGGGAGGCTTTCATAAAGCTTTCGAAAATTCGGATACTCAGATAACATGGAAGACCATGGGAACTTATCGTGATACTTATGCAGATATTCATGAGTTTGAGATAATGATTGGCTCTGAATTGCGACGTACATGGGCAACGACTCTTTATTCGGTAGGATATGGTTACGATATGCGTACAATGACAAACAAACCAGTAGTTTTTCCTGACGATTCGAAAGCTTTTCCTCTTCATAGTAAAACAAATATAGAAAATGCCTATGTGTCAGGATTTTCTACATTGTCTTATTCTTTGATGAACAGATATACATTGGGAGGAAGTATACGATTTGATGGGTCCGACCTGTTTGGGGTGGATAAGAAATATCGTTATTTGCCGCTTTATTCGGTCAGTGCCTTGTGGAGAATCTCAGAAGAGGATTTTGCTGAAAGTGCAAAATGGCTGGACAATCTTGTTTTACGTGCATCTTATGGTTTGCAGGGGAATATAGATAAGAATACATCTCCTTTTCTTTTAGGTCAGTATCAGTCGAATGCCAAACCTATTCTTCCTGGAAATACAGAGGATATGATTGTAGTGAATTCTGCACCTAATGCTAAGTTGCGTTGGGAAAAGACTCATTCTGTTAATGCCGGTATGGATTTTTCTGTGCTCAATCAGTCGGTAAGTCTGAGTGTGGACTATTATTACCGTAAAGGGGTTGACCTTATCGGTATGCAGATGCTTCCGCTTGAAACAGGTTTTGCGTCTACAAGCATCAATTGGGCAAGTATGACTAATAAAGGTTTTGAGATAGGACTGTCTACACGTAACATTCATACCAAGTCTTTTATGTGGACTACTTCTTTTAATTTTGCATATAATCAGAATAAGGTGTTGAAGGAAGCTACCCGTAAAGATGCTATTTATCCAAGTCGTGAAGGGTATCCTGCTGGAGCAATTTTTGCTTTCCCTTATGCTGGAGTTGATGAGAATGGTCAGATGACTTTCTATAATAAGGAAACAGGAAAAGTTGAATCAATGAAACAATTTTTCCAACTTAAAGAAATGGGTTTTGGTGCATACGATCTTACCTATGAACAACTTCGTGATAAATATGAATATATTGGAAGTTCTGATTCGCCTTACACTGGAGGGCTTGGAAATATTTTTACTTATAAGGCATGGGAACTTGGCATAAACTGTATATTTAATGCTGGAGGTTATGTTCGTGTTCAGCCAAGTTACTCTCTTTCTTCATTTGATCGTGGACAGAATACTAATCACGATATACTGAACCGTTGGAGTGAGGATAACAGGCAAGGTAATATGCCAGCATTGATAGACAGTAATACAGATGTTGATTCTTATTTCTTTATAGATGGTGAAGTAAATCCTTATGCAAACTCAAGTTTATGGGTGAAAAAACAAAACTATATGCGTATACAAAGTATCCGTTTGGGTTATGAACTTCCTTTTGAATTGATAAGGAAGGTTGGAATAAGTCAGGTATCAGTCTCTCTGGAGGGAAGAAACTTGTTTGTTTTCGGCTCGGACTACAACAACTATCTCGATCCCGAAACTATGGGTAATCCTTATGCACAGCCTATACCTAAGTCATTTACTTTTAGCTTGAATCTTAATTTTTAAAAGAGAAATAACATGAAGAAACTATATATAGAAATCTTATCTGCTGCAATATTTTGCTTGATTGCAGGATGTGACAGGTTCTTGGATATTCAGCCCACTGGTAGCGTCATTCCTACTACGCTGTCTGAATACCGTGCTTTATGGCTCAATGCCTGTACAACGGTTCCAGCCAACAGAGGACTGGCTAGTTTAGGAGCTGACGAGCTATTTGTAAGCAACAGCAAGGATAAAGATCGCTATAGCGCAATTGAAAAATGGGAAGGTACAACCACTTCTACAACAACAGTTTCATTTGATTGGGCAAACTATTATGAGGTATTGTTCTTTTCAAACTTTATAATAGAACATTCTGGCGATATAAAAGAAGGTAAAAAGACAGAGATAGAACAATTGACGGGTGAAGCATATCTTATGCGTGCTTATATACATTTCACTCTTGTCAACTTGTTTGGCCAACCTTATACCAAAGATGGCTCTACAGATAGCAAGGCAATCCCTTTGCGTATGGATACAGATTTGGAGAAAGTTTTGACACGTAATACAGTATCAGAGGTGTATGCATCAGTTATTGAAGATATGAAAAGTGCAGAACAACTTCTGAATGTTGAAAAATGGGATGACGTTTCTTTGTCTTATCGTTTTACAAAAATATGTGTTCCTGCACTCCTTTCTAGAGTTTATCTGTATATGGGTGATTGGAAAAATGCATTTATAGAGGCCGAAAAGGTCTTGGAAGAAAAGAATGTCCTTGAAGACTTTAAGGATAAGGAATTCATGTTGCCAAACCATTATAAATCTGTAGAAGCTTTGAATTCTTTAGAGTATACTATAAACGGTGACTATCAGAATGCTGTTTCTGTTTTGCCTTCTTTTCTTAAACTTTATTCTAAAGGAGATCTGAGAGTGGAAGCCTTTTTTGCCCCTGAAGGAGAAGATGGAAACCGAAAGTCGAAGAAAGGTGGAAACTTAGAGTTCCGTAGCACTATCCGTACAGGTGAGTTATATCTTAATAGTGCTGAAGCTGCAGCACGTACAGGTAATTTAACTGTAGCGAGGAAACGCCTGTTGCAATTAATGGAAAAACGTTTCACAAGTGATGCTTATATCCGGCATAAATCTTTAGTGGAAAATATGGATAAAGAGACTCTTATAGCAGAAATACTGCAAGAAAGGGCAAGGGAGCTGGCTTTTGAAGGACACCGTTGGTTTGATTTGCGTCGTACAAATCGCCCGCGTATAGAGAAAGTATTGGATGGAAAGACTTATGTATTGGAACAGGATGACCCACGATATACTTTACAACTACCGAAGGAAGCTGTTTATGCAAATCCTGGACTGAACAATTGATGAAATCTGTATAGTTAGCTTTTGTAGCTGGCTATACAGATTTTTCTTTTCTGCTTTTAAACATATTTGTTTTTTTGCAATTGTTTCTGATAATACTTTTCTTTGCGTCAGAATAGTTCAGCACAGTTAACATGACTTCTGATATGAGTGGAATAGTAAATTTCGGACATCAGTCTACTAAGGTAAAACAGTTATCAGACATTATATCTCATGATATTATGTTGGGTAAATACGAGACAGACTCTAGTCTGCCTTCGATAAATTGTCTTAGTAAGACTTACAAAGTATCAAGGGATACTGTGTTTAAGGCATTCTCCGATTTGAGAGAGAAAGGCATAATAGATTCCACTCCGGGAAAAGGTTATTATGTCATCAACCGTAAGAAGAATATTCTGCTTCTGCTTGATGAATATTCTGCATTCAAGAATACATTATATAATAGTTTTGTGAAGAACTTGTCGCAGTCGTACAGAGTGGATTTATGGTTCCACCAGTACAACGAGCGTATATTCAATACAATAATGAAGGACTCCATCGGCAAGTACAACTATTATGTGGTGATGAACTTTGACAATGAAAAGTTTTCTCCTCTTCTCAACAAGATAACTCCATCAAGACTTCTTCTTCTGGATTTTGGCAAATTCGAAAAGGGTAGCTACTCTTATATATGTCAGGACTTTGACAAGGCTTTTTATGATGCCTTGGTACAATTGTCGGACATGATATGCAAATACAGGAAGATAGTTTTTCTTTTCCCTGAAAACTCCATGCATCCCAAGTCTTCCATAGCTTGTTTTAACATGTTCTGCAATGATTATGATATTGTTTCGGAAGTGGTGAACGGCGAGGAGATAGAAGCAGTGGAAAAAGATGTAGTATATGTTGTGATAAAGCAGACAGATGTGGTGGACATAATAAAGAAAAGCCGTTTGGAAGGACTTGCTTGTGGAAAAGACTTCGGCCTGATAGCCTATAACGAGACTCCGGCATACGAAGTGATAGATGTGGGCATAACATCGTTGAGTATAGACTGGAAGGCAATGGGAGTGAAGGCTGCCAGGTTTATAACAGAGGGTGGAAGTATAAAGGAATATCTTTCGACTGACGTACATATAAGAAAATCTGTATGACTTGTCTTTCGATTTTTTTTAGACATAAATCAGCATTGTTCAGCATGGGTTGGACTTAAATTGAATAATTTTTTTGAAAAAACAATATTAACTTATTAATAATCGAAACAATGAAAAAGTATCCAAAAATCGGGATTCGTCCTACAATCGATGGTCGTCAGGGTGGCGTCCGCGAAAGTCTTGAAGAAAAGACAATGAATTTGGCAAAAGCAGTGGCAGAACTTATTTCTTCTAATCTGAAGAACGGTGACGGAAGCCCTGTGGAATGTGTGATTGCCGACACCACTATAGGACGTGTGGCCGAAAGTGCTGCCTGTGCGGAAAAATTTGAGCGCGAAGGTGTAGGCTCTACAATTACAGTCACTTCATGCTGGTGTTATGGAGCTGAAACTATGGATATGAACCCTCATTACCCTAAAGCTGTTTGGGGATTTAATGGAACTGAAAGACCAGGTGCAGTATATCTTGCAGCTGTTCTTGCCGGACATGCACAGAAAGGTCTGCCGGCATTTGGCATTTATGGTCATGACGTTCAGGATATTGAAGATAATACAATACCAGCTGATGTTGCAGAAAAAATATTGCGTTTTGCACGTGCAGCCCAGGCTGTTGCTACAATGAGAGGCAAGTCTTACTTGTCAATGGGTAGTGTTTCTATGGGTATTGCAGGCTCTATCGTAAATCCTGATTTCTTCCAGGAATATCTTGGCATGAGATGTGAATCGGTGGATTTGACAGAAATTATCCGTCGTATGACTGAAGGCATTTATGACCATGAAGAGTTTGAAAAAGCAATGGCTTGGACTGAAAAATATTGCAAGAAAAATGAAGGAAAGGACTACAATGTTCCAGAAAAGACAAAGACTCGCGAACAGAAAGAAGCTGACTGGGAATTTATTGTAAAGATGACTATCATCATGCGCGACTTGATGACTGGAAATCCTAAACTTAAGGAATTGGGATTCAAGGAAGAAGCTTTAGGACACAATGCTATTGCAGCCGGATTCCAGGGACAGCGTCAGTGGACAGACTTTTATCCTAACGGTGACTTCTCTGAAGCTCTTCTTAATACTTCGTTCGACTGGAACGGAATTCGCGAAGCTTTTGTCGTAGCTACAGAAAATGACGCATGCAATGGTGTGGCAATGTTGTTCGGTCATTTGCTTACAAACCGCGCACAGATATTCTCTGATGTGCGTACATACTGGAGTCCTGAAGCAGTGAAACGTGTCACAGGAAAAGAACTTACAGGTCTTGCAAAGAACGGTATCATTCATCTTATCAACTCTGGTGCCACTACTCTTGATGGTACAGGACAACAGACAGATGCCGAAGGCAATCCTGCTATGAAACCATCTTGGGAAGTGACTGAAGCTGAAGTTGAAAAATGTCTTGAAGCCACAACTTGGTATCCTGCCAACAGAGATTATTTCCGTGGAGGAGGTTTTTCTTCAAACTTCTTGTCAAAAGGCGGTATGCCTGTCACTATGAGCCGATTGAATCTGGTAAAAGGTCTTGGCCCAGTTCTTCAGATAGCAGAAGGATGGACTGTAGAAATTGATTCTGAAATACATAAGGCTCTTGATGAACGTACAGACCGTACATGGCCTACTACTTGGTTTGTTCCTCGTCTTTGCGACAAACCTGCATTCAAGGATGTTTATTCTGTCATGAACAATTGGGGTGCCAATCATGGAGCTATCAGCTATGGACACATTGGTCAGGATTTGATTACTTTGGCTTCAATCTTGCGTATCCCTGTATGTATGCATAATGTAGAAGATGACAAGATTTTCCGTCCTGCAGCATGGAATGCATTCGGTATGGACAAAGAAGGTTCCGACTATAGAGCTTGCCAGAACTACGGCCCTATCTATAAATGATATGATATACTTAATTCGATAATATATGATTAACAGATTTGTATTGAATGAAGTCTCTTATTTCGGTCCGGGAGCCAGAGAAGTCCTTCCAAAGGAAATATCACGTTTGGGACTTCATAAAGCCTTTGTGGCAACGGATAAGGACTTGATAAAATTTGGCGTTGCAGACAAGGTGCTTGATGTTTTGCGCAAGGCAGATATCCCTTACGAAGTGTTCAGCGAAATAAAACCAAACCCTACTGTATCTAATGTTAAGGCTGGTCTTGCAGCCTATGCTGTCTCGGGGGCTGATTTTATTATTGCCATAGGTGGCGGCTCTTCTATGGATACAGCAAAGGCTATAGGTATTATAACTAATAATCCTGAATTTAGCGATGTGGTGTCACTTGAAGGAGTGGCAGATACAAAGAAGAAGTCTGTACCTATAATAGCTCTTCCTACTACAGCCGGAACTGCAGCCGAGGTGACTATTAATTATGTCATTACCGACGAGGAAAACCATAAGAAGATGGTTTGTGTAGACCCTAACGATATTCCGGCTATAGCGATAGTTGATGCCGAATTGATGTACACACTTCCTAGAAGCCTTACCGCAGCTACTGGTCTTGATGCTTTGACTCATGCCATAGAGGGTCTTATCACAAAAGGGGCTTGGGAAATGAGCGACATGTTCGAGATAAAGTCTATCGAGATGATAAACCGTTATCTTGAAACAGCTGTAAACGAGCCTGACAATGCAGAGGCAAGAAACGGAATGGCAGTAGCACAGTATATTGCCGGAATGGCTTTCTCTAATGTTGGACTTGGTGTGGTGCATGGTATGGCACATCCTCTTGGAGCTATATTCGACATTCCTCATGGTGTGGCAAATGCTCTTCTTCTGCCTACAATAATGGAATTTAATGCTCCTGCAGCTCTCGAAAAATATGTTGACATAGCTAAGGCCATGAATGTATATTCTGCTGGAATGACAAAAGAAGCGGCTGCCGAAGCGGCTGTCAAGGCTGTAAAGGAATTGTCATTGCGAGTTGGTATTCCACAACACCTTTCCGAACTTGGCATCAAGGAAGAGGATTTGCCTGTGTTGGCAAAAGCGGCTTATGCCGACGTATGTACTCCGGGCAATCCGAGAGAAGTAACAGAAGAAATTATTTTAAATCTTTACAAAAAAGTATTATGATAACAAACGAACAAATTGAAAAATTTATCTCCGAAGCACACAGAGTAGGAGATGCTGGTCTTACAATATGCAGTAGTGGTAATATTTCTTGGAGATTGGGTGACGAAATCTTATTGTCGGGTACAGGATCGTGGGTACCGTCTCTTCCTAAAGAAAAGGTTTCTATATGCAATCTCGAGACAGGAGAAGTGCTTAACGGAGTGAAACCTTCTATGGAAAATGGTTTCCACCTTGGAGTGTTGAGAGAAAGACCTGAAATAGATGTAGTTCTTCACTTTCAGTCTCCGTATGCTACAATTGTTGCATGTATGGAAAAACTGCCTGAAGACTTTAATGTAACGGCAGAAATACCTTGCCATTGCGGTTCTGAAATACCTGTTGTGCCATATTATCGTCCTGGCTCTAAAGAACTTGCCGATGGTGTGGTAGAGGCTCTGAAGAATCATGACACAGTGTTGCTTAGAAAGCATGGTGTAGTGGTGTGTGGAAAAGATTTTGACGAAGCTTTCGAAAAAGCTATGTTCTTCGAAATGGCTTGCCGTATCATAGTCCTTACAGGAGGCAAGTATCTGACATTGGACCAGGAAAATATAGATGATTTGGAAACTTACGTTTTAGGAAAGAAAACAAAATGACAAATGCATATATAGCAGTTGACTTCGGAGGTGGAAGCGGCAGGGTTATTGCCGGTTACACCTCCGGTGGTGAACTGGAACTCGATACGGTTTATCGCTTCCAGAATCGTCAGGTTCGTATGGGAGGACATATATATTGGGACTTTCTTTCTTTGTTTGAAGACATGAAGAAGGGGATAAAGATGGCTGTCGACAAAGGTTATCATATCTTGAGTATCGGTATAGATACATGGGGCGTCGATTTCGGTCTTATAGATAAGGATGGCAATCTTTTGGGAAATCCTGTATGTTATAGAGACCCTCGTACGGACGGATTGTCTGAAAAAGTATTCTCGAAGATTGACAGGAAAGAACATTATTCTGTTGCCGGAACTCAGGTTATGGATATTAACACTATGTTTCAGCTTTATTCCATGAAGGAGGAAGGCAGTGTGATTCTTTCTGTGGCAGACAAATTGCTTTTTATGCCCGACTTGTTCAGCTATTTCCTTACGGGAGTTGCAAATAATGAGTATAGTATAGCTTCAACGTCCGAACTTATGGATATAAGCTCTCATAGTTGGAACTACGGTTTGATAGAAGAGCTTGGATTGCCAAAACATATTTTCTGTGACATAGTGATGCCGGGAGCAGACAGAGGAGTCTTGAAGCCTGAAATAAAGGAAGAGCTTGGCATTGATTACGATATCAGAGTTGTATCAGTAGCTTCACACGATACAGCCAGTGCTGTTTATGCCGTACCAGAAGACAAGAAAGGCAGAAATACCGCTTTTTTAAGTTCCGGAACTTGGTCTCTACTTGGTGTAGTGACAGATGGTCCTGTTCTTTCCGAAGAAGCCAGAGTAAATGGATTTACAAATGAAGGTGGTACTGAAGGGAAAATTTGTTTTCTTCAGAATATAACCGGGCTATGGATTCTTCAGAAATTAATGTCGGAATGGAAAGAAGATGGAAAATGTACTGAATATGATGTTTTGATACCTTCTGCCGAAGAGGCACAGATAGAATCAGTAATAGATGTCGATGATTCTCGTTTCGTAAGTCCGGTTAATATGGCTTCGGTAATAGCAGATTACTGTAAGGAAAACAACATGCAGGTTCCATCCACTCAGGGAGAGTATGTGAAATGTGTGCTTTTGTCGTTGGCCCAAAGATATAAGAAGGGTATTGACGGATTGAACAGCCTATTGCCTTTGCCTGTAGAAAAACTTCAGATAATAGGTGGTGGCTCGCAGAACAATTATCTCAACCTACTGACTTCTATGACCACTGGTTTGGCTGTTGAAGCAGGTCCTGTAGAAGCAACGGCTATAGGCAACATTAAAGTTCAGATGAATCTTGTAAAATAAATATATTTTAGAATTATGAGTAATATAGGTTACACTCAAAAGAAGTACACTTGTGAAGTGAAAAGGTATTGTCAGACTCTTGACTTGAGAGATAATCCGGAGTTGATAAGCGAATACAAGTTGCGCCATAGTAAGGAAAAAATTTGGCCTGAAATATTGGAAGGAATCAAAAGCGTTGGTATTCTTGAAATGGAAATTTATATTTTGGGAACCCGACTGTTTATGATTGTAGAAACTCCTGTAGATTTTGATTGGGATACGGCTATGGAAAAACTGTCTACTTTGCCTCGTCAGCAGGAATGGGAGGACTACATGTCGATATTTCAGAATACAGGGCATGGTGCAACATCTTCCGAAAAATGGAAACCGATGGAAAGAATGTTCCACATATACTAAGAAAATAAAAACATTAAAATCTTAAACCATGAAAATTTCGATTATAAGCAAAGATGGTGTGAGCTATCTTGTACCATTTATACTTATTACAATGTGTTTTGCCCTATGGGGATTTGCCAATGATATAACAAACCCTATGGTAAAAGCATTTTCTAAAATATTTAGAATGAGCGTTTCAGACGGAGCCTTGGTACAGGTAGCCTTTTATGGAGGTTATTTTGCCATGGCTTTTCCGGCTGCAATGTTTATCCGTAAATACAGCTACAAGGCTGGAGTGTTGTTGGGGCTTGCATTATATGCAATAGGTGCCTTGGCTTTCTTTCCGGCAAAAATGACAGGTGACTATCATCCTTTTTTGTTGGCTTACTTTGTCATGACTTGTGGATTGTCTTTCCTTGAAACAAGTTGTAATCCTTATATCCTTTCTATGGGAAGTGAAGAAACCGCAACACGCAGACTTAATCTTGCACAGGCATTTAATCCTATAGGCTCGCTTATGGGTATGTATGTGGCTATGAATTTCATACAGAACAAGCTTAATCCTATGGATACAGCAGAAAGGGCGCAACTGACAGAGGCTGAATTTGAGGCTGTAAGAGACTCTGACCTTTCTGTGCTTATAGCCCCTTATCTCACTATAGGGGTTGTCATACTTATAATGCTCATGGTGATAAGGATTTCAAAAATGCCAAGGTGTGCAGACAAATCTGATTCTATAGATTTTGTATCTACATTGAAACGCATATTCTCAAGAAGAAGATATAAATATGGAGTTATAGCACAGTTTTTTTATGTAGGTGCGCAGATAATGTGCTGGACTTTCATTATCCAGTATGGAACACGGTTGTTTATGTCGCAAGGTATGGAAGAGATAGATGCGGAAGTCTTGTCTCAGAAATATAATATCGTAGCTATGATAATTTTCTGTATAAGTAGATTTATCTGTACTTTTTTGCTACGTTATGTAAAACCGGGATTCCTGTTGTCTGTATTGGCATTTGCGGCTACTGTATTGACATTAGGAGTCATTTTCATTGATGGTATTTACGGTATGTATAGTCTTGTTGGTGTATCGGCATGTATGTCATTGATGTTTCCTACCATTTATGGTATTGCACTGAAGGGTATGGGCGATGATGCCAAGTTTGGTGCTGCAGGACTTATCATGGCTATTCTTGGAGGTTCGGTGTTGCCGCCTTTGCAAGCTTCTATAATAGACTGTAAGACCTTGTTCGGTATGCCTGCAGTAAATATATCTTTCGTAATGCCGCTGATTTGTTTTCTGGTTATTATAGTATATGGTTATGCTGTAAGAAATGAAAAATAGTTTTTTTTTATTATTTCTTTATCGAAACCTTCTATAGACTGTATTATAACACTTACTTTAATGTGAAATATATAATCGTAAAATTACTCTATAAAAAACACCTCTGTTACATAGTGTAGCAGAGGTGATTTTTTATAATGACAGTCGTATGGAATGAAATTTATATTTCAAGTCCATCTAACAACTGTATATAGATATTGATGGCTTCATCAATTTCATTTATCATGATATATTCATCGGCTGTATGAGAACGTGATGATTTCCCCGGACCTATTTTTACCGATTGGAAAGGCATAAGAGCCTGGTCGGACAATGTGGGTGAGCCGTATGGAGCTTTTCCCAGTTTCACTGCACGTTTCACTATAGGATGTTCTAACGGAATACTTGATGAATTGAGACGGAAGGAACGTGCTTTTACTTCTGAAGAAATGTGGTTTTGAATTTCTTTGAACAGTTCTTCGTTAGAGTAACATTCATTGCTTCTTATATCAACTACTATGTTGCAAGTGTCGGGGACTACGTTGTGCTGTGTTCCTGCATTTATTTGTGTAACCGTCATCTTTACAGGTCCCAATGTTGAAGATTCTTTTTCGAACTTATGTGTCCTGAACCATTCGATGTCCGATAATATCTTGTAAATAGCATTGTCTCCTTCTTCCCTTGCAGCATGTCCTGACCGTCCGTATGCAGTGACGTCTAGAACCATAAGTCCTTTTTCTGCTATGGCTGGATTCATTTCAGTAGGTTCTCCTACAATACCTAAAGTAATAGGAGGCAGTTGTGGCAGTACGCTTTCTATTCCGTTCTTTCCTGAAACTTCTTCTTCGCATGAAGCAAGAAATATAAGATTGTATTTCTGTTCGGTTGCACTTAGATGTTTGTAGACCTGAAAAAGAGACACTAGAGAAGCTCCTGCATCATTGCTTCCAAGTCCGAAAAGTTTACCGTTGTCTATTTTAGGAGTGAAAGGTTGTTTTCTCCATCCATTAACAGGCCTTACTGTATCTATATGCGAATTTAGGAGAATGGTAGGTTTTGATGTATCAAACATAGGACTGATACACCAGACATTGTTTCCCATTCTGCCTGTCATAATTCCTGATTCTTCTATATAAGTTTGGAGAAAATCTGCAGCTGCATCCTCTTCTCTGCTTATGGAAGGGATACCGATAAGAGCCTGAAGCAGTGTTACTGCTTCCGAAGTGTAATAACTGGTATCTGTAATCATATTATTTTTTGTTATATTATATACAAAGATAGGTTTTATTTTAATAGCTGATAACTTAAAGGTAGCAAAATCGGAAAAAAAACACTAACTTTGCATATCAAATTCTTAAAAATTACTTTAAAATGGGTAAAACATTATTGTCGGACCTAATATTTCGACAGGCTAAAAAATATGGCGATAGAGTAGCTTTGAAATATCGTGACTATTCTATATCATCTTGGATTTCAATTTCATGGAATCAGTTTGCAGAAAAAGTGAAATTGGCATCTCGTGCAATGGTCTCATTGGGAATCAGTGAACATGACAATATTGGTATATTCTCCCAAAATATGCCTGAATGTCTTTATACAGATTTTGGAGCTTATGCCACTAGAGTGGTAGCTATACCTTTATATGCCACTAGTTCCGAGTCTCAGGTAAATTACATTGTCAATGACGCTTCTATTAAATTCTTGTTTGTAGGCGAGCAGTATCAGTATGAAGTGGCAAGACGTGTCCAAGGCCTGTGTCATAATTTGAAACAGATTATCATATTCGACCCTAATGTAAAGAAATTGGTTGGAGACAACAATTCTATTTACTATAGTGAATTTCTTAAATTGGGTAGTGATGAAAGTTTGCAGACAGAAGTCGACAAACGTATAGAGGCTTCAAATAATGATGACTTGGCTAATATTCTTTATACTTCAGGTACTACAGGAGAGTCAAAGGGAGTAATGCTTCATCACTCTTGTTTTGATTTTGGGATTAAGGCTCATTATGGAAGTCTTAAAACATTGAGCGATAAGGATGTGATAATGAACTTCCTTCCTTATACACATATATTCGAAAGAGCATGGTCTTATCTGTGCCTTGATATGGGATGTACTTTGTGTATAAACCTTCGTCCGGCAGATATTCAGAAGACTATAAAAGAGGTTCGTCCTACTGCAATGTGTAGTGTTCCACGATTCTGGGAGAAAGTCTATACAGGAGTACAGGAAAAAATAGCCGAAACTACAGGTATCAAGAAAAAACTTATGCTTGATGCAATAAAAGTGGGTAAAGAGTATAATATTGATTATCTTATGAACGGAAAAGAGCCGCCTGCAATGTTGAAACTCAAATATAAGTTTTATGACAAGACTATATTTAGCGTACTTAAAAAGACTATAGGTATAGAAAATGGTAACTTTTTCCCTACAGCCGGTGCTGCCATACCTCCTAAAGTGGAAGAGTTTGTAAGGTCGGTAGGTATAAATATTATTGGTGGTTATGGACTTACAGAAACTACGGCTACTGTTTCTTTCCAGTGGATTGACGATTATAGGATTGGTTCTGTTGGTAGGGTTCTTCCTGGTGTACAGGTGAAAATTGGAGAAAATAATGAGATTTTAGTAAAAGCTCCTACTGTTACTAGAGGATATTACAACAAGGAATCCATAACTAAGACTGCTTTTACAGAAGACGGATGGTTTCATACAGGTGATGCTGGATACATTAAGGATGGAATGTTGTATCTGACAGATCGTATAAAGGATTTGTTCAAAACTTCAAATGGTAAATATATAGCACCTCAAGCTATAGAGACAAAACTAGTTGTAGATAAATATATTGACCAGATTTCGATAATTGCAGATAGAAGGAAATATGTATCAGCTCTTATAGTTCCAGAGTATTCTCAGGTGAAACAATATGCAGAAGCTCACGGAATATCGTATGCAGACATAAAAGACCTTCTTTCAAAACCTGAAATATACGAACTGTTCAAAGAGCGTATAGATACACTTCAGCAAGAGTTTGCACATTATGAGCAAATCAAGAAGTTTACTTTGTTACCCGAACCTTTCAGTATGGAAAAAGGGGAACTGACCAATACACTCAAGATAAAGCGTCCTGTACTGCTGAAAAATTATGCAGAACAAATAGAACAGATGTACCAAGAGTAACTTGCTCAATCAATGATTTTTGACTAATTTTGCGCCTTCAAAAAAGTATAAACAATGATTACAATAGAACAATTAAAAGACTTAAAGGAGAGAACCGAGGCTCTTTACCGCTATCTTGATATAGAGAACAAACAGGTTCAGGTGGAAGAAGAACAACTCAGAACTCAGGCTCCGGGATTTTGGGATGACGCCAAGAAGGCAGAAGTGCAGATGAAGAAAGTAAAGGGGCTTCAGGCATGGATTGACGGATATAAAGGAGTCAAGACATTGGTTGATGAGTTGGAACTTGCTTTTGATTTCTTCAAGGACGAACTTGTGACAGAAGAGGAAGTGGATGAGGCTTATTCCAAGTCTTTGGTTGCAGTAGAGGAACTTGAACTGAAGAATATGCTTCGTTCTGAAGCCGACCAAATGGATTGCGTTCTTAAGATAAATTCGGGTGCAGGAGGTACTGAAAGTCAGGACTGGGCTTCAATGCTTATGCGTATGTATATGAGATGGGCTGAAAGCAACGGATACAAGCTGTCTGTAGCCAATCTTCAGGAAGGAGATGAGGCAGGTATAAAGACTGTCACTATGAATATAGAAGGCTCTTATGCTTATGGTTATCTGAAGGGTGAAAACGGAGTACATCGTTTGGTGCGTGTGTCTCCATATAATGCGCAAGGAAAGCGTATGACTTCTTTTGCTTCTGTTTTCGTTACACCTCTGGTTGATGATTCTATAGAAGTTACTATAGAACCAGCACGTATATCTTGGGATACATTCCGAAGCGGTGGTGCTGGAGGTCAGAATGTAAACAAGGTAGAGTCGGGAGTTCGTCTTCGTTATCAGTATAAAGACCCTTATACAGGTGAAGAAGAAGAAATATTGATTGAGAATACAGAAACTCGTGACCAGCCAAAGAACAAAGAGAATGCGATGCGTCAGTTACGTTCTATACTATACGAAAAAGAACTTCAACACAGAATGGAAGAGCAGGCTAAGGTAGAAGCTGGCAAGAAGAAAATAGAGTGGGGATCACAGATAAGAAGTTATGTATTCGATGACCGCCGTGTGAAAGACCACCGTACTAACTTCCAGACTTCGGATGTTAATGGGGTGATGGACGGAAAGATAGATGGTTTTATCAAAGCATATCTTATGGAGTTTTCTGGTAGTGAAAATTGATTTTTGGAGTATATTGACAAGTAAACTTATAATCTGAAAATTAAAAAACTTATAATATCTTTGCTTTTTGTCAATTAAGTATTAATTTTGGGAGTATTAACAAATAAAACTTATAAGCTATGAGCAAAAAGCATGATATTAAAAGACAGAATTATGAAAAACGTCAGGAAGAAAAAGCCAACAGAATATTCAAGATGGTTTGTATAGGACTATTGCTATTGGGTGTTATTATAGGTGTAGCTTATGGATTGGCGAACTGATGTTATAAACTTATAAAAGGCTGTTGTGTATAAAAGCATGACAGCCTTTACTTTTTTTATTTATATGGCTTTAGAGATAGAAAGGAAATTCCTGGTAAGGAATGATTCATTTAAGGAAATGTGCAAGTCTTTCTCCCGAATCAAACAAGGATACATATGTAGTGATATAGGAAGGACTGTAAGAGTAAGAATAAGAGACGGCAAAGGTTATCTTACAATTAAGGGTGCGTCAAGTGATAATGGGTTGAGCCGTTATGAGTGGGAGCATCAGATACCAGTTGATGAAGCTGAAGAACTTATGAAGCTATGCCTTCCTGGTATAATCGACAAGACAAGGTATATGGTTGATTATGGTGGACACCTGTTTGAGGTTGATGAATTTTATGGCGAAAACGATGGTCTTGTAGTTGCAGAAATAGAGTTGGACAGTGCAGATGAAGAGTTTTTAAAACCTGATTTTCTTGGTTGTGAAGTGACAGGAGATGTGAAATATTATAATTCATTTTTGATGAAAAAGCCCTTTAAATCATGGAAATAACACCTGAAAACTATCAAAATAGGTTGTAATAACTGTTTTTACCCTGTATACTGTTTGATTTTGTCAGGTTGAGTAACTACTTTGTATATAATTTTGCGGTACAAGAAAAAGGCATGTATAACTGATAAAATGATAAAAATGAAGACATCTACTTTTGCTCAGAATTTATTGAATGTCCAGTCTGACTTATTGAACTTTGCATATAAGTTGACTTCTGATTATGAAGATGCTAATGACCTTCTTCAGGAGACTTCATTGAAAGCATTGGACAATGAAGAGAAATATACGGAAGAAACCAATTTCAAAGGATGGATATATACAATAATGCGTAATATCTTTATAAACAATTATAGAAAGACATTACGTGACCAGACATACGTAGATCAGACAGACAATTCATTTTTCCTCAACAAAGGATTTGATTTGGAAGGAGAGTCAATGGAGGGTGCATACGACTTGAAAGAGATACGCCGTATAGTAAATTCATTACCTTCTGAATATAGAGTACCGTTCTCTATGTTCGTTGCCGGTTTTAAATATTGGGAAATAGCAGAAAAACTGGGCTTACCTTTAGGTACTGTAAAAAGTAGAATTTTCTTTACCAGACAAAAACTTCAAGAAGAATTAAAAGACTTTAGATAGGTATACACTATATATAAAGATTAATGTTTCCATAGAATGAAAAGAGGCCTGCATTTAATTATGCATGGTCTCTTTTTTTATTTTTTCATCTTCCTTAAATATGGTCTTACAACATAGTAGCTGAAAACTGAGCCGAGTATTATTCCTGTAATATTTGCAATAAGGTCCATCCAGTCACCACTTCTGTTGTCTGTCAGTGCAGACTGCCCAATCTCTATTAATCCGCTCATCAAAATAGGGCAGATTATCCCACCTATAATGAGATGTCTTTTTATTATAGATTTATGATGAAGCAGATGTTCCGTCCACAGCACCATTGTAAGTCCGCCATACATACATATATGGACAATCTTGTCTATATTCTTTATCTCGCTTAATGATGTTTGTGGAGGTTTGAAAAAAGACAGATACAATATAACTGCAATGATACAAATAGATAGCGGATATTTCTTAAAATAACTAATCATGATTTTAATCTTTAAAATTGTATGGCAAAAGTATGATATTTTTGTATTTTTGTATTAAAAATAAATTCTAATTATAATTTAATAAGGCTTTTTTATGCAACGCAATCACGAACGAATTAGTTTTGGAAGTAAACTGGGAGCAATTCTTGCTGCAGCAGGTTCAGCAGTAGGATTAGGAAATATATGGAGATTCCCCTATGAAGCGGGCAATCATGGCGGAGCAGCATTTATTCTCATCTATTTAGGATGTATATTTATATTCGGTTTGCCCATTATGGTGGCAGAGTTTACAATAGGCAGGAGAGCCAAGGCAAGTACAGGAGGTTCGTTTGGTGTCCTCGCACCTGGAACCCAATGGAAGTGGGTAGGCTATCTTGGTGTGCTTACCGGGTTTCTTATATTTGGATATTATTCAGTTGTGGCAGGATGGACTTTGGAATATCTTTTGCAGGCTTTGACAGGAGGTTTCAATAATAAAAGTGCCGATGATTTTGTTTCAATGTTCACAGAGTTTTCTCAAGACCCATTCAGACCTATACTGTGGCTTTCTGTCTTTATGATTGTAACCCATTTTGTAATAGTAAAAGGAGTAAAGAATGGAATAGAGAAGTCATCAAAAGTGCTCATGCCAGTATTGTTCATATTGGTCATACTTTTGGCAATATGTTCCGTCACTCTTCCTAATGCAGAAAAGGGACTCGATTTCCTGTTAAAGCCCGATTTTGGCAAGGTCACTTCTGATGTGTTTTTAGGAGCTATGGGGCAAGCTTTTTTCTCGATGAGTCTTGGAATGGGATGTCTGTCTACATATGCATCTTATTTTGGCAAGGATACAAGGCTGGCTCATACGGCAATGAGTGTAGGGTTGATAGATACTTTTGTAGCCGTATTGGCAGGAGTTATAATATTTCCCGCAGCCTTTTCGGTAGGTATAAATCCTGGTTCAGGTCCTTCATTGATATTCATAACATTACCTAATGTATTCGAACAGGCTTTTTCGTCAATGCCTTTGCTTTCTTCTGCATGTGCATCCGCTTTCTATATATTGTTGGCATTGGCAGCCCTTACATCCACAATTTCACTTCACGAAGTGTCAACGGCATTTTTTCATGAGAAGTTTAGAATATCCCGTCACAAATCGGCTACCATTGTATCAGTAGGATGCTGGTCTATAGGAGTAGTGTCATCACTGGCTTTGGGCGACTGGAGCGGATATACCATCTGCGGCCTTAATATATTTGATGCCCTTGATTTCCTCACAGCCAAAATAATGCTTCCAGTATCCGGTTTGCTCTCGGCTGTATTTGTGGGATGGTATCTTGACAAGAATATAGTGAAAGGTGAAGCCACAAACTACGGAAATCTTAAGGGTACTTTCTATCCTGTCTATATATTTATACTTAAGTTCGTTGCCCCTATAGGAATATTGCTCATATTCTTCAATGAACTAAGCTTGTTCTGATATTTACATATGTTATGTTGAAAGATTGGTTCTATTATTCCAAAGGAGAAAGGCGTGTTATAACACTTCTATTGCTTGTCATGGCTATTATTGTCTCTTTGATACTGGTGGAATCAACCAGGCAAGATGAAGCTGTAATTGAGAACAATACACTTTCTTTGGCAGATTCTCTTTTGTGTAAGATCGAAAAATCCCGACCTGCTAACAGTCGCGATAATGTGACACACCATAAAAGGAACGTCAGGAATAATGGCAATCGTCTTTACAAGCCACTCATTTCTCAAGAATCTTCCGAGAAGGAGTCTGCCGTGCCTAGATACAAAAAACAAGAGAAGTTTTCGGAAGGGATAATTGTAGACTTGAATACGGCCGATACTGTAACACTGAAGAAAATTCCTGGAATAGGGAGTGTAATATCACGTAATATAGTACATTATAGAGAACGTTTAGGTGGATTTTATTCTGTAAATCAGATTAAAGAAGTGAAATATGCCGATTCGACACTTATAAGATGGTTTAAGGCAGAAACGAGTGTATATAGAAAGCTCAAGATAAACTCTGACGGGTTTGATGTACTGAAGAGTCATCCGTATATGAATTATCCCAAGGTTAAGGCTATATTAAAATACAGAGAGCGCAGAGGAAGGATAAAGAATATTATGCAATTGTCGGTCTTGAAGGAATTTTCGGCTGAAGATATAGACCGGTTGAAACATTATATTGATTTTCAGTAAAATACAGACAATAAGAAAAACGACAGGTCGTTTTGTTTTGAGCGACTAATCGTTTTGATAAGAGCGCCCAGTCGTTTTACTTCAAACGACTGGGCGCTCTTTTTCATTGATATTATAAAGATTTATACGTTAATATGTTACAAAGATAACACAATCTTTAATTATTTACCTTTTTGTGGTGGAGGTTTTATGATGATTGGTAGTTTATATAGTCAGTAATTCTTATTAAAATCAAGTAAAATGAAAAATGTAAATTTAGTTTTTGCTATGACATTGTCATTATGTTCATGCAGTAAAGTAGAAGAGTCGGGTTTTGAAAAATCTTTAGTCAGACTTGAAGTTGAAGTAGGAAACGATGTACATTCAAGAACCATTACCAGTGATGACGGAAAAACTGTTTTCGTAGATAAAGACTGTATAGGCCTTTTTACTAAAGGAAACAATACAGCCAGCATGTGGACATACGATGGAAGCACATGGACTGCCAATACCGAAGTGACATGGGAAAACAAGTTTGAAAAGTTTGAGTTTCTTGCTTATTATCCTTGTACGTCAGACAATGTATCCCGTGATGGTATAATGATGCCCGATTTGTTGTCTCAGACTGGAAAACTTTCAGACATAGGAAAGCATGATTTTCTAAAAGGAAGATGTAAAGTCTCTTACAATGACAATGGAGGAATGGTGTCATTCTCAGGTGAAAATTCATTCAGTCACGTTTATTCTTTGTTATATCTCAGCATAGCCAATAGTGGCGGAGAAAGTGGAAAAGTGGATATTACAGGTTGTAAGTTTGAAGGTGAAGGAATTGCTAATGATAAGAAATTTGTTTTTGGAGACGATACAGGAACTGACGAAATGGTCGATGTCGGAGCAACTGTTGCCTCCTCTACTATTGATATAAAATACGAACAAGCAGTACAGCTTGACAAAAAGCACACATTGGCAGTCTTGATAAATCCGGTACAACTGAAAACTCCATTGACGTTTACATTATCATATAAAGACGGAGAGTCGCAAAAAACGGCGAATATAGAATTGGGACAGAATTTTACTTCCGGCAGCTTATACAAATATAGCTTGGGATGGAAGAAAGGAAGTTTGTCTTTATCGGGCAATGAAGTGAAGGACTGGAATGTAGTAAATGGAGACATAATTTTTCTGCTTGAAGAGCAGGGAGTGCAACCATGATGCAGTAGTTGCTGATTATTTATCCATTAAAAAAAACGAATATTTCTGCTATATTTATCATTGAAAAGTTTTTTCTTGTACCTTTGTACATTAAAACTCTATTTTGAAACTTTTTAATAATAATTTGTGAAATGAAGGCACTTAAAGACAGGATACTGCAGGACGGTAAATGCTTTGATGGAGGTATTCTTAAAGTTGATAACTTTATCAATCATCAGATGGACCCTATTCTGATGAAGTCAATGGCTGTAGAATTTGTAAGACGATTTGCTAGTACAAGGATCAACAAGATACTGACAATAGAGGCAAGTGGTATAGCACCGGCCATTATGGTGGGATATTTGCTCGAACTTCCTGTTGTATTTGCAAAGAAGAAAAAACCAAGTACAATGGAAAACATGTTGACCACTACAGTGTATTCATTCACTAAAGACAGAAACTACGATGTATGTGTCAGCAAGGATTATCTGAAAGAAGGCGACCAAGTACTCTTTATTGATGACTTCCTTGCCAATGGCAATGCAGCAAAAGGAATAATAGACCTTGTGAACAAGGCAGGTGCCGAACTGGTGGGAATGGGATTCCTTATAGAAAAATCATTCCAGCATGGTGGCGACGAACTTCGTAACTTGGGAATACATGTTGAGTCTTTGGCTATAATCGAAAGTCTTGATGACTGTAAGATTATATTGAAAGACTAGTCGTACCATAAAATATAACAAAACTGGAATTGATGGAAAAAGAAAAAAACTCTACTCCCGGAAGTGGACTTATTTATGGTCTTGAAGACCGTCCGCCTCTGAAAGACACTGTTTTTGCAGCATTACAACACCTGTTGGCTATCTTTGTAGCCATAATAACCCCTCCACTCATCATATCTGGAGCATTGGGGCTGGATATAGAAACTACAGGCTTTCTTGTATCTATGGCTCTTTTTGTCTCGGGTATATCAACATTCATACAGTGTAGGAAAGTTGGACCTATAGGTTGCGGGCTGTTATGTGTGCAAGGTACAAGTTTCTCTTTCATAGGTCCTATAATCTCGGCAGGTCTCACAGGAGGATTGTCTTCGGTATTTGGTGCCACAATAGCAGCATCAACTGTAGAAATGGCTATAAGTAGAGTACTGAAATATACGAAGAAAATCATTACCCCTTTGGTGTCGGGTATAGTTGTTACACTGATAGGTATGAGCCTTATAAAAGTAGGTATAACAGCCTGCGGAGGCGGAAACAAGGCAATAGAGAATGGAACGTTCGGCTCTATGGAATATCTAGGCATATCAGCTCTAGTGCTGGTGCTTATAATAATCTTCAATCGTAGTTCAAACCGTTATCTTCGAATGAGTTCCATAGTCATAGGTTTGATAGTGGGATACATCGTGTCATGGTTTATGGGTATGGTGGACTTCTCGTCCGTACAGGATTACGGTGGCTTCAATGTCCCAGTACCATTCAAGTATGGCATAACTTTTGATATCTCTGCCATAATAGGCTTGGGACTTGTATATCTCATCACTGCCATAGAGGCTTATGGTGATGTTACTGCAAACTCGTTGATATCAGGAGAACCTGTAGAAGGAGAGAAATTCGTGAAACGTGCTTCGGGAGGTATCCTTGCAGATGGATTCAACTCAATGGTGGCAGGAGCGTTCAATTCTTTCCCTAACTCAATCTTTGCACAGAACAATGGGATGATACAACTTACAGGAGTTGCCAGCAGATACGTAGGGTATTTCATAGCTGGATTCTTGATACTTTTGGGATTGTTCCCGGCAGTAGGACTTGTATTCTCGCTCATGCCAGACCCGGTATTGGGAGGTGCAACACTCTTGATGTTCGGAACAGTGGCAGCAGCAGGTATCCGTATCATAGCATCTCAGAATATAGACCGTAAGGCAACACTTGTAATGGCATTGAGTTTCTCTTTCGGGCTTAGCGTTGAACTTGTGCCAGGCATATTGTCTCAATTCCCGGAAGTAATACGTAATATATTTACTTCTGGTATTACAACAGGCGGTCTGACCGCAATATTGGCAAATCTGCTGATAAGGATAAAGGAATAATCAGTAGCTTTTATATAAAGACAAAGGTGAAAATGCAATTTTGAAGAAGATTGTGTTTTCACCTTTGTCTTTTTTAGTCAGTGCTTTATGCGGCTCTATGTGACTTTTTATAAAAAAAATACATTTTCTTCATGATTTATACTACCCGACTATAAATAAAAATCGTCATAGAGATATAACAAGATAAAACAATGGATGGACAAAGAGGACATATTGATCAGTTGATAGTTTCCTATCTTTCGGGCGAACTTGATGATTTGCAGATAAAAGAACTGAAATCATGGATAGACCGGTCAGATGAAAACAAAAGATATTTTATGCAGTATCAGGAAATTTGGGTATCCTCTTGTTCGGAAGATGAAATACATTTATATGATTCAGACAAAGCTTTTGAATGTTTCAGAAAACGAGTGTCTGAAGAATACCAAAAAGACAATCATAAACACAACATGGAAAGATTATTGTATATTAGAAATATATATAAATATGCAGCTGCTGTTTTCATATTAGGTTTTATATCATATATGTCTTTCCAAGCAGGAGAAGAAAACCTTTATCAATCATTGTCGATGATAAAGATAGAAGCTCCTGTAGGAGGAACAAGTAAGATGCTGCTTCCAGACAGTACAATAGTCATCCTCAATGGAGGTTCACGTTTGGCATATTCTCAGAATTTTGGTGTGAAGAATAGAAATGTAGACCTTGATGGTGAAGCTTATTTTGAGGTAAGTAAAAATGAAACCAAACCTTTCTGTGTAGAGAGTGAGGGATTGCGAATAAAAGTTCTTGGAACAAAATTCAATGTACAGAATTATCCGGAAGATAAGATAGCATCAGTATCATTGATGGAAGGAAAGGTGGCTTTGGATAATATATTTGACGCATCCCAATATGTAGAACTTGCTCCTGGCGAGCGTGCCGAGTTCGATAAGGAGACAGGTGTATTGAAAAAGAACAGTTCAGAATTTATATCCAATGATAAAGCATGGATGAACGGAGAGATGATATTTGAAGATGTTCCTTTGGTAGATGTCGTAAAAAGATTGTCACGTAACTATGGAGTGCATATTATGATAAGCAATGAAGAATTGAAAAAACTTCGTATAGTTGGACGTTTTAATCGAAATATTCAAAGTATAAATGAGGTAATGTCAGTTCTTGAAGCTACAGGTAAACTTGATTACAACATACATGATAATACTGTAACTATATATTAATTTAATTATAACCTTTAATACAAACCTAATACCTTTTAAACAATTATGTCGAACAGTTCATGAATAAGTATTTAACCAGAATGTCTTGGTATGCCAAAAGAATAAAGTAAAAGCCGAAAAACTGGCAGGTTATTCGGCTCTTGAAAAATCTTATCCCTTTATTTTTTCAAAAGGTAGAATAAATATTATCCATTTACAAAGTTAATCTAATTATTATTTATTCGGAACCTTAACAATCTAAGTTTTAACCATTTTATTGTTTAATTATGAATTACCGAAGAAAAACAATGCTTGTAGCAGGAGCTTTATTATGTTTCAATCTAAGCTCTTATTCCCAAAGTGTAAGTATCAAAATGCAAGGAGTTTCAGTGAAGAAAGCAATAGCAGAACTTCAGCAAAAGAGTGGCTATTCATTTGTATACATAGCTGGAGAAATTGATACGGAAAAAACTGTTTTCATCGATGCCAAGAATTTAAGTGATGCAGTCAGTCAGATATTGAATGGGCAGAATGTGTCATACGAAATAAAAGGAAAGAGTATAGTAGTAAAGAAGTCATTTTCTGATGACTCCCTGTTTTCAGACAAGAAAATAGAAATAAAAGGTATAGTAAAAGACGCTAAGGGAGAACCTGTTATTGGCGCTACAGTAATGCAGAAAGGTACTACAACTGGAACTATTACTGACTTTGATGGAAATTTCACATTGAATGTATCCGAAGGTGCATCTATAGAAATATCATACATAGGCTTTAAAAGTCAGCTGATGAAAGCGGTGTCAGGAAAGTTGCTCTCTGTAACTTTAAAGGAAGATACAGAAGTGTTGGATGAAGTAGTAGTGGTAGGATTTGGCTCTCAGAAAAAGGCTAATCTTACAGGTGCAGTAACAACCGTTAAAATGGACGAAGTTTTAGGAGACAGACCTTTGGTTCAGGCTGCTGATGCTTTGCAGGGTTCTGTGCCTGGATTGTTGGTTAATAATGGAGGTAATGCTCCTGGACAAGGAAAGAGTTTTCAGATTCGAGGAGCATATTCTATAGGTTCAGGTTCTGTTATAGCTCCATTGGTATTGATAGATAATGTCGAAGGTGATATTGATATGCTCAACCCTGATGATATTGAATCAATAACAGTATTGAAAGATGCTGCTTCATCTGCAATATATGGTGCCAGGGCAGCTGGAGGAGTAATTCTTGTAACTACAAAACGTCCTAAAGGCAAGACAAAATTTCAGTTGAACTATAATAATAATTTTGCTTTTGCAAATGCTTTTAACTTGCCTGAACAGGCATCATTAGATACTTATCTGAAGACATATATGGAAGTTGAAGGAGACCAGTTTTGGACAATGGGTTCTCCTAGTGTTTCTAAATGGTTGGGATACCTAGAACAATACAAAAAAGATCCTAGTTCACTTAATGTTTTAGGTGATGGAATATATAAGGATGAAGCTGGTGGAGTTTATTACTTGAATGAAAAAGATTTGGTTAAGAATATGTTGGAAACAAGTTTCCAGCATACACATAATCTCTCAGTCAGTGGTGCTACTGATAAGTTGCGTTATAGGTTGTCTGGTGGATTCGTTGATAGCAATGGTGTCTTGATTACAGATAAAGACTCTTATACACGATTGAATTTTAGTAGTTTCGTTTCGGCTGATGTTACAGATTGGTTTACACAAGAAGCTACTGTAAGCTATGCTCATAGTGATAGACAGTTACCTTCTTCAGCACTTGGTGCTATTTATGGAACTCGTCTTGCATCTTTCTATCCAGAAGGAACAATGCCTGAGGGAATAGATAATAATGCTACAGGATTACCGTTCTTTACTCCTGCGAATCAAATAAGATGGTCTAATCCAAGTAAGCATCTTAATGACAATCCTCGTATATTCTTGAAATCAATTATAAAACCCATCAAGAATTTTGAGATTGCATTTGAATATACTTTTGACAAGAAAGTCTATGATTATAGTTGGTATACAGGTAGTGTTAAATACACGACAGTGCAGGGAGGTTGTGATGTTACACCTACAAATGACCACTTGGACAAGACAAAAAGAAATACCAACTATAATGCTATAAACCTTTATGGAACATATAGCTTTGATATAGCTAAAGACCATCACTTCAAGTTGATGGCAGGATTTAATCAAGAATCAAGTTATATAGAAACAGTTGAATTAAATTCTTATAATCAGGCAATAGTTGACGTTCCTTCACTTGGTGGCGGTGATCCTGCTATGTTAAAGGCAAAAGATTCTTATAGTGAATATTCTGTAAGAGGAGGTTTTTTCCGTGTAAACTATAATTATAAGGATAAATATCTTTTCGAAGCAAATGGACGCTATGATGGTTCTTCAAAATTTCCTAAATCAAATCGTTTTGGATTTTTCCCTTCAGCATCAGTGGGATGGAATATTTCTCAAGAATCTTTCATGGAAAAAACTCAGGATTGGTTGGGAATGCTTAAACTCAGAGCTTCGTATGGTGTTATAGGTAACCAGAATATCAGTCCATATTCTTTTATTCCTGATATGACTATCAGTAATAAATATAATGGCTGGCTGGTTGATAAATCATATGTAGTTGCCATTAACTCTTTGCCTTCATTGGTAAGTACAACTTTTACTTGGGAGAAAGTAGGTACAACAAATATTGGATTGGATTTTTCTTTGTTTAACAACAGGTTGAGTGGTCTTGTAGAATGGTTTCAAAGAGATACCAAAGGTATGCTTGCTCCAGGTATGCAGCTGCCGGCCGTTGTAGGTGCTTCTGCTCCAACACAGAATACTGCCGACATGAGAACTCGTGGTTGGGAAATGAATGTGAACTGGAGAGATAAAATCGGCGATTTCGGTTATCGTATTGGATTTAATATTTCTGATGCAAAGAGTGAAATCATAAAATACGATAGCAATGAGTCGAAAATGATCGATCATCCTTATGTAGGGCAGCAAATGGGAGAAATTTGGGGATATGTATCCGACGGATTCTATACAGTAGATGATTTTGTAGATACAAAGTCATGGAAACTTAAAGATGGAGTAACTTCTATAAATGGTACAAATCCTCGCCCTGGTGATGTTAAGTTCAAAAACCTTCGTGATGATGATATGGGAGAAAACTTGATTTACGGTGGAGAAGGTACTTATGATAATCCTGGCGACCGTAAGATTATAGGAAATGAAACTCCAAGGTATCTTTATGGCATAACTTTTGGTGGAAACTACAAGGGGTTCGATCTGAATATATTCTTGCAAGGAACAGGAAAGAGGGATAAATGGATTGCAAATACTTTGATGTTCCCAATGTATGGTGATTATAAGTTTGTGCCATTATATGAAGGTCTTGACAACTATTGGAAGCCTACAGATATTGCAAATGGTGACTATACATGTGCAAATCCAGGTGCTGAGTATCCAAGGCTTTATGGCAATTATGGCAATATGAGTTCAAACTATAGAGTATCGGATAAATATCTGTCGGATGCTTCATACTTGAGAATTAAAAACATAAGTTTGTCTTATACATTTCCTAAGCATTTGATTCAAAAAATTTCATTGTCAAATTTGAAGGCTTTTGTCAGTATAGAGAACCTTGCTACATTCTCTTCATTGCCTAAAGGTATTGACCCTGAAACATTAAACTGGAATTATCCAGCATTCCGTACAGTTTCATTTGGATTGAATTTGTCTTTGTAAAACTTTAAATGAAAACAATTATGAAAAATATCTTTTTTAGAATAGCCTTGTTTACGGGGCTTGCAGTTACTGGTTGTAATGACAGCTTTTTGGAAAAACTTCCAATTACAGGTGTTACGGAAGATAATGCCTTTAATTCGTATGATAATTTTAAAGCATTTATGTGGCCTTGCTATACAATGTTTAATAATACCACTATACGTACTTCTACTAATGCAAATGGTGTGGGGCAAGATGGACAATATGGTGGTGATGTTGATGCCGGTTACTTTGAGAAGAAGGGTTTTAATGGTTATAATATGTTTGCATATCAGACAAAAGGAAGTGTTACGTCTGGCAATGGATGGGATTTCGAATCGTTTGTCAGAAGAATAAACATTATGTTATCACACCTTGATTCTGCTGATATGACTCAGGAGGAAAAGAATCACTGGAAATCTGTTGGATATTTTTTCCATTCGTTCTGGTATATGGAATTGATAGACCGGTTTGGTGATATTCCTTGGGTGGAAAAAGTATTGAACGAAACTTCAGAAGAAAAGTTCGCACCACGAATGGATAGAAAAGAAGTTGCTGCAAAAGTAATGGAACGATTGAAATGGGCTGAAGAGCATATTGGAGATTTTGAGAAAAGGGACGGAGAGAATACTATAGATGTAGACTGTATAAGGGCAGTCATATCACGTTTTGGACTGAGAGAAGGTACTTGGAGAAAATATCACGAAATAGAAGGAGGACAGACTTTCTTTGATGAGTGTGTAAGAACATCTGAATTGTTGATGGATTCATATAAAGAATTGTATAAAGGTACAGATATTCAGCCTGCTGCAGGGTATGGAGAAATGTGGACTACGGAAGACTTGAGTAAGGTTCCGGGAATAATCCTTTACAAAGCTCATGTAAAGGATATTAATCCTGTATCAGGTTGTCACATGGAACATACTTCTTCACATAACATTGAGATGAATCAGAACACAGTAGATTTGTATCTCATGAAAAACGGTAAGCCTATAGGTAATCCTGACTCTAAGTATAATGGAGATAAAAACATGTATCAAACATTCCGTGACAGAGACCCTCGTCTTTACCATGTGGTAATGCCACCTTATAAAGTTGAAGCAAGCGGTAAGGATAAACCCGAAGAAAATCCTGGCGCTTCATGGGGATATACATCAGATAGGGCTGATAGGGAATATATAGACCTGTTAGGGGCAAACTATACTACAAGTAATCCTGGTATAGGAATGAAACGTTTGCCGGGGCAGAACTGGTCTGCTTCTCTTATTCCTGAAATTCCAAGACTCGGAACAGGGGCTTTTGTTACATGTCGTTCTGGTTATTATGTGTGGAAGTTGTGGAGCAATTGGGAACAGAATTTTAATCAAAGTGCAGTCAATGTTTCTGATATGCCTATTTTCAAAATAGAAGAAGTGTTGCTTAACTATGCTGAGGCTAAAGCTGAGCTTGGGCAATTTGATCAGGCTATTGCTGATAAAACCATAAACAAGCTGAGAGAACGTGCTGGAGTAGCCAAGATGACTGTATCTGAAATAGATGATAATTTCGACCCTCAAAGGCCTTCCTATTATCCTAAGGGAACAAGTTTTGATAGAGAGGATAAAGACAAGGGAGGAGTGAAAGTCCCTGCATTGCTTTGGGAAGTTCGTAGAGAACGTATCATAGAACTAATGGGTGAAGGCTTCGGATTTTATGACGTACGTAGATGGAGAATGGCACCTTGGTTTACTAATAGAACTGCGACAGGTATTTGGGTGAGTAAGGAATATGCTTTGAAGAATAATATGACTTTGTATAACCAGATGACAGGTTTCTCTGACGGAATTGATGGAAAGATGACTGAAGGCTATCTTTATTTGTTTAACGATCCTGTCAAAGAAGGCAAGGGTTGGGATGACAAGTATTATTTATATCAAGTACCGACAGATGAAATTCTTCTGAATCCTAATCTTACACAGAATCCTGGATGGTGAAATTAAACCAATTGATAATACATGATATTCATTTAAGATATTTTTCATGAAAACAAATTATTTGTTACCTGTTTTGTGTGCATCAGTTGCACCTATATTAATGACTTCCTGTTCTGAAAAAAAACAGGAAGTTCGTAAACCCAACATTATTTATATTCTTGCCGATGACTTGGGGCGTGCAGAATTGGGGTGTTTCGGCCAGGAGAAGATTGAAACTCCAAACATAGACCGTCTTGCTACGGAAGGTATGAGGTTTACAAATCACTATTCAGGTCAGGCTGTGTCCGGTCCTTCGCGCTGTGTGTTGTTTACCGGTCTTCATACCGGTCATGCTTATATTCGCGGGAATGATGAGGTTCCTTCCCGTGGTGATGTATGGAGTCATGAAGCTATGCTTCGCGATTCAAGTCTTGAAGGACAACGTCCTGTACCTTCAAACACAATAATGATTCCTCGCAAGTTGAAGGAGGCTGGTTATGCTACAGCTTGTATCGGTAAATGGGGACTTGGCTGGCCTGGTTCGGAAAGTACTCCAAACAAGATGGGATTCGATTTCTTCTATGGATATAATTGTCAGCGTCAGGCACATACCTATTATCCTCCTTTCCTATATAGGAATGAATGTCGCGAGTATCTTGAAAATAAGTTTCTTGCTCCTCATACAAATTTGGATAAAGGTGCAGACCCACTTGATGGGAAAAGCTATGCAAAGTATGTACAGAAGCAGTATGCACCAGACTTGATGTATAAGGAAATACTTGATTTCGTTGAACGCTCGAAAGACGAGCCTTTTGCTTTGTTCTGGACAACTCCTGTACCTCATGTTCCTCTTCAGGCTCCTGATAGATGGATAAAGCATTATGTTGACAAGTTTGGAGATGAAAAGCCATATTTGGGTAATACAGGATATTTCCCATGCCGCTATCCCCGTGCCACATATGCTGCTATGGTAAGCTATTGGGATGAACAGATTGGAGGGCTTGTTCAGAAACTTAAGGATTTAGGTATATATGAAAATACTGTAATAATTTTTACAAGTGATAACGGTCCTACATTCAACGGAGGTTCAGATTCTCCTTTCTTTGACAGTGCTAAACCTTACAAGAGTGAAAACGGTTGGGGTAAGGCCTCTTTGCGAGAAGGCGGTATCCGTGTGCCTATGATTGCTTCATGGCCTGGACATATTCCTGCCGGAACAGAGTCTGATCATCTTTCTGCTTTTTGGGATATGATGCCAACTATGTGTGATATAGCAGGTGTTGAATCTCCTGAAACGGATGGTATAAGCATGTTGCCTGAAATGCTTGGTCAGAGTGACAGTCAGAAGAAACATGAATTCCTATATTGGGAATATCCTGAAGCCGGAGGTCAGAAAGCAGTTCGTATGGGTGATTGGAAAGCTTTTGTTAGAAACATCCGTAAGGGCGGACGTAAAGTAGAACTCTATGATTTGTCTAAGGATCCTCGCGAGCAGAACGATATTGCAGAACAGTATCCTGAAGTTGTAGAAAAGGTTCTTGAGATATTCCGTAATGAGCATGTTGATCCGGAAGTCGAAGGATTCTTATTGCCTGTTTGGTGATGATAGACGAAGAGGGTTTCATTTAATTACACTTTTCTCACTTGCCCCTGTTTGCATATAGTTGCAGCAGGGGTTTAGTCATATCAGACGCTGTATAAGTCATAGTAACTATAGCCAGTATTCTATTATTCCACACAGTGCAACAAGATACTTCGACAGTTTCTCATGAAGGCTTGCCAGTGCATTTCTGATATGATATTTCACCGTATTTGGTGATATGTTCAGTTCGTTGGCTATTTCGTTATACGTCTTGTTCTCGAATCTGTTTTTGATGAAAACCTTTCTACATTCTTTGGGCAGACTTCTTATGGCAGAGTATATTTCATGTTCCAATTCTTTTTCCAGCAGTCTTCCCAGAGGATAGTTGTCTGATAAAATATACTTTTCCGTTATAGATTCGTCGGGGCTTATATTAGAAAAAGAAATCTCCGTTCTTTCTTTCAGCGATGACAGATGGTCCAGGCATTTGTTTCTTACAGATGCTATAAGATAGCTTCTTATCGAGGTGCTGATGTTCAGAGTTTCTCTCTTCTCCCATAGGTGGAATATTACGTCGCCTACTATAGTTTCGGCAAGGAAATGGTCGTTTACATAACCGTATGCTATATGGCACAAGAAGGCATAATGATGTTTGTAGATATATTCATATGCCTTTTCATTTCCGGTTTTAAGCTGTTCTATTATCAGACTCTCCATATCATTTAATAAATCGTAATATCTTTGTTCGGAAAGCAAAATTAATAAAAATATTTATAATAACTGCGATGCGAAGATTAAAGTTTGGGCAGAGACTCAGTACTTCAACCATGCTAATTTCAACGACAGGAAGTCCTTTGTGACACCATAGCCGTCGTATGGTAACTTTTTTATAAGTCGAATTGTTCTAATACGGGGATTTTTATGTAAGTTTGCACACAATTGTATATATAAGATTATAAATGAAGGAATTTGTAATATCTGAAGCACAGACAGAGAAGGCTGTATTGGTAGGTCTGATTACACAGAACCAGAATGAAAGGAAGACCAATGAATATCTTGACGAGTTGGCTTTCCTTGCAGAAACAGCCGGAGCAGAGGTAGTGAAGCGTTTTACACAGAAAATAGACTATCCTAACACTGTAACATACGTAGGCAAAGGTAAGCTACAGGAAATAAAGGAGTATCTTATGCAGATGGAAGAGGAAGAAGATACTGAGATAGGTATGGTGATTTTCGACGACGAACTTTCGGCCAAGCAGCTGAGAAATATAGAAAACGAACTGAAGGTGAAGATTCTTGACCGTACTTCGCTTATCCTCGATATTTTTGCCATGAGGGCTCAGACTGCAAATGCAAAGACGCAGGTTGAGCTGGCACAGTATAAGTACATGTTGCCGCGATTGCAGAGATTGTGGACTCACCTTGAGCGTCAGGGTGGAGGTTCGGGTGCCGGAGGCGGAAAAGGCTCGGTAGGTCTTCGTGGTCCGGGTGAAACACAGCTCGAGATGGACCGCCGTATCATCCTCAACCGCATGTCGCTCCTCAAGCAGAGACTGGCAGAGATAGACACGCAGAAGTCTACACAGAGGAAGAACAGAGGAAGAATGATACGTGTGGCATTGGTGGGATATACCAACGTGGGAAAATCTACACTTATGAACCTTCTTGCCAAGAGTGAAGTATTTGCCGAGAACAAGCTCTTTGCCACGCTGGACACTACGGTGAGGAAGGTGATTATAGAGAATCTGCCATTCCTGCTTTCGGACACAGTAGGGTTTATCCGCAAGCTCCCTACCGACCTGGTTGAGTCGTTCAAGTCGACACTGGACGAGGTGCGCGAGGCAGACCTGCTGGTGCATGTGGTAGACATTTCGCATCCCGACTTTGAGGAACAGATACAGGTGGTGGAGAAAACCGTATCCGACATCGGTGCAGGAGGAAAGCAAAACATCATAGTGTTCAACAAGATTGATGCCTATACATACGTAGAGAAGGATGAAGACGACCTCACTCCTAAGACGAAGGAGAATACCACACTTGAGGAGCTTATGAACACATGGATGGCAAAGATGGGAGACAACTGTATGTTCATTTCGGCACGCAACAAGACAAACCTTGAGGAGTTCAAGTCACTGCTGTATAAGAAGGTGCGCGAGATGCACGTGCAGAAGTATCCTTACAACGATTTCCTCTATCAGACATACGACTACGAGGAGTAACATAAGCATACTTACACTATGACATAAGCATGCTTACACGGTATGACATAAGCATGCTTACACGGTATGACATAAGCATACTTACATACGAATATACTCACAATTTAATAACTAAATATATTATATGGCAACACCAGAATTTAAGTATCAGCCAATGTTCGAACACGGACATGATACAACCGAGTATTATCTGCTTACCAAGGACTATGTGTCTGTAAGCGAGTTTGAAGGAAAACCTATCCTTAAGATTGAGAAGGAAGGTCTTACAGCTATGGCCAATGCCGCTTTCCGCGATGTATCTTTCATGTTGCGCCGTTCGCACAACGAGCAGGTAGCCAAGATTCTTACCGACCCTGAGGCGAGCGACAACGACAAGTACGTGGCTCTCACATTCCTGCGCAATGCAGAAGTTGCAGCAAAGGGAGTGCTTCCTTTCTGCCAGGATACGGGTACTGCTATCATACACGGAGAAAAGGGACAGCAGGTATGGACAGGATATTGCGACGAAGAGGCCTTGTCGCTTGGTGTATACAAGACATATACCGAAGAGAACCTGCGTTACTCGCAGAATGCTCCTCTCAACATGTACGACGAGGTGAACACACGCTGCAACCTTCCTGCACAGATTGACATCGAGGCTACTCAGGGTATGGAATACGAATTCCTTTGCGTTACCAAGGGTGGTGGTTCTGCCAACAAGACTTATCTGTATCAGGAAACTAAGGCCATACTCAATCCTGCCACTCTCGTGCCTTTCTTGGTAGAAAAGATGAAGACTCTTGGTACTGCCGCTTGTCCTCCATATCACATTGCCTTCGTCATTGGAGGTACTTCTGCCGAGAAGAACCTTCTTACAGTGAAACTTGCATCTACACGCTTCTATGACAACCTGCCTACTACGGGCAATGAATACGGACGTGCGTTCCGCGATGTGGAACTCGAAAAGCAGGTATTGGAAGAAGCACACCGCATAGGATTGGGCGCTCAGTTCGGAGGTAAATACTATGCACACGATGTGCGTATCATCCGCCTTCCACGTCACGGAGCTTCTTGTCCTGTCGGTCTGGGAGTTTCTTGCTCGGCCGACCGCAACGTGCGATGCAAGATTAACAAGGACGGTATCTGGATTGAAAAGCTTGACTCTAATCCGGGAGAACTGATTCCTGAAGAACTGCGTCAGGCAGGCGAGGGTGATGCTGTTCGTATAGACTTGAACCGCCCTATGCCCGAAATACTTGCCGAACTGGACAAGTATCCTGTAGCTACACGCCTTTCTCTTAACGGTACTATCATCGTAGGACGTGACATAGCTCATGCCAAACTGAAAGAACGCCTTGAACGCGGCGAGGAGCTTCCTCAGTATATCAAGGATCATCCTATATACTATGCCGGACCTGCCAAGACTCCTAACGGAATGCCTTGTGGTTCGATGGGACCTACTACTGCCGGACGTATGGACCCTTACGTCGACCTGTTCCAGAGCAACGGAGGTTCTATGATTATGCTTGCCAAGGGTAACCGAAGCCAGGCCGTGACTGATGCATGCAAGGCTCACGGTGGTTTCTACCTCGGTTCGATAGGTGGACCTGCTGCTATCCTTGCACAGAACAACATCAAGAACATCGAATGTGTGGAATATCCTGAACTTGGTATGGAGGCTATATGGAAGATTGAAGTTGAGAACTTCCCTGCATTTATCCTTGTAGACAATAAGGGTAATGACTTCTTCAAGCAGATTAAGCCACGCTGTACAGGCAACTGCAAGTAAAGACTTATTATCATAGTTGTTTCAACTGGTTATTATATAACACAACACGAATAGTTATAGGCTCACCTCTGCTGCATATAGCATATATGTGGTAGGGGTGAAGTCTTTTTGTGGCAAGACCAAAGGTGTGTGATACTGCCACTAAGGTATATCGTCACACGAAACATCTTCATGGTCTCACACGAAGCATCTTCACAATCACACAAGACACATCTTTATGGTCTCACACGAAACACTCTTGTAACTTCACAAAAGATATTCTCATAACTCCACACGAAACATCTTCATGGTCTCACACGAAACATTATAAAGGTCTTCATAATGAATATAGTTAGATTTATCAAGAACTGGACATTGCCTATATCTATGATAATAGGTGTAGTGCTATATTTTGTATATTCAGCCCTGTCATTGCCTGCCGAGGTGAGGAACATTGCCTCGCACACGGTGACTGTGTTGCAGCCATTGCTGATATTCACCATGCTTTTACTTACCTTCTGCAAGGTAGACGTAAGACAGCTGAAACCATGTCGGTGGCATGTGACACTTCTGCTCATACAGAGCCTTGCGTTTGTAGGTATGGCCACAGTGCTATATCTGTTCCCGTCCATAAGCTGGCGCATATTGGTAGAAGGAGCCATGCTCTGCTTGATATGCCCCACTGCCACGGCAGCCGCTGTAGTCACCCACAAACTGGGCGGAAATGCTGCACACCTCACTTCGTACATAGTCATGATAAATATTGTGACTGCTATACTCGTACCGTTCACGCTGCCCGTCATCCATCCTCAAGAGGGCATGACTTTCATGACTTCATTCCTCATGATATCAGTAAAGGTCTTTCCGCTGCTGCTATGTCCGTTCATCATGGCAGTGATACTTCGTTCGCTTGCCCCAAAGGTGCATGCCTTTATCGGCCGCTATCATGGCGTTTCGTTCTATCTTTGGGCGGTGGCACTTACGCTTGCCATAGCCATTACGGTGAAGAGTATCGTACATAGCGATGTGTCGGTGTGGTATCAGACGGGACTTGCAGCCGTATCGCTCGTGTCGTGCATACTTCAGTTTTATGTAGGAAAGAAAGCAGGCCGTCCGTACAACGATGACATCAGTGCCGGACAGGCTCTCGGACAGAAGAATACCGTCCTTGCCATATGGATGGGGTACACATTCTTCACCCCGGTCACTTCGGTGGCAATGGGTTTCTACAGCGTGTGGCATAATGTGTTCAATTCCTATCAGCTTTACCGGCAGCGCAAGCTGGAGGAAGAGCAGTGACATGCTGAAAGTGTGGTGCTGATGAATGACAAAAGCCATTTCTACGCCTTGACGTTTGAAATGGCTTTCCTGTTGTAAAGATAATATATGGTAATTATAACTTATGCCTTATTGTCCATGATGCCCATCTGTGGAATCTCCTGATGAACATAGTCGCCCTGGAAGAATCGGCTTGCCCTCAAAAGGTGTCGTCCTACACTTACCATCTCCTGAGTCTCCTGAAGAATGTTGAGATACACCATAGCTGCCTTCAGACTGCTGTTGTCCGCTTCCTGCATATGGTTCATCTGATACTTGCGTATGGTAGAGATGCGGTTCTTCAGCTCGTCACCCTTCTTCAGGATGTCGTCGGCATCAGTATAGTCGTTCTCCATGATAGAGCGGTATGTACGTTCCATCAGCAGGCAGAGTTCTTCGCGTACAGGCATAAACTCGCTCACATCCTCCCTATGTATAGGATAGAAGTTATTGTCCACATGTTCTTTGCAAGGTTCGCATATACGCTTCAGACAGTACATCATCTCCTCGCAACTGTTTGTGCCAAGGTGGAACCATGTGTTCTTCTCTATGGCTATGGTGATAGGTATACGGCGCAGTCCCAGTATCTCCTTGCGGCGGCGTTTCTTCAGCAGCTTGCGCTTTTCGTCAGTTTCGGCAGCAGCCTTTTTCAGCGACCTCAGGTTTTCGTTGATAAATCCGTCAGTAATCTTCACATACGCGTCCTTGCTGAACTTCAGATAGTCGGTCAGTGTTTCCTTTACGTGTTGGCGCAGAAGAGACAGAGTTTCGTTCTTGTCCTTGCTGCTCATCATGCACTTGAAGATATCGTCCTGTTGTTCCGTTTTCTCCTTCTTGCTGAACGCCCTGTTGCTGTTTATCAGTACCAGTACGGTGATGATGATGAACGCTATCATGCCCACCACATTGGTGTAGTACATTGCCACCGTAACCAAGGCACATGCCGTGAATGCCACAAATGCCGTGATGAACCATCCGCCTATGACGGAAAGCATACCAGTGATGCGGTAAACCGCACTTTCGCGCCCCCATGCACGGTCGGACAGCGAAGTACCCATAGCCACGATGAACGTAACGTAGGTGGTAGAGAGAGGAAGCTTCATGGTTGTACCTATGATGATGAGCAGACCGGACAGCACAAGGTTGACCGATGCACGTACCATGTCGAATGCAGCACCGTCTGCCAGTATCGCCTCGTCCTTGTTGAAACGGCTGTTCAGCCAGTTTCTTGTCTTAGGAGGTATCACCTTCTTCAAGTATTCGTTTATGATGGTGGCATTGCGCACTATCGTACGCGCCAGTCCCGACGAACCGAACATTTCATCTCCCTCTTCCTGGCGGGCAAGGTCTACGGATGTCTTTATCACATTCTTTGCCTTCTTTGATGTGGCAAGTGCATACACCATCACCACTCCAGATGCCACGAGGAATATCAGCGGAGTCTTGGCAGACGACATGAGAGAATCCATCATGAATCCGTCTACGCCTACACCTCCCGAGTTTGCCACATAGTCTGTATAGGCAGAATATCCAGCCAGAGGCACACCGATGAAGTTGACAAGGTCATTTCCGGCAAATGCAAGAGCCAGCGAGAATGTACCCAGCAGCACTATAATCTTGAATACGTTGACCTTCATCCAGTGCAGTATCTGCATCAGCAGAGTGAAGAACACAAGGCATGCAGCTATCAGCATGACGGTATTGTTGTCCACCCATTCCATCACTTCGGGAGTGATGAACGAAGCAGTCTTCAGTCCCTTTATCAGCGTGAAGTATGACAACGATGTGATGGCTATACCGCCAAATATCCCGATTGTCCACGACAGGTTTTTCTTATAGTTGAAGCTGAATATCAGTCGTGACACATATTGCACCAACGTACCAGCTATGAAGGCTATGGCTACACTGAGGAATATTGCCATAATCACCGAAAGTGCCTTCTCAGTATTCATAAGGTCGCCCAGTGTAAGGCCCGACTCGTCTGCTGCAAGTTTCAGCATCGCCAGTATGAATGTACCTCCCAGCAGTTCGAACACCATAGATACGGTGGTAGACGTAGGCAGCCCCATCGTGTTGAATATGTCAAGCAGTATCACGTCCGTCACCATCACTGCCAGCAGAATACACATTATTTCATAGAAAGAGAAGTTCTGCGGCTGGAATATTCCGTTGCGGGCTATGTCCATCATTCCGTTACTCATGGCAGCTCCGGCAAATACACCCACGGCAGCCACAATGATAATAGTCTTGAATTTAGCGACCTTAGCACCCACTGCCGAGTTCATAAAGTTTACAGCATCATTGCTGACACCCACCATGAGGTCGAAGATAGCCAGCATAAAGAGGAATATCACAATTCCCAAGTAGATAGTCTCCATATCAAATTGTTTCGTATTTTATATTATGCCGACAAAGGTCGTCATTCTATATTACAAACGTGTTACATTAGTATTACCTAATTATGAAGATACGTTTCTGTGTATGCAGATGCATACGTATGCAGTATGTTGTGTCGTACTTATGTCGGTCTGTACGGCATACGTATGTAGTGGCTTACGGCATACGTATGTCTTGACATGCTTCATGCTTATGTAAGAAATTGTGCTGATATGATTCAATATTATCAATAAAAGTTTTGTAAATCAAAATATTATACTAACTTTGCAAGTATTGTCAATGTTAACTAAAAAAGGAGGTTCTATGTACAAATACAAGCTCGTGAAAAAGGCGAATCCGCTTGAACCGGAATCTGAAAAGAAATGGTATGCTATACCTATCAGTGAAAATCCTCAAACGGTGAAGGAGATGACCAGAGCCGCTACCGAAAACACTTCTACTGCGCCCATCGAAATGGAAGCTGCGCTAGACCTTTTGGGAAAACATGCACGTACTCAGTTGCAGCAAGGACACTCGGTACGCGTCGGCGACCTCGGTACGCTGCGCATTTCGTTCAAGTGTGACGGTTCTTTAAAACTGGATGATTTCAATGCCGCATCCAATATCAAGAACGTACGCATCATATTTACTCCAAGCAAGGAGTTCAGCGAGAGTGTACTCAACGGTATCCAATTTCAGAATGCAGGTGTGCTGGACGAAGGTATAAGCTATGCCAGCATTGCCGACTACAAGAAGGCTAAGTTCTCTTCACCTGATAGTGGTGGTGGCGGCAAGAAGGAGTGATGCTTTTCTTCGGATAAAGCTCTTGCTTTGCTTAGAATAAAGCTCTTGCTTTGCTTAGGATAAATCTCTTGCTTTGATTCGAATAAATCTCTTAAATTTCTTAGAATAAATCTCTTGCTTTTCGTCGGATGCAGCTCTTATTTATAGGCTGATGTTTGACGTATTTATAAGCCAGTTTCCCTTTCAGTCATTTTACTATTCATTATGATGTAAGTCGGCTGGTTGGGAAACAGGCTTATAGTTTTGCTTTCACTGCCTTCTGTCTATGCAGATGCATATACTATTATGTACGTGATTCTTCATCAAGTCTTTGCTTGTCATTCACTTTATTCTACAGACATTCCTTCAGTTCTGTCATTCTCATGCTGTTAGAGCCTTTTATCAGTATGGTATATCCTTCAGGCATTTCTTTCTTTATATACTCCTTCACTTCGTCTGATGTATTGAAGTGTATGAAATTGTTGTCTGTCTTTCCAAACTCCGTACCTACAAGTATCACTTTCCCGAATCTGTAATTCATCAGCAAGTCCACTATCTTCTGATGCTCTTCTGTACTGCTGTCGCCAAGTTCCTTCATATCTCCCAGTATCACCATCTTATTCATCGCATCAATATGCTTCAAGCTGTCAAGTGCCGCTTTCATACTGGTAGGGTTTGCATTGTAGGCATCTATCACAAGCTTGTTTCTTCCAGTCAGCAACAGTTGCGAGCGGTTGTTCTTAGGTGTATAGTTACTCAGTGCATGGCATATCCTTTCTTCATCCACTCCAAAGTACAGTCCTATTGCTACAGCTGCCATTGCATTGTCTATGTTATATTCGCCTATAAGCTGTGTCTGTACTTCATATCTAGCATAACGGCTTTTCCACATAAAACTCAGGTAGGGCGAACATGACAATGCCTCTCCTTTGACATCGGCACCATCGTTTGCCCCATATCTGATACACTCTATCCCTTCGGCAATACTTGATAGCATCTTGTTTTCGTTCTGTATGAAGATTTTGCCTTTGTTGTTTCTTATATATTCATACATCTCGCCCTTAGTCTCGAGCACTCCTTGCAGCGACCCGAATCCTTCAAGGTGAGCCTTGCCCACATTGGTTATCAAGCCATAGTCGGGGCGTGCTATCTGTGTCAGCTTCCTTATCTCGCCCGGATGGTTTGCACCCATCTCTATCACGGCTATCTCGTGTTGCTTTGTCAGTCTGAGCAGCGTAAGCGGAACACCTATGTGGTTGTTAAGGTTTCCCTCGGTATACAGAACGTTGTATTTCTCTTTCAGCACCGCAGCTATAAGCTCTTTTGTAGTAGTCTTGCCGTTTGTTCCGGTGATAGCTATCATCTGTGTGCCAAGTGTCGTACGGTGAAGTGTAGCCATGTCTTGCATAGCCTTCAGACAGTCGTCTACCAGTATCATCCTGCTGTTTCCTTCTTCGGCATATTCAGGCTGGTCTATCACGGCATATCTGCATCCGCTTTCAAGAGCCTTATCTGCAAACTCGTTGCCATTGAAACTTGCCCCCCTTAGGGCGAAAAACATTGAACCTTGCTGACAGTTACGTGTGTCTGTAGTCACTTGTCCACATTCAAGAAACCGATTGTATAATTCAGATATTTCCATATTCTACCTTACTTTAATATGGCTGCAAATATAGTGCAATCATATTGAAGCACAAAGCAAAAGATGTGTTTAATAAATAGCATGTATCCACTGTCTGCACTTATTATTCTCATGCATCCTAAAATTTATCTGTCTTTAGACAGAATAATGGATTATTGTATGTACATTTGTATTGTCATTTTAAGTGAGTCAGTTATGAATTTCAATAAGAATATTTATATTAACGTTAATGGTAGTCTGATGGACCTTTCTTTTCCGCATGTGATGGGTGTGCTGAATGTCACTCCCGACTCTTTCTATGCCGGCAGCCGAAAGCAGACAGATGAAGAGATAGTGCAGCGTGCATTTCAGATTATCAGCGAGGGTGGTGATATAATAGACATAGGAGCATATTCGTCAAGACCTGATGCCGATCACATATCTGCCACAGAGGAGGCATCAAGACTTAGGCATGCTCTTCAACTTATTAACCGTGAGATGCCCGGAGCGGTTCTTTCTGTTGATACGTTCAGGGCCGACATAGCACGGATGTGTGTAGAGGAATATGGCGTTGCCATCATCAACGACATATCTGCCGGAAGCATTGACAGCGATATGTTTCATGCTGTGGCTAGTCTTGGAGTTCCGTATGTGATGATGCATATGAATGGTACTCCTCAGAATATGCAGAAGAGTCCTCACTATGACAACGTACTGAAGGACGTGATGTATTATTTCTCGGAGAGGGTGCAGAAGATGCGTGACCTTGGTGTAAAGGATATAATATTAGACCCCGGCTTCGGATTCGGCAAGACGGTGCAGCATAATTATGAACTGATGTCTCATCTGGACGAGTTCAAGATATTCAACCTCCCGTTGCTTGTTGGCATATCACGTAAGTCTATGATATACCGTCTGCTTGGCATCACTCCGGACGATGCTCTGAACGGAACCACGGCACTCAATATGGTGTCTCTCATGAAGGGCACCAATATTCTGAGGGTACACGATGTGAAGGAAGCCGTAGAGACGGTAAAGCTGTTCTTGGCTGTAGACAGAGCATAGTCTATGACTTCTTTTACGTTATCTCACGGCTGACATCGGTCTGTAGAACTTGCAAATAATAAACTAATCATTAAACAATCAATCACATGCCTTTCGAATTGAGTATTATAGGCTTTAAGGATATACTGGATATACTTTTAGTTGCTTTCCTTCTATATAAGTCTTATAAGGTGATGAAATCATCCGGTTCTATAAATATATTTATCGGAATACTGGTTTTCATAATAATATGGGTAATAGTTTCGCAGGTCATCCAGATGAGGCTTCTTGGCTCTATCTTCGACAAGCTGGTGAGTGTGGGAGTGATAGCGCTTATAGTCCTCTTCCAGGACGAGATAAGGCAGTTTCTGCTCACCCTTGGCTCAAGGTACAGCACCAACAGACTTTTCAGGTTTCTCAAGAACAGGAATATGGCTGAGACCGGTAAGAATGATATCATGCCTATAGTGATGGCGTGCATCAGCATGAGCAAGGGAAGGGTAGGGGCACTGATAGTACTTGAAAGGGATGTACCGCTGGAAAGTATCTCGCGTACGGGGGATATAATAGATGCCAACATCAACCAACGGCTGATAGAGAACATCTTCTTCAAGAACAGTCCGCTGCACGACGGTGCCATGATTATAAGCGGCAAGCGCATAAAGGCTGCCGGATGTATCTTGCCCGTGTCTCACAACATGAATATTCCTAAGGAGCTTGGCTTGCGCCACAGGGCTGCACTGGGGATATCGCAGGAGACAGATTCCATGACTATCATCGTGTCGGAAGAGACTGGCGGAATATCTATAGCCTACAAGGGGGAGTTTCATCTGAAACTTACTGCCGAGGAACTTGAGAGGATGCTTACCAATGGTAATGAATGATATTTATTGCCGCACCAGACCTGATATGGACGGTGCGGCATTTTTTTCTTCTTGTATGCAGGTGTTTCTTCTTCTTGTGTGAAAGTGTTTCTTCTTCTTGTTTGTATGGGCTGTTCCTTCTTGTGTGCAAGTGTTTCTTCTTCTTGTGTATATTGGCGATTACTTTTTGTGTAGATGGTCTGTTCCTACTTGTGTAGATGAGCGGTGTATGTCCTACACTTAGTTCAGCATAAGGCTCATATACGGTTTTTCATCACCGAAGATGAAGTCCGGGAGTTCTGATATTTCCAGTTTGATGTGTCGCATGTTTGCGGTTTCTGCTTCAGTTTCTGCCTTATGGCATCTCCTGTTGGATATTACGAATATTCCGTTGTTCTCTTTTATCGTATCGTCACCGTAAACCTCGATGGCGCAGCTTGTGCTGCATCCGGCGGCATATAGTTCAAGTAGCCGTAAGGCATTTATGGCTCTCATCATACCCAAAGGGAAATGATGTACTGCTTTGACATTTCCATAGCGGGCAGACAGAAAGTCTATGGTGGCTTGCAGAGAAATGTCACTGTCTGCCACCATCTCCTTGATGAAGAGTTCATCTTGTCCGGCTATGACGAAAGCTATAGAGACAGTTTCGCCGTTATTGCCGATGCCTTTCCATATCTCACCTCCAGAGAGCGCGTGGTCGGCTATTATAGTATGCATGTCAGCCTTGTTGTGAAGTATGCACGACGGCATGGCTGACTGGCGGCTGTAGACAAATCGGAATATCTCTTCGGAATCGCCGTCTGTATGTCCAGTAGTCATGAACGATATTCCTCCGCTCTGTCTCGAGGCCTTGTCTGTACGGCTTTCAAATCTTTGTTCCCTTTCTTCGAATATCGGTGTGTATTTCGATTTCCTATAGAACTCTATCAGCCCCTCGTTGGCAGGAATCAGTGTAGAGACGATTACTCCGCCTTTGTACATGCATGTGTGCGCTTCGTCCAAAAGCCTTGTCATCAGTCCGTGCTTGCGCATAGAGGGATGCGTACACGCCCCCGATATGTATGACACCCTGATTATTTCACCCCTACAAGTCATGGTGTATGGCAGCCTTTGCAGTGCCGATACTGGCTTTCCTCGGTGCATTATGACGGAGGTGTCATGGTCGGTGTATTTCTCTTCAAAGTATAGTTCTATGAACTCTTCCGTGTCTTCGGTGAAGCATGTCCTCCACAGTTCTTTCAGTTCTTCCTTCATCTTTCCTCCAGTCGGTATTTCTCCAGTATGGTGTGTGGGTTGTATGACATCTTTGCCTTTCTCAGCCCTTCTATACCGAGGTCCTCTTCGCGGTTGATATAGGCATACTGTTGTGGTATCATATTTGCAAACTCGTTGTTTATCATGGCATAAGCTCCTTCGTAGCTGGTGTCGGCCTTCTCTACGCATGTATCGAATATCTCGTTGTTGATGGGTGCTCCGTAGGTGAATCCTATAATCTTATCTCCTACAAGAAGAACTCCTCCACATATGTCGAGCTCGTTACGGTTGGCTAATACTATGCTCATCGCCTTTCTCTCTTCCTGAAGGTTCTCGTTCTCGCTACAGTTGTTGGCCTTACACCATTGTGCTTCTAGTTTCATACACTCTCTCACCATCTCTTCGGTCAGCGGCATGAACTTGTAGTCGGGGTACGACTTCTTGAATTTGTTTATGTGGTTCCTTTTGGGCTGGAACTTCTTTCCCTGTAGCATTGCCAGGTCGGAGCGTGTGTAGATATAGTCGGCATAATCTCTTTCGGGTGTCAAAGTAAACTTTCCCGGAAACATCTCCTCTATCTCTTTCACGTGTTCGGTGCATATCCCGAACATACGGAATGCAGTTCCGGCACGTCGGGCATCGTCCATAAGTTCTGTTATCGCTTCCCTCAGGTCTCCTTCGCCCACGGGCAGCATGTAGGCAGGCTCGTTGTCTATATAGAACTTTATCAGAAGAAACCCCTTGTGTTCTGCTATCTGCGTGAGGTAACGGAAACGCCAGCCGTATAGGTTGGCAAATGTGAGGTCGCAGTTCTTTCTGCTGCTCGTAAGGGTGTATCTCTGTACGGTGTCTTTATCTTCTATGTCTAATTTCCTGAACTCTATCATATATGGTTACTGTTATTTGTTGGAACTTCTTTGATAATTGTTTAGTATAGCCCTAATATTTGTAATATGTATGGCGATAAAAGTGCAGTAAGAATTCCGTTCAGTGTGAGTCCCAGGCTTGCATAAGCTCCATACTTGCCGCTTACCTCCATAGCCCTTGATGTGCCTACGGCATGTGTGGCGGTACCCATCGACAGACCTTGTGCTATAGGGCTGTACACTCTTCCCACCTGCAGAATCTTGAATCCGAAAATAGCCCCGAACAGTCCTACCACTATCACTACTGCAGCCGTAAGCGACGGTATCCCTCCTACAGCCGACGATACCTCCATGGCTATAGGCGTGGTGACAGACTTTGGTGCCAGAGACATGATTACTTCGGGTGTTGCTCCAAGCAATTTTGCCACTACGGTGACCGAAACCAGTCCCACTATGCATCCAGCCAATTGCGAAAGTATTATCGGCATCAGCTGCTTCTTTATCATCCTGAGCTGAAGGTATAGCGGAACTCCAAGTGCCACTACCGCCGGACGCAGCCAGAATTCTACAAGGTAGCCTGCCTCCTGGTATTTCTCGTATGTAACATTCCCTACTTTAAGGAAACAAATCAGCATGGCTATGGCCAGCAATATAGGGTTGAGTACAATCCACCCTGTTTTTCTCTGTATCTGTTTAGACAAGAAAAAGAAGCCGAAAGTGATGGCCAGAAGAAAGAACTTATTTTCTATGAATTCCATATTTGCGTACTATTTGATGTACCCATCCTGTCACGACCAGTACCAGGACAGTGCTTACTATTGTTGCTATAACTATAGGCAGAAACTGTGCCTTGATGACATCGAAGTATAGCATAAGGGCTACACCCGAAGGGACGAAGAAAAACCCTAGATTGGCTACAAGGAAATCAGACAGGCCTTGGACCCATTCGATTTTTATCCACCCGATGGAAAGAAAAAACGTAAGGAACAACATTCCTATAATGCTGGATGGCAATTTCACTCCTGTGATATATACCATAAGCTCTCCTAGAGCCAAACATCCGAATAGGATGGTACATTGACGAATCATAATTTATAAATCTATTGAAAACTTCCGCAAAGGTAGATATTACGGCAGAAAATGAATGATACTATGGTTAAAAAAACTTTTTATGCTATTAAACATGCATAAAAACTATGAATTGTATGAAAAAAAACTCTGTATTTTGCAAACTAGATGTTACAAAAGTAGTATTTTTGCACTCAATAATACATAAGCTTTTTTTGAGAGTATATTTATATCGTAATCGTAAATATAGATTAACAATTTTAAATTATATAAATCAGCATGGATTTAATCAGTCAAATCGTAGAACGCGCTAAATCAAACAAACAGCGCATTGTTCTTCCTGAAGGAACAGAAGAACGTACATTGAAAGCTGCCAATCAGATATTGACAGACGGAGTTGCAGACCTTATTCTTATTGGTAATCCGGAAGAAATCATGAATCTGTCAAAAGAATGGGGACTTGGAAATATTCATAAGGCTACTATCATAGATCCAGAGAATCATGATAAGAAAGACGCTTATGCCGAACTGTTGTTCGAACTTCGCAAGAAAAAAGGTATGACTATTGAACAGGCTCAGGAGTTGGTAAAGAATCCTTTGTATTTGGGATGTCTTATCATCAAGGCTGGCGATGCAGACGGACAGTTGGCAGGTGCACGCAATACTACAGGTGATGTGCTTCGTCCTGCTCTTCAGATTATAAAGACTGCTCCTGGAATCACTTGCGTGTCAGGTGCCATGTTGATGCTTACTCATGCTCCTGAATGTGGAGACAATGGTGTGCTTATGATGGGCGACGTAGCCGTTACTCCTGTGCCGGATGCAAATCAGCTTGCACAGATTGCAGTTTGTACAGCTCAGACAGCACAAGCTGTTGCCGGTATCGACCCTAGAGTGGCTATGCTTAGTTTCTCAACAAAAGGCTCTGCTAAACACGAAGTGGTAGACAAGGTGGTCGAAGCTCTTAAGATTGCTAAGGAAATGGCTCCAGAACTTAAGATAGACGGAGAACTTCAGGCTGATGCAGCTTTGGTTCAGCGTGTAGGAGAAAGCAAAGCTCCAGGTTCTGAAATTGCAGGCAAGGCTAATGTGCTTGTAGTTCCATGTCTGGAAGTAGGTAACATATCTTACAAACTTGTTGAACGTCTTGGACATGCTACTGCTATCGGACCTATTCTTCAGGGTATCGCTCGTCCTGTAAACGACTTGTCTCGCGGATGCTCTATCGACGATGTCTATAAGATGATTGCAATCACTGCAAATCAGGCTATAGCAGCAAAAGCTCAGTGATAAATTTATTTTTTTTATAATATAATAATGACAGAGGCGTGTAGTCTCTGTCTTTAATCTTTTCAATTTATTCTTTATGAAAATTTTAGTTCTTAACTGTGGTAGCTCTTCTATCAAGTATAAACTCTTTGACATGGACTCTAAGGAAGTCAAGGCTCAGGGAGGTATTGAAAAACTAGGACAGGAAGACTCTTTCTTGAAGTTCGTTTTGCCTAATGGTGAAAAAAAGGTTCTTAATAAATATATCCCTGAACACACTGAAGGTGTACAGTTTATTTTCGATGTACTTACTGACAAGGAATTTGGTGCAGTAAACGACTTGAATGAAATAAATGCAGTTGGTCATCGTGTTGTTCATGGTGGAACAAAGTTCAACAAGTCAGTTCTTATTACAAAAGAAGTGATTGATACAATTGAGGATTGCAGTGCATTGAGCCCTCTTCACAATCCGGCAAACTTGAAGGGTATAGATGCTGTAAGTAACTTGTTGCCTTCTGTTCCTCAGGTTGCAGTATTCGATACAGCTTTCCATCAGACTATGCCAGAACATGCTTATCTTTATCCTATCCCTTACGAGTATGTTGAAAAATATGGTATCCGTCGTTATGGATTCCATGGAACATCACATCGTTATGTATCAAAGCGTGTTTGCGAATATCTGAATATTCCGGTTGAAGGCTCTAGAATCATTACATGCCATGTTGGTAACGGAGGTTCTATCTCGGCTATAAAGGATGGTAAATGTATTGATACTACTATGGGGCTTACACCTCTTGAAGGACTTATGATGGGTACTCGTTGTGGTGATATTGATGCAGGTGCAGTGTTGTACATGATGAAAAAAGAAGGATTGACTCCAGATCAGATGTCTGACATACTGAACAAGAAAAGTGGTGTTCTTGGTATCTTTGGTCATAGCGACATGCGTGAACTTGAAGATGCTGTAGCCAATAATGACCCTATAGCAAAGCGTGCTGAAGATGTTTACTTCTATCGTATAACAAAATATATAGGTGCATATGCTGCTGCAATGGGTGGTGTAGACGTAATCTTGTTTACTGGTGGAGTAGGTGAAAATCAGGCTACTGCTCGTTCTGGTGCTTGCAAGACTTTGGAATTCTTGGGCGTGAAGATTGATCCAGAACGCAATAAGGTTCGTGGTAAGGAAGCTATAATCTCTACAGACGATTCTAAGGTTAAGGTTGTTGTTATACCTACAGATGAAGAGTTGATGATTGCTTCTGATACAATGGAAATTGTGAGTGCTCTTTAATATAGAGCTTATAACGACATAAAAAAAACATGATATTCGTAATTTGAAAATCGAATATCATGTTTTTTTTATCTCTTTACAAAGGTTTTGATGAAAGATTCTTATTATATTTTTTCACCATAAGCCAAATCTCCAGCATCACCCAATCCTGGAACGATGTATTTTTGTTCGTTTATTTCCGGATCAATTACTCCGCACCAGAGTGTAACATCCTGATCTTGGAAAACTTTTTTTATTCTGTCTACTCCTGCCTGACTTGCTATAATACATGCTATTACAAGTTTCGAAGGTATTCCTTTTGTGGTGAAAGCTTTCCATGCAAGTTCCAGACTTTCGCCAGTGGCAAGCATAGGGTCAACAAGCAATACGGTCTTGTCTGTAAGGTCTGGGGTGGCTATATATTCTATCTTTACGTCGATGTCTCTGTGGGATTCATCTTTGTAGAATCTGTAGGCCGAGACAAAGGCATTTCCTGCTTTGTCAAATATATTCAAGAATCCGTTGTGAAGTGGAAGTCCAGCTCTGAAAACTGTAGCTATGACTACGTTGTCATCCGGTGTGCTGGCTTCTGCAACTCCAATTGGTGTCTGGATTTTCTTGATGGAATAATTCATGTCTTTACTGATTTCGTATGCCATCAGTTCTCCTATTCTTTCTATGTTACGACGAAAACGCATGCGGTCGTTTTGTACATTAACATCTCTCATTTCCGCCACAAATTGATTGAGTATGGAATTGCTTTCTGCAAGGTTAATAATTTTCATATTGTAAATAGTATTATTTATTGTTTTATAAACACTCTGTATAGTCTTATATGTTAAAGCAGGGTATCACCTTCTATGTATTGTTCTATAAACATGTTTTCGCCATCAAATACTGCATACGAATATTCGTTTATCCAGTCTCCAAGTATCATCATCCTTGAATTTCTTGTGAGCATCATGTCAAATATAATATGCCTGTGTCCGTATATAAAATAGTTTATGTCGGGATGACTTTTCATGTATTCCTTTGTAAACAACACCAGTGGCTCTTTCTCTTCTCCCATAAATTCTGGTTCTTTTCCGTCTTTACGTTTCAACCGGCTATGTTTTGCCCATTCTAGCCCCAGCTCAATGCTCCATCGTGGATGAAGCATGGAAAACATTTTCTGTAATATTTTGCTATGGAATATAGATCTAAGAATTTTGAATTTTTGATCGTTGTCTCCAAGTCCGTCGCCGTGGGCAAGAAAGAATTCTTTTCCGTATATTTCACAGGTCATAGGTTTGCGGTGTATTGTAACGCCACATTCTTTTTCCAGATAGTCGCCACACCAAATATCATGATTTCCGATAAAAAAATGTACTTCTATGCCTAGGTCTGTAAGTTCTGATATTTTTCCAAGGAATCTTGTATATCCTTTTGGTACTACGGTCTTGAATTCGTACCAGAAATCGAACATGTCTCCAAGCATATACAGGGCAGAAGCCTTATGCTTTATCGCATCAAGAAAATTGACGAGACGTCTTTCTTGAGTACGAGCATGAGGTATAGCCCGTGATCCAAGATGGGCATCTGAAATGAAATATATATTCTTCATCTCTTCCATAGTTATACCTTTTTTATTCTAAACAAATTACATAAAACCAAGTTCTAGTTTTGCCTCTTCAGTCATCATGTCTTTGTCCCATTCGGGTTCGAATACAAGGTTAACCTGTGCTGATGTCACTCCCTTGACTGATTCAATCTTTTGTCTTACATCTTCCATAATGAAGTCTGCCGCAGGACAGTTTGGTGCTGTAAGAGTCATATCTAAACTAAGTTCTCCGTTGTCTTGCAAGTCTATCTTGTATATAAGTCCTAAATCATATACGTTTACCGGTATTTCTGGGTCATATACAGTTTTCAGTACCTCTACTATCTTCTCTTCTATTTTTAGTTTTTCTTCATTATTCATATACTCGATTATCATTTACTTTATTTTTGCAAACTTACTAAAAATCTTTGTCTTTTTAGGTCTAGAAGTAAAGAAACAAAGATTTTTATTTAAATGTATGATAGACGTGTGGAATATTGGTAAATATTGCATGACAGATTTGGCTTAGTCTGACAATGACAATTAATCATATACTTAGCCTTGTGTTATAGCAAAATAATTATTTTTTTTGGATAAAACTACATATATCGGTATAAGTTAGTATAGAGTGGGAATTGATGCTCCGTCAATAAATTATATTTGCACCGAAACCTTATGAAATTGTAACTTTCAATTTTATAATTGCAAGCTTCATCTTAATATACGCAAGTTCCAATTATGAAAATAGAATATACTTTTCAATAAAACAATTTGGCTTTTGGGTTTTTAAAGGAAAACAGTAACAGGTCGATTTTTAAACATTTAATAGTATAAGTTTATGGCAAATTATTTTATGCAGGAAATGCCCGACATAAGAAAAAAGGGCGAAACAATCTTATATCCAAGGATTAAAATAACAGGTATATGCGAAACGGCAGAACTTGTTGAAAGGGGAATAAAAGGGTCTACCTTCGGCAAAGGCGAAGTAATGGGTGCCTTGAGCCTTATTTCTGATGAAATGGTGAGGGTGATGTCTGAAGGAAGGTCGGTGAGAATAGATGGAATAGGTCTGTTTACCCCGACACTAATATTAAAGAATGGAAAGGAAAGAGAAGATATAGATGGAAAATCTCCACGCAGGAATGCTAGTAGTTTAAAAGTAGGTGATATAAAGTTTCGTGCCGACAAGTTTCTTACAATTCTTACCAGTCAAAATTGTGAACTAGAAAGACTACCTGAGATAAGGCGTTGTAAGGTATCAAAATATTCAGCCGAGGAACGTTTGTCTATATTGCATGAATATCTCGACAAACATCCATTTATTACTATAAGTGAATACTCCCGGATTTCAGGCTTGAGTAAATGGTATGCTGGTCGTGAATTGAAAGTTTTTACAGATAATTCTGAGTACGGAATTTTATATATAGGAAAGGGTTCACATAAGGTATACATAAAAAAAAGAGGATGAAGCATCATTTTTATCAAATATATTTCTTAGAATAATTAAAGTAGCTAAATAATTGATATATAAGTTTATAACAAGGGATTTTCTTAGGCTTTTTATTTAAAAAGCAATATTGAGATGAAAATTTTTTGAAAAAAAACTTCAAAAACATTTGGTGGGTAAGGATAATTGACTTACCTTTGCATCCGCAATCGAGAAACAAACGATGGCAAACAAATAACGACAGTTCTTTGAAAGATTTTAGATAAACAAACAGAAATGTAGTACAATACGATAGTT
>JAHHQU010000028.1 GCA_020026225.1 Phocaeicola sp. | reverse complement strand
GTTTTATTCGTCTTTTTAATCATAAAATCTGCAAGTTTCTTGCCCCGAAGGTACTTAAAACTTGCAGATTTATCAAAGAATTTCATAAACTAATTTGCTGAATATCAATAGATAAAGATATTCTTAAGGGACGACTAATTAGAATGACATCTGTCAACGAAATACATTCCGTAAATCCGAGTTCCTCTGGACAACTTGTTCCTATGCAAGTTCGTCTGGAGGAATGTTCTTTATAGACCCTCCTGTCAGAAGAAGAACATAACAGGCATCCTACCGAATCATGTTTTCTCGCCGGAATATTCATTTCTATCCTTAGTTCAGACAAGGACTCCAATCCTTTCGTCCCCCAAAGGCCCTTCTTAAACACAAAAAAGCCGTTCCAACCACAAGGGATGAAACGGCTTTACTATGGAATGTCAAACTGAGAAATCCATCACTTTTTCATCAGTTGAAAATCTTAACGCCCACAAAGAATATACGTGGATTTCCTGGACCATAAATGTATCCTGGGTCACGGTCAACCCCTTTATCCAAATCCTTTTGATAAGTATTGAAGATATTTTGAACGCCAGCGTTCAATTGGAATTTCAAGTTTTCACTTAAATGGAAAGTATAATTTGCTTTAATATTAAAATCCATAAAATTAGGACTTCTTTCCATTCGGTCTTCTTCTATGTAACCAGCCAAATGAGGTACATACATCTTACCTGTATAGACACCAGAGAATGAGAAGTCAAAATTCTTCAACGGTGCTGAAGTAAATGTAAAGTAACCATAATATTTTGGCGTACGGAGCATATTCTTAGTCAACGTTTTTTCAGGATCCTCGCTCCATGCTACAGCTTTTGTATAGCGACTGCGCTGAGCAGTAAAACCAATCTGGAGTTGGGCTTCCTTTCCATGAGCAATCTTATAGTCGATATTGGCACCATAAACACGTGCTCCATCTCCGTTGCGGCGTTCCTTATAAGTTATGCCCGTTTCCGCATCTTCACCTACCGGATGCAAATAGAAGACATCATTCAACATGGTATAAAAACCTTCAATCAACAAGTTCGATTGGAAATGTCCCATGTGAAAAGTCCAATCGACAGAACCACTGAAACTATTTGACTTTTCCGGTTTCAATCCTTTAGCCATTCTAATCAACACCGGTTCACCTCCTACAGCCTCTACGTGAAGGTCTTCATCATAAGCTTGAGGAGCACGGAAGCCTGTCGACCATGTCAAACGAGTCTGCAAAGCATCACTCGGTTTCCATAACGCATTGATACGTGGACTGAAAATCAAATTATCCACCATATTGTGTTTGTCCAGACGAAAACCAGCCAACAAGGTAAAATATTTCATTTTCCATTCATTCTGGAAGAAAGCACTAGCAACCTTTGCAGTTTGACGCATGTCACGACCGTAGCCTAACATTCTATCTTCCAATTTATTATAATTGCCTTCCACCCCACCGGTAAATGTAGCTGGAGAGAAAAGACATTTATCCATATTTCCTACATACATAGCTCCCACTACCGCTGTCAAATCATCAGTAGAACCATACGCAGTAGAATCCTGCTTCATTCCATAATAACTGTTACGGTCGATATGCTGAACAGAACCATATACAGAAAGCTTATGCTTGTATTCATTGAAGAACACATCGTATGTCAAACCACCGCTATTGATTACGTGCTTAGTTTGCTCTGTGATATCCGTTTGATGCGGCTGCAAATCGAATTTGTTACCTCCACGACGGAATTCATTGGTTGTATGATATTCCAAACTGATACGGCTGAATTGAGAAGGACGGTAATATGCACGCAAGCCGAAAGTATTCATATTCACACGGCTGATATCAGAGAAGCCGTCACCATCATGGTCATACGGATTACGATTACGATAAGACTGGTACACTGCTATACCATAAGTATTGTCTGGAGAGACCAGTGAAGCATTGGCACCCACAAATTGTTCCCACGATTTGCTGTTATAATTCGACATCGTAGAAGTCACCTGGAAAGAGTTGCTCACCGGGTCTTTAGTGATGATATTGATAGTACCTCCCACGGCATTCGCACCGAACAAGGCAGAACCTCCACCACGAACTACCTCAATACGTTCAATCATATTCACCGGTATCTGCTCCAAGCCATAAACACCAGACAAGGCACTCATTACCGCACGGCTATTGATAAGAATCTGTGAATACGGACCTTCCAAACCATTGATACGAACCTGAGAGAAACCACAGTTCTGGCAGTTGTTTTCTACACGCAGACCCGACTGGAAATTCAAGGACTTGGCCAAGTCGGTTGAGTTGACAGTTTCGAACAACTTGTTACTCATTACATTGACTACCACAGGAGCCAATTTACGGCTGGTTTCATTGCGGTTGGCAGAAACAACCACCTCATCAGTCATAAAAGTAGATTCCTCCATGATAAAGTTCATATCGGCACTGAAATTCTTGCTAACCGTCACCTGTTTTGACTGGTTTTCATAACCGATTGACTGCACATGCACGGTATATTTACCGCTCGCCACATCTTTGAAACGGAAGTATCCGTCAGAATCAGTAACCGTACCTTTTCCTGTTTCCACAATGATGACTGCAGCATACGGAATCGGTTCTTCAGAACCTTTCACCACTACATGACCGACAATCATGTTACCTTCTTTTACCTGCTGTACCTCTGTAACCGGTTGTTCGTTGACTATATTGGCAACTGCTGTGTTTGATAAAGAACACAACAATCCCATACATACTAAAGATATTTTTTTCATTTATTTTTTTTTAGAATGATTAGATGACTCCATTCCGTCCCACTTAGAGTCTAAAACTTATCTGAATCGAGAATTATAAAGGAAAGCACTCGGGGACATTTCCCTTATAACTGCCACTAAATGAAAAAAGCAGAAGGAGGTCCACGCCAATAGATACCATCAGAAAACAGAGAACATGGAGATGTCTCTATGTATTCATCGGGAAGAATATAAAGTAACGGACGAAAAGGAATGGTAAAACTGACGGTTTCACCAACCTCTTCAGAATAAAAGTGCGAAAGAAAATTCAAGACCAACAATTGGCCTTCAGTATGCGTATGCTGACCATGAAAAGGATGGGAATGTACGACCATCACCCCATTGATGATGTGTACGTGTGTATATATAGCTATAATACTATAATACACAGCAAAGAGAGTCAACAGAAATGCCGACCATATTATAATATGTTTCCTTATCCTTTTAAACATCAATACCTATTCTAACTCTACCTTATCGGTTGGAAAGGCAAAGATACGACTTTTATTGCAAATTTCACCTATACCATTAAGCCTTTATAAAGAAACATAAACAAAAAGGTATAGGATATTACCATATTTGAAAACGAAAATCCATCATAACGAACATCTTATCACTAAACAAAAAAACATTTTCCTATGCGCATTCACATAAGAAAATGTTTTTTCAATTAAAAATAGGACTTCTTTATTTTCCGAAGATTAATTCAGCATCACGCTTTGCAGCAGGTACGGCCCATGCTTCAGGGATGAATTTCCACTGATTCAAAGGCTTTGGATCAAGCACCTTCACTTCTTCGATACGTTTCATCAAATAATATCTCAAATCTTTTTCGGTAGAAGAAATGATACGTTTGGACAACTGATCTTTAGGAATGCCAGCACCCTTGGTCAACAAGTCACCACCCCCGTTGCCACGGTAAGAATTTACTGCTACCTTATAAACCTTCTTCAAGTCGAACGGCTTGCCGTCAGCCATTGATTGGATATTAATTTTCTCACCTTGTGGTTTGGTTACATCAACCGTATAACAAATTCCAGCTGCTGAATCAAAGTTGAAGCTTGGGTTCTTAAACCAACCGAATGCTTGTTTCTGATCATGAATAAGCATGATGTGATCGGACGGCGACTTCATCTGATTGGTCCAAATAGCATAAGACATCTCCAGAAAGTCCTTAATTTCCTGTCCGCTCAATTCCATCACATACAGCATGTTTTCATATTTATACAAGTTGAACATATCACTCATGAAGATATCCCCTTTCTTGATTTCAGCCACAGGAGACAAAGGAGCACAGAATGAGACTTCAGCTCCCGAAAGATCCAACTGCATCTGATGAATCAAATCGATGAAAGCACATGGGCCGAAGAAAGCATCCTTAGAAGTGATGGTTTGTTTGATACTGCCTATCTTTCGTGATACAAAATCGGAAGTAGCTTGGTATTCTTTGCTGAAGTTCTTCATGAAATCTTCATCCACCTGGTAGTTTTTCATATCGGTCAATTGACCTTCAACCGTTTTAGACACTACTTTTCCACTCTTCAACTGAAGCTTCAATGTCACGTCACCTACAACATGTGCCTTATTAGCCGGATCTACCAGCAGAACAGAATCTCCTTCTATGTTCGCAATCTTTCCGCAGAAACGTCTATGATCGTGTCCCATAAAAACGACGTCAAAGCCAGGCACATTCACAGCCACTTCTTGAGAAGCATTTTCTACCACATTATCCAATTTATTACCTTCAGGACCTGAATGGAACAAGCCTATCAACACATCGGGATTTTCTTCTTCCTTGATGACCTTCACCCATTTTTTTGCACACTGTACCATGTCCTCAAATTCCAAGCCGCTCCAAAGCTGTTCTGGAAGCCAAGACGGAATAGCTGGAGTAATCATACCTAAAACGGCAACCTTGACACCATCTCGTTCCAAGATTTCATACGGTTTCAAATAAGGCTTTCCTGTAGACTTTTCTACGATATTCGCACCCAATACCGGGAATTGGCAATCCTTAATCCATCGGTCATATACCGCATGCCCCGGTTCGACATCATGATTTCCTACATTTCCAATGTCACAGCGCAAATAATTCATCATAGCTGCACTGGCATGTACAGAAACCGTATCGATAAAGTTATAATAATATGCTATCGGTTGCCCTTGAAGAATATCTCCGTTATCTACAAAAATGAAATTATCTCCATGTAACTTCCGCTGTTCCTTCACGAAGGAACTGACACGTGCCAAACTGCCTTCCATCGGCTTACGACGAATAAAATCATAAGGGAAATAACATCCATGTACATCGCTCGTTTCGGCTATTTTCAAAACGACTTCTTTATCGCCGCCCGTACAACCGCACAGGCATCCGAGACTCAATAAAACCATAAGGCAAACCAAATGTTTCATATGTTTCATATGTTTATTATATATTAAATCCAAAATCTATCATCCCTGCAGAAAAGGGACTTGCTCCTTTTACACAACACGATGGAAGCAGCATTTGTTTTAGCAAAGATAAAGCTATTTACTTATTTCACGAAACTTGAAAGAAAAAATGAAAAGAATCAAGGATTTTTCAATTCGAATTCCATAAAACGAAAATCCTCCATCAGTTGTCTGCACATGATGCGACAACTGATGGAGGATACTATCACTCCGAAGTCGAAGGAATGCGATTTTACTTAGCGGGAGTTTCAGACATGCTAACAGTCAATTTACCTCCTGATACGACCTCCTTGAATTTAATTCGAGGTTCGTCCAAATTCTTTCCGTTCAACTGGAATTGGTTTACATAAACATTCTTCTTGTTGTTGTTTGATGCCTCAATCACAAACTGTTTTCCTGGATAATACTTTTCATTCAACTTGATAGTTACCTTATCAAATAAGGTTCTGCCGATGGCAAATGTCGGTTCTTCAGAAGCCAAACCTTTCACATCAAACAAGCCTATGGATGAGATAACATACCAAGCACCCAATTGTCCTTGATCTTCATCCTGCCCATAACCATAACCGTGAATACCATCCGTTCCGTAGAACTCATCCAGAATGGCACGAACCCATTTCTGAGTCAGTGCATATTTTCCAGCTTCGTTGAACAACCAAGAAATATGCAGACAAGGTTGGTTTCCTTGATTATAATATGTATTCAAGCCAGCAAATGCACCGATTGTAGTACCGCCACTAAAAATTTTGTCCTGTGACACGATGAAGATACTGTCCAAACGAGTCGCAAATTCATCTGTTCCCATCTTAGCTATCAAGCCTTTGGCATCATGAGGAACATAAAAAGTATATTGGTAAGAATTACCTTCCTGAAAACCTCGCCATACCTGCAATGGATCAAAGTTGTCAATGAACTTGCCATTTTCCCACCGCGGCTGGATCAAGTTCGTTTTTTCGTTATAAAGACGTTCCCAACCTTTAGACAAATCCATCAAACGATGGTAATCATCCGTCCGGTTCATCGCTTTTGCCATTTGAGCCACGGCATAAGCTCCATAAGAATATTCCAGGGTATGAGAAGCCGAGAACATCCATGCCTCATCAGGTTTCGGTCCTTGGTCCTTATGAGGAACATAACCATACTTGACAAACAATTCGGTATCCATTTTACCGGCTCCCATCGGACGATTCTTTCCATCCAATTCATTTTTCAATGCAGCCTCGTATGCTGTCTTCACATCAAAATCTCGGATTCCGCACAGATAAGCTGCTGCAATCACATTGCTCACCTGATTGGTTCCCACTCCCGATACATAACGACTGCAGGCGATGCCGTCGGCCAACCATCCAGCGTCTTTATAGACCTGAAGATGTGTACTCACATAATCAGACAGATATTCAGGATAAGCCAAAGCCCAAACTTGGACCAGATTCCATTGAGCTCCCCATACCGCATCCGAATTGTAGAATGCAAATTCCGGTTTCCCGTCCTTCATCGGTATCTGTCCCGTTGTTCCATCGTTTCTCGGGTAAGCGCCGTTGACGTCACTAGCCAACCCTCTTCCCAAGATGGCATGATACAGTCCTGTATAGAACTTCACCTTGTCCTCCCTTACGGAAGTCTCTACCCGTATACGACTCAAATAATCTTCCCAAGTCTTCAATGAAGTCTCTTTCGCCTCATCGAAAGTAAGTCTGCCATGATTCGTTTCCTCCTCACGGTTCAGACGAGCATTGGCAACAGAGGTATATGAAAGGCCCACCTTTGCCGTAATGGTTTCTCCGGCATCTGTACTATACGTAAAATAGACTCCAGCACCTTCTCCTTCTACGTGCTGATTTCCTTCCTTCACTTCCTTTTTCAAAAAAGTACCGTAAGCATCAGCCTCTTTGTCCATCTGAGCAGAAAAATACATGGTCACTGTAGCTCCTGCCTGATATTTGTTACTATATTCTGGTAAGGTTTTCACCCAACCCTCTACCGTATTCTGATTGCAGACAGTCACTTCAGCATCTATGACACGCCCGCTCTCCCCTTGACGGTTACCGATATCAAAAAGGATACGACTTTGTTTGCTTTCCGGAAAAGTATAGCGTTGGAAAGCGACACGCTGCGTAGCGGTCAGCTCTGCTTTCACATCATAATCTTTCAACAGCACTGAATAATATCCCGCAGTTGCCACTTCATCATCGTGACTGAAAGATGAACGATACCCTTCACCTTTTGCATTGGCAGCTCCAGGAACCGTCTTCAGGGTTCCCACCGTAGGCATCAGCACAATGCCACCGACTTGAAACTCATGGAAACAAGGAAATCCATCAATAGAGGTGTCACGATAATCATATCCGGTAGCTTCCCAACCGGATTTATTTCCCAAACTTCCATTAGTGGATGAAGCAGGCTTCGCCATACCGAAAGGCAATGCGCCTGGAGCGAAGTGAAACCAACGACAATGAGCTGTTCCGATACGAGGTTCCACATATTGAACCAACGATTCACCGGAATCACCTAAACCTTGAGTAGCGGTAGAAGAACAAGCTGTCAAGAATACCCCACCCAACAGCAATAATAAGTTTTTTACTCTTTTCACGTTTTTCATATTAAAAGTTAACTCATTCTGTACATCAATCTGAAGCCGAAAATCACTACTTCCCGTATTCAGAAAGAGCACTCATACGGATTAAAAAAAATAGAGATGCCTTGAGGAAAACCTCAAAGCATTTCTATTTTCTCACTTTACGACCGGGCACCAGAAATGCTTGAACATTCTATCCCCGTCATTTCAGTAACCATCTGAGACAAAAGCAGATAATCTATTATAGGTCTTTATGTCATTTGGCAACATCGAAGCTTTTGCAAGTTACAAAAGCACAATACAGCAAATAAACGACACAAAGCATAGTTACCCAAATACCAGCTGTCACCCCAATAAGCGGAGTAAACGCACCTATTACAGGAGTCACCACAGCTCCTCCCGCAATAGCCGTAATCATCAAACCGGAAATCTGATTTGTCTTTTCCGGGCGATGCTGCACAGCCAAAGAGTACAAAATCGCAAAAATTGAAGAAGCAAAAAAACCGACTCCAGCAATACATGCGACATTTACATACTCATTTTCTACCATAGCCCATACAAGCAAAGTAATCAAGCAAGCTGCAATATTCACCTTGAAATATTTCACTTCATGAATACGCGTCAAAGCGAATGCCCCCAAGAAGGCACCGATTGTACGGCTCAAGAAATAAACTTGCGGAGCGTATTTGGCCATTTCTGCAGTCCAAGAAAAACGTTCCGTCATAATCTTCGAACTGACAAAATTGGTTGAAACATCAACTCCTACAACAAAGAAGATCCCCAAAAACAACATCAGGATCTTCCTGTCTCTCAACAAGGATATTCCTTCTGCTATCGCTTTCAGGCTATTGACCGACTGCTCCTTGACTTCTTCCGGTATGGAAGAAAAATGCAATAAAAGAGCCGATGCGATAGACAAGACCCCTAAAACAGGAAAACAGAAATACCATTTGTCATCACCCCAAATGGCAATGGCAAAAAGAATAAACTCTGGACCTAACAACGAAGACACGGCCTTACAGACCTGTCCACCTGTCAACGCACTGGTAAACAATCGTTTATTGGTAATCACGTTCGTCAACAAAGGAACCAGCGACACCTGCAAAATGGCATTGCCGATACCCAAGAACACGTATGCCAATACACAGCTGATGCTGCTATACACTACCAAAGGTAAAAACATACCTACAATAGTGATCACCAGACTCAGCAATACCGTATTCTTTCTTCCCCATTTGTTCATCAGGCCGCCTATCGGAATACCCAAGAACAAGAACCAGATAAATACCAATGAAGGTATCAATCCTGTCATAAATGGAGACCAATGAAAAGTACGTTGAACATAATCGGAAGAAATGCCTACTATATCACAGAAACCCATGATAAAGAAAGCAAACAAGACCGAACAAATAGGTACAATGTTTTTCTTCTTCATAGCCTCTACAGTTACCCCAGGTTATGCACGGTCTAATTCATTCAAAGCAAAAGCATAAGCACCCAATGCAATAGCTTGGTTAGTACCTATTGTTGAGAATGAAATTCCGACTTTTCTTTCGTAATAGTAATCCGTCACCTTATCAGAACAAGGAACTGCCACATCCTTACGGCCGTCGTCCTTGAACTTTTCAATATCATCTGGATTGGTCAAGTCATACGCTTCAGACTGCAAACATGAGAAGCAGTTGCCTTCAACGTTGTGGAAGCGGTTTCTAACTTCTGCCATGATACCCGGCATGATATATTTAGAAGCGCCAGACAATCCTCCACCTATCACGACCAAACCGTCTACGATATCTAAGGTATGTACAATTGCATCACCCGCTACTTCTCCCAATTGATAGAAGCTCTGTCTTGCAGCTTCCTGGTTTCCTTCACGAGTACCTTCTGCTATGTCGAAGATGTCTTTCGGGCTCAACTCAGTAACATCGGCACCCGACAATTCGTGATACATTCTCTTTACCGCACGGATACTTACATTTTCTTCAGCGATCAATTCTGGGTTCTTAGGATTTCTCATCAACCAAACATCACCGCCACAACCGTTATCACCGGTAAGCAATGTACGGTCCAAAACGACACCACAACCGAAACCTGTTCCGAATGTAAGACCAATCAAATTGCGATAACGGCGTTTGCTTCCGCTCTCTTCCAAGAATCGGTTCACAGAAGGAAGCATTCCAAACAATGCTTCACCGTAAGCATAAAGGTTACCGTCATTGTTAATGTAAACTGGCATATTGAATTGTTCAGACAAATACGGACCCAATGCAACGCCCCCTCTAAAAGCAGGGAAGTTAGGAAGGTCACCGATTACTCCATGCAAATAATCTGCAGGACCAGGAAAAGCGAAGCTGATAGCAGAAGCTTTCTGAGAAAGTGACTCCTGCACCTTAGTAAATCCCTTGACCAACTGCTCCAAGCACTTTCCCATATTGTTAGGTACCGATGGCATATTAATAGGTGCCATAATTTCTTTACCTCCTTGGATTGCTGAAAATACAAAATTTGTACCTCCTGCATCCAATGTCATAACGATTCTCTGATCTTTACTATACATAGTATTATTAAATATTTTAATTAAAAACGAATATAAGCTTTAATCGTTCCATACTCTCTACCTTCAAGAGCATTTAACGGAGTAATGGTATATTCGCCAAGGCAAGCTGGAATAATAAACGTTTCTGCGTAATGAATCACAAACGGTTCAAAAGCATTCGTAGGACTTTCCACTACCGCTTCGTCCCCTTCTATGAAGTTCAACACATTCACGCTATTGTTGGTGTGATGGATTACTTTCTTCGTAAACCAATGACGACGGGTCTCAATAAACTCGTTTTCATGAAGACCTGTTTTCTCCTCTCGCCATCCATCACCTGAATCGATATCCACTATCCGATTGCAAAGATAATGTTTTGCATATTCAGTATCACGTTTCCAGTCAATAACTTTTACACCTCTTTTTACATTTATCGGACGCGGCTTCCCGTCCAATCCCAATCGTTGCCAGTCCCAAAGCTTGAAAGTAAACAAGTTAGGTGTACTACTTATTTCCAAAACCATGGCACTTGCCCCTGAACAATGAACGGTACCTCCAGGGATTAAAAAGTGGTCATGTTTCTTTGCAGGGAACCGATTTGCATATTTTTCGGCATCAAAAACGATTTCTCCACGTTGTGCCTTACGCAGATCATCAATCATTTCATCAGGATGGATACCCGTCTTCAGACCTAAATAAACAGTAGCTCCTTCATCGGCATCGAGCAAATAATAGCTTTCATCTTGAGTATAATGAATACCGAAATTCTCATGCACAAATTGAGTGGTAGGATGTACCTGCAAACTTAGATTTCCACCTCCCATGGTGTCCAAGAAGTCAAAACGGATTGGGAAATCCTTACCGAAGCGCGCCTCAACCGGTTCACCCAGGAGTTCCCGACTTCTCAACAACACCAAGTCTTGAGAAGGTAATTCAAAGAGAATGCCTTCCACCTCAAACAGCAGACTGTTTTCTTCAGGCACACAGTCAAAGCACCAACCGTAATTTATCTTGTCTTTATCCAAACCACAGACGTCTTTCATCCATTGCCCTCCCCATGGAGCAGGGTCAAAGAACGGAACCACACGAAATGGCTTATGTACCGTAGCATCAATACCTTTGAAGAACGTTTCCTTGTCAATCAGCTTCGGAGTATCAGCATCGTTAGTATCCAACCAATAATCTATCATCGAGAACAGTCCGTCCTTATAGATATCCAAGACTTTCCAATCAATGAAATAACCACGTTTGTACTGAATGCTCACTGCATCCTCATGATTGTCTACACCCAGTCCTCTGACCAGATGCTTACGAAAACGCTGCTGGATTTCCCATCGAGCCATGTCGGCATAAACAGTGGTTGCATCCAACCCTTCGGTCACCCAAGTGGCTCCTGTTCCTATGACCAAGACGCGACCTTCCGCTTCCTGGATTTTCTTTCGAGCAGCTTCTACTTTCGAAGCATCAAAGAAGTCCTTCAACCGCAAGTTCGTCATGAAACCAAACAAAGTGTCGTCAGTCATGAACGAGGCTGTCATTCTTCGTACTTCTTCCTCGGGCTTTAACAACTCTCTCGTATCAATAACTAAATTAAAGGACAAACTTAAAAAAGTTTCAATCACTTCCTTTTCCAAGATTCCTGAATAAAAATCAACAGAAAGAAGTGTCACATTCGAAAACAAAGGAAGGATATTATTCCAATCTTTCTTTATCCAACCATCCTTTATTCTCGTAGCTGGAAATTTATCATACTTAGAATTTATCATTGACATATAATTTAGTATATTGTTTACTTTTTATTTTATTTGTTCATACATATAAACCATTGCAAAGATAAATAAAGTTTAATAAACAGAAATATTTTATCAAGGATATTTTAAGACTTTTCCCATCCGTTCTTCTTGATATGAATGACGAAATCAGGGAGTTGTCTTAACAGGAATGAACAAATAAAGGACAGAAAGTCCTTCCTTTGCCATAAAAGTCAGCAGTCCTCCTTAAATCCTCCCACTTCCACTGCATTTCCACCCCATAAATTCTACACAATCTGAAAGAAATCCTTATGCAATCATTCAAAAGGAGCTTTTGTATCTTTAAAAGAGTATATAGAATTCAAGAGATTTATGTATGTTTGCATAAAGAAACAAAAGCATCTTGCATCCTATAACCTTAGGAGATAAAAAGAGCTTGAATGCAGAGCTTTCAGATAAAGCTCTATGTTACTACTATAGATTTCAAATTAATTCAATAACTACATGGAACAATTTAGCCAGATCATAGCCGATACCCTCAAACTCCCGCTTCACCGTGTGGAGAACACTTTGAAATTATTACAAGGAGGAGCAACCATTCCATTTATCAGCCGCTACCGTAAAGAAGCGACAGGCGGACTGGATGAAGTACAAATCGGCGACATCCATGCAAAATATGAAAAGTTGGTCGAACTGGACAAACGAAAACATACAGTACTGACAAGCATCAAGGAACAAGGGAAACTGACCGATGAACTGCAGCTTCGCATTGAAAACTGCTGGGAAGCGACTGAACTGGAGGATATCTACCTCCCTTACAAACCCAAGCGAAAGACCCGTGCGGAAATCGCCCGACAGAAAGGCTTGGAACCCTTGGCTCTTCTCCTGATGATGCAACGTGAAAACGATCTGAAGAAAAAAGTACAGGAATTCGTGAAAGGAGAGGTTAAAGACGAATCGGACGCCTTAAAAGGAGCCCGCGACATCATTGCGGAGCAAATCAGCGAAGACGAACGTGCCCGCAACCAAATCCGCAACCTGTTCAGCCGCCAAGGAATGGTTACAGCCAAAGTCATAAAAAGAAAAGAATCAGATGAAGCGGCAGCAAAATACCGGGACTACTTTGACTTCAACGAACCGTTAAAACGTTGCAGCTCACACCGTCTGCTTGCAATACGCAGAGGAGAATCGGAGGGTATTCTGAAAGTGACCCTTTCTCCCGCCCACGAAGAAGAATGCAATGAACGTTTGGAGCGTATTTTCATTCGGAATAAGAATGCTTGTTCAAAACAGGTAGAAGAAGCCATTAAAGATGCCTACAAGCGTTTGTTAGGACCTGCCATTGAGACCGAATATGCAACGTTGAGCAAAGAACATGCCGATGACGAAGCCATCCGAGTATTTGCAGAGAACCTCCGTCAACTGCTACTTGCTGCACCTCTCGGTCAGAAAAGGACTTTAGGCATCGACCCGGGATTCCGCACGGGATGCAAAATCGTTTGTTTGGATGCCCAAGGTACCTTGCTCCACAATGAGGCCATCTTTCCCCACCCTCCTCGTTCGGAAGCCAGCCAAGCGGCACGCAAGCTGGTAAAATTGGTAGAGCAATATAATATAGAAGCGATTGCGATAGGTAATGGAACTGCCAGCCGTGAAACGGAGAGATTCGTCACATCCTTACGGTACGACCGTGAAGTACAGGTGTTTGTGGTAAGTGAAGATGGGGCTTCCATTTATTCGGCATCTAAAACTGCCCGCGAAGAATTTCCAGACTACGACGTTACCGTACGCGGTGCCGTATCCATCGCCCGTCGTTTGATGGATCCTTTAGCAGAGCTGGTCAAGATTGACCCCAAGTCCATTGGAGTTGGCCAATACCAGCATGACGTGAACCAAACGAAACTGAAAGCCTCTTTGGACCAAACCGTAGAAAGTTGCGTGAACTTGGTAGGTGTCAATGTAAACACGGCCAGCAAGCATCTGCTGACTTACGTTTCTGGACTGGGACCTGTCCTTGCTCAAAACATTGTCAACTACCGTACGGAAAACGGTCCGTTCCGCTCGCGTGAAGACTTGTTGAAAGTTCCTCGCATGGGGGCAAAAGCTTTTGAACAATGTGCCGGATTCTTACGTATACCTCAAGGTCAAAATCCTTTGGACAATTCTGCCGTACACCCGGAAAGCTACCGCATCGTAGAAAAGATGGCAAAAGATTTACAATGTTCTGTAGCCGACTTGATCAAGGATAAGGCTCTGAGAGCAAAAATAGAATTAGACCGATACGTTACAGATACGGTAGGTCTGCCCACGCTTACCGACATTCTTCAGGAATTGGACAAGCCGGGACGGGATCCTCGCCAAAAAATCCAGTTTTTTGAATTCGACAAGAACATCCGCACCATAGATGACATAACCGAAGACATGGAACTTCCGGGCATCATTACCAACATCACTAATTTCGGATGTTTCGTCGATTTAGGAATCAAAGAAAACGGATTGGTACATATCTCCCAACTGGCAGATCAATTTGTATCCGATCCTACCTCCGTAGTCAGCATACACCAACATATACGTGTACGCGTCTTGAGTGTAGACCATGAAAGGAAACGCATTAATCTGACCATGAAAGGAATTAAACAAGCTTGATAACTGAATACAATATGATTATGGAAACTGACAATGACGAATATTGTGGCTGGTTCGTATTTAACTCCGGCCAATTGCTGATTGAGAAAAAAGAAGATGGTTACCATATTCCTTACGGAACCCGCCCACCGGTAGCGGTTCCTATCGGAAGCACGATACATACGATTGGAAATATCAATGGATATACTGCCAAGACGTATGCCATCAATACACCCGTAGCCGGAAATGAAGATAGCCCACAGATGATGAAAGACCTACGTGCCTCTTTCGATGTACTTCCTTTGGAAGAATACCAACGTGCAGGGAAAGCATCTCAGATTCTGAATTGGGACAAAAACAGCCGTTATTGTCCCATGTGCGGTGTACCTACTATCCAAGTTTCACCGATAGCCAAGCGGTGTCCTGAATGCCGACAAGAGTTTTATCCACGTATCTCTCCTGCCGTCATCGTCCTCATCAAAAAAGACGACAAAGTTTTATTGGTACATGCACGCAACTTTCGCGGCACTTTCAAAGGATTGGTAGCTGGGTTCCTCGAGCCGGGTGAAACCTTAGAAGAATGCGTACATCGCGAAGTTATGGAAGAGACAGGTCTTCGCATCAAGAATCTGAAATATTTCGGAAGTCAGCCTTGGCCTTACCCCAGCGGAATCATGGTAGGCTATTCGGCCGAATATGAAAGTGGAGAAATCAAATTGCAGAATGAAGAATTAAGTACCGGTGCTTTTTATTCTCGTGACCACCTTCCAGAAATTCCCAAGAAATTGAGTATCGCCCGTAAGCTGATTGACGCTTGGTTAGACTACAAAATCTAAGGGTCCATCTCTTACCTTATAGGCAGGCTTGCAATCCCAAATCACCAGATTGCAAGCCTGCTTTTTTTTCTGAATAAAGGATGCAGGTTCAAAGAATACATGAGCAGAACAGAAGTTCGGTTCCAAGCCGCCTGATACAGACAAATACCTGGTCGAGCAACGGCTTCAGATATAAAAGAATGATTATTACCCTTAATATATCTTATATATTTTCTTCAAAAAATCTCTTTTTTTTATGATTTTACTACTTTTGCACGCAATTGTTATTACAACGCTATTATAACACAAAATTATGCAGGAAAAAATCATTATTCTCGATTTCGGTTCACAGACGACCCAATTAATTGCACGTCGCATCAGAGAACTGAATATGTATTGCGAGATTGTTCCTTACAACAAATTTCCTCACAATGATCCCGATATCATTGGAGTCATTCTATCTGGAAGTCCCTTCTCTGTATACGATGAACACGCTTTCAAAATAGATTTGAACGAAATTCGTGGCAAATACCCTATTCTGGGAATCTGTTACGGGGCCCAATTCATGGCATACAAGAACGGCGGAAAAGTTGAGCCAGCCAATACCCGTGAATACGGACGTGCTCATCTGACCACTTTTATGCAAGACAATCCGCTGTTCAAAGGTGTACGAGCAGAATCTCAAGTATGGATGAGTCATGGAGATACCATTACTGCCATTCCAGACAATTTTGAAATCATTGCCTCAACCAAGAAAGTGACAGTGGCCGCTTATCAAGCCAAAGGTGAAAAGCTATGGGGCGTTCAATTCCATCCGGAAGTTTTCCATAGCGAAGACGGCACACAGATGCTGAAGAACTTCGTGGTTGACATTTGTGGAGGCAAACAAGACTGGAGTGCCACTTCATTCATTGAATCCACCGTTTCTGAATTAAAAGAACAGTTGGGCAATGACAAGGTTATTCTTGGATTAAGCGGAGGAGTCGACTCATCAGTCGCTGCTGTTCTACTTCACCGGGCCATCGGAGCGAACCTGACCTGCATCTTTGTAGACCATGGCATGCTACGTAAAAACGAATTTGCCAACGTAATGAAGGATTATCAGGGCCTTGGATTGAACGTCATAGGTGTAGATGCCAGTGAAAGATTTTTCCATGACTTAGCCGGCGTAAAAGAACCTGAAAAGAAGCGTAAGATTATCGGCAAAGGCTTCATAGACGTTTTTGAAGAAGAAGCCCATAAAATAAAGGATGCCAAATGGTTAGCACAAGGAACCATCTACCCTGACTGCATTGAATCATTATCCATTACCGGAACTGTTATCAAAAGCCACCATAATGTAGGAGGTTTGCCTGAAAAGATGCACCTGAGCCTCTGCGAGCCATTACGACTCCTCTTCAAAGATGAAGTCCGTAAAGTAGGTAGAGAACTTGGCATGCCAGAACATCTGATTACTCGCCACCCCTTCCCTGGTCCTGGCTTGGCTGTAAGAATCTTAGGAGATGTCACTCCAGAAAAAGTACACATTCTTCAAGAAGCGGACGACATCTTCATTCAAGGTCTGCGTGACTGGAATCTCTACGACAAAGTATGGCAGGCTGGAGTAATCTTGCTTCCTGTTCAGAGTGTCGGAGTGATGGGAGACGAACGAACCTACGAACAAGCTGTTGCTTTACGTGCTGTAACAAGCACCGATGCCATGTCGGCCGACTGGGCTCATCTGCCTTATGAATTTATGGGACATGTATCAAACAGCATCATCAATAAGGTGAAGGGCATCAACAGAGTATGCTATGACATCTCGTCCAAACCACCAGCAACTATTGAATGGGAATAATTTGCCCATATTTGAATATAAATAGGAATAGCCTCTGCTTTTCGAAGCAGGGGCTATTTTTTTTGAGCCTAAGAGGTAGTATGAGACAACTCCCTATTCGACGTCTTCCTCATGTAAATGAAATCTCCAAGAGGATATCAATGTCAGAACTGAACGGGTGGAGATTTTTTCACGTTCCCATTGAGGGTATGAACCTTATCTGAAAACCATACGAGAAGATTCAAATATTTCCTTCTATTTGTCCCCTACGGCTTAGTCTCCATTGGAAGGCACTGCTGTGAATGGACGTTGTTATCTGCTGACGTATGTCAGTAATGCTGCTGACCTATGTCGGTAATACTGCTGACGTATGTCAGTAGATAAACAGGTCTTTTCACAAAGGAACTCTTCTAAAGTCCACAAACTTATTATTATAATCAAATAACACAAAAGATAACCGGGTTCCCTAAAAAGCAGAATCATAAATTCAACTATTTTAAAAATTTTCTTATATTTGCGTATATGTTGAACTAAATAACAACTAAACATCATGAAAAAAATCACATTGTTACTTGTATGCCTCATTGCAGGTCTTACAACTTCATTCGCTCAAAGCAGCGGTGACAAAGCTCTTGGTATCAACTTAAACTACGCAAGTGAAAGATCTTTCGGTATTGGTGCAAGATTCCAATACAACATTACGGATAATGTCCGCATTGAACCAGAATTCAACTACTATTTCAAGCATGACTATGTAAGTTTCTGGGATTTGGGTGCCAATTTCTCTTACTTGTTCCCTGTTGCATCTGACGTAACTTTGTACCCATTGGTAGGAATCGGTTACGGTCATCACAAATTGCATGTCGAAGGCAATCCTACTTCAGGCGACTTCCAAGCTAAATTCGGTGCCGGAGCTGAATTCAACATTGCTTCTAACGTCAAATTAATTATCGAACCGAAATTCCAGTTAATCGACGGTGACAATCAGTTCGTCATCACTGGCGGCATTGCATACTGCTTCTAATCCTTGACTGGATTTTTATAAAAACAAAAGGCTCCGTTTAGCGCGATAATCTCTTTGCTAAACGGAGCCTTTCATTATTCAAGCAGACGGATGATCAATCATCTTCTCGGATAAAATCTGCTGTCTGACGGTCAAATTCGAGTTCTTTGCCATTGGAGAGTTTTATCTCGATGGCGTCATATCCACGACTGATTTCAACCACCCGAACTTTAGATCCATAAGATTCCACCACGTGATGCAGAATCCGTTTGGGGATAACCGAAGCCGGCAGTCCTTTTCTATTTCGTTTGATTTCGGTCCATTTCCCATTTCTTCCAAACTCTATTTCAATGCCATTTCGCATGCGTACATCAAAGCCATCGTCATCCTGCCATACTTTGGCAATGTCTGAATGACTGAAATGATGCTTGATAAAAGTTTGTGCCTGAGCAGGAAGAGCACTCGCACTTACGGGTCTGTCATTATCTGCATGAGCAACACCCGAAAGGGTAAACAGACTAAATAATAAAATAAGAATTTTCTTCATAAATAAACATTTTAACTATTACTTACGCCGTAAAGGTGTTACTTTTATCCGAAAAATCCTAAGATTGCAGGTCGATTTTAAAGTTCTAAAAGGATAATTATCATTATAAAACAATGACTATTCCACCTTCGATTTCTCAAAGTTCAGCTTTTCGTTTTGGGGAGCCGTTTCTTTAGATTGGAAATCGAGCTGTATGATTTTCTCTCCATTCTTGATTGAATTGATTCTCAGCTGAATTCCTTTCTGGTCCTTAAAATCCAACGTAGCTAAATTATAACTTACCATTCCATCGACTATAGGATTCTCTGCAGGCGCATCTCCATAAGTATTGTAGCGGAACTCCAAGTGAATGTATCCGTCATCAGCATATTCTGCCGTCGTATTCTTCACCAGACTTACACGATGCTTATGCGAAAGAGGGAGACGCTGCTGAAAAGTGATGTTCATAAAGCCTCCACCTAACCATACATTGGTTAAGGCAGCGGGATCATCTCCGAATTCTTCGGCATTCTTCTCTGTCAGTTCTTCAACCTGCTTCGTCAGAATCGGTTGGATATCCAATACTTTAATGGCCACATCATATCCGGAGAAGTCATCGTAAAGAGGATTGAAATACATCAATGCACGCTGTCCTTCCGCCCATCTCAAGTCGGGATACGATACTGGAGCGGCAGGCCACATGCTACCCCAAGAATCACCTGTATAGCTGTAGGTTCCCTCACCCAGAACATGTACCGTTACATAATCCAAAGCTACGTCTCCTAAAGAATAGCCTTCATCATCATCACAACTTGAAAAGAGGACAGAAAACGTCATCAATAAGCCTATAATACCTAATAAATTTAATTTTTTCATAAGTGCATGGTTTTAACTATTTTGTCTTTAAAATAGCAAAAAGTAGAATATACTGCATCTGATTTGCATTTTTTACATTTATTCCCCTTAAATGTTAAATTATGAGCAGCAAGAAGTTACAAAACGCAACAAAGCCCACCAAGACAAGTGGAATCTCTTCAAGACAAAAGACAAAAAAAACGGTCTTATTCTCCTCATGAAGAATAAGACCGAATATTAAAAGCAAACTACGTTAAATTCAGGCATTAATCCAACGAACGTATGCGAAGTCCTGACGGTGTGCCAATTCTTCGTTCTTTGGATACATACGGTAAGCCAGTTTAAAGCTGCCGGCATTCGACAAGCTGTATATCAGACGGAATGTATATAAATCACCTTCATTCTTCACCATTTCCATCGGTGTTACAGAATAGATGTGTTCCTTGCCTTCTGCATTTGTATAGGTTACTACCAATTCCAAACCGACTGCGTCTTTCAAACCTTTTTCGTCCACTACACAAGTAATAGTGTATTCCTTACCACTTTCAATGCTGCCATGACGAAGTTCTTCACACTTGTCCCATTTAACGATTTCAATGGTATCCCATTTTTCTACCACTTCTTCTTTCCACTTCGCTATCTCTTTCGCTTTTGCATTATTGTCTGCAGCCAATTTATGATAACGATTAGCTTCTACATTGTAGAACTTGGTATAATAATCATCAAGCTGACGCTTCATAGTATAATGAGGAGCAACCTGTGCGATAGAATTCTTGATAGTCTTGATCCAGCCTTCTGAATAACCCTTCTTGTTGCGAGCATAGTACAATGGAAGGATTTCAGTTTCAAGAATACTATAGATAGTAGCAGCATCCAACTGGTCTTGATGTTCCTGATTCTGATAAGTACGTTTTTCTGTCAACGCCCAACCAGCTCCTTCTCGGTAACCTTCTAACCACCATCCGTCAAGGACAGAGAAATTGACAACACCATTCATCAACGCTTTTTCTCCAGATGTACCAGATGCTTCCAATGGACGAGTCGGTGTGTTCATCCAGATATCAACACCTGATACCAGACGACGAGCCAACTTCATATCATAGTTTTCCAAGAAAATGATCTTACCCAAGAATTCAGGACGTTTAGAGATTTCAACAATCTTCTTGATCAAGCCCTGACCTGCACCATCGTGTGGATGAGCCTTACCAGCAAACAAGAACTGCACTGGATAATCAGGATTATTTACAATCTTTGACAAACGATCCAAATCTGTAAACAACAAATGTGCACGTTTGTAAGTGGCGAAACGACGAGCGAAACCAATCAACAAAGCGTTTGGATTAATATTGTCCATCAATGATACGACACGTGAAGGGTCACCTTGGTTCTTCAACCAAGTATCACGAAACTGATTACGGATATAGTTAATCAATTTATTCTTCAATGCCATACGAGTGCTCCAGATTTCTTCATCAGGCACATTATAGATAGCTTCCCAGATTTTAGGATTTGACTGATCCTTCATGAAGTTCTTATCGAAGTATTTGCCGTAAAGAGACTTCCATTCAGAAGCACACCAAGTTGGGAAGTGTACACCGTTGGTAACATATCCTACATGGTTTTCTTCAGCGAAATAACCTTTCCAGATACCAGCAAACATTTCCTGAGAAACTTTACCGTGCAACCAGCTTACACCATTCACTTCCTGACAGGTGTTGCAAGCAAAAGTTGACATACAGAAACGTTCATTTACATCTCCCGGATTGATACGACCCAAATCCATCAAGTCCTGCCATGAAATGCCCATACGCTGCGGATAACCGCCCATGTACTTTCCGAACAAGCCTTCATCAAAATAATCGTGACCAGCAGGAACTGGAGTATGTACTGTATATAAAGAAGAAGCACGAACGATTTCAAGAGCTTCTTCAAAAGTCATGCCGCTTTCTACGTATTCGCACAGACGCTGTACGTTACACAATGCTGCGTGACCTTCGTTGCAGTGATAGATATCTTTCTTGATACCGAGTTTCTTCAACAGCAATACGCCACCAATGCCCAACAAGATTTCCTGTTTCAAGCGGTTTTCCCAGTCACCCCCGTAAAGCTGGTATGTAATAGAGCGGTCGAATTCGCTGTTCAATTCATTGTCTGTATCCAACAGATACAAAGGCACACGACCGACATTTACACGCCATACAAAAGCGTGTACATAATAATTCAAATAAGGAACGTCGAGGACAACCGGTTTGCCATTTTCATCCAAAACGCATTCAAGAGGAAGACTGCCGAAATTCTGAGCTTCATAATTAGCGATTTGCTGTCCATCCATAGAAAGGCTCTGGCTGAAATAGCCGTAACGGTACAAGAAACCTACCGCACACATATTTACGTTGCTATCTGATGCTTCTTTCAAGTAGTCACCAGCCAAAACACCCAAACCTCCTGAATAGATTTTCAATACATGAGTCAACCCGTATTCCATACAAAAATAAGCTACTGAAGGACGGTTTGCGTTTGGTTTTTCGTTCATGTAAGCCTTGAACTTGGCATAAATATCATTGATCTTTGCAAGAACTTCCTTGTTTTCAGAAAGAGCTTCCAACTTTTCGTAATTCAATCTTTCAAGAAGAACAACTGGATTCTGACCGACAGCAGCCCACAATTCCGGATCCAATGACCTGAACATTGCTGTTGCGTCATCATTCCATGCCCACCAAATATTGCGGGCCATTTCCTCCAACATCTTCAACGATTCTGGAATATGTGACTTTACATTCACATCTTTCCAAACCGGAGCATTTGCATTATTAGTTTTGATTTTCATATTTTTAAAAACTTAAATTAAGAATTCGGTTATTTAGGTAATCTTTGCATCATGTTTCTTAATGCAAAATCATAAGCTTGGTAATAGTATTTTATAAAGTGCTTCCATAATGCTTTCTGAGATAACTTATGGGCACTCTTTCTGATTTTTTCTACCTCACTGGCAGAGTAATTAGAAAAATCAGCAATATTATCTTTAATGCAATCAGCCACTTCTGAATAATTATAATCAGTACGGTGGATGACTTTAACACCGTCTTTTATTTCGCCTACATGACCCAATTCAGCATTGACCCACATGCCGAAACCTGCCAAATCTGTAGTAATGGTAGGAACTTTGAAAGCGACGCTTTCCAATGGAGTATATCCCCAAGGTTCGTAATAAGAAGGATAAACGCTCAAGTCGTTACCCAAGACCATATCATAATAAGTAAGATTGACAATGCCATCTCTTCCGTCCAAATAACAAGGAACAAAAATAACCTTTACTTTGGAATCGGCACTATTAGACATGTTCAAGTATTTCAACATATCCAATACCTGATCATGGCTCATGTTATGCAACCAATGGGTAATAAATGGTACTGGCAGCGGTGTGTCAAAGTGCTCATCGCTCTGCAAGCGTTCCTTCAAGTCTTCACGAGCATCGCCCACCCATCCTGGTACATTGATGAAGGCTAAAACGTCACGTTTCAAGTTCTTGTCACGTGTCAAACGATTCAAAGCCTCAACGTAAACGTTAATACCTTTATTCTTGAACTCATAACGTCCGCTTGTTCCTATGATAAGGGTATCGTCAGTCAATGAAGTTCCAAGTAACTTATTCGCCAAATTAATCATGGTTTCTCGAGCTTTCTGTCGTTTCAACGAGAAAGAGCGACCTTTAGGCACAAAATTATCTTCGAAACCGTTCATCTGAATCACATCGGCAGGCTTGTCGAGCAATTCTTTACATTCATTGTTTGTAATTTCACTTACTGTAGTAAAACAATCTACATGATGAGCAGTCTGCTTTTCAATGGAATGTTTTGATTCCATATTCAATTCACGTGCCATCTGATCACCATTGTATGCAAACAAGTAATCATAAAGAGGCTTGCCATTTCCTGCAATCGAACGACCTATGGAAGTGGCATGAGTTGTAAAAATAGTAGCGATTTCAGGCACATACTTACGAATATACAGGGCACCGAGGCCTGTCATCCACTCATGAGCTTGATAAATGACCTTATCACTTGCACTTAAGGCAAAACGATAAATGCTTTCCACTACTTTTCCAGCTGCATACGAGAACATAGATGCTTCATCGTAATCACCGTAAGCATGAAGGGAGTCTACCTGGAAATCATTCCAAGTCTGACCATATATCGCATTTTTTTGAGCATAGAAAGGAGTAAAATCAACCAAGACAGCGATTGGATTGCTCGGAATCTGCCAACGACCTACACGAACGCGCAGGCCTTCAGATTTAAGCGCATGCTTTCTCCAATCGTTTAAGACAGACTTGTCTTCCACAAACAGGGGATTTTCTTTACCAATCCAAACATCAGGACCTATAAAAATAATTCTATCCTTAAAGGCATCCTGCAATGTTTTAGCTCTTGTAGATAAAACGGTATAAATACCACCAACTTTGTTACACACTTCCCAACTTGATTCAAAGATATAATCGGGAATCAGAGGCTGTTCCATAATTGCTATATTATTTCTTTATACGGCTGCGAAGATATAAAAAAACTGAGAACAAGGCAAAAAAACTTAAATTTTGTTTTTTTGTTTTTGTTAATATAAAAGATCCTGTACGAAAACACAAATGCCTGAAACTAAGGAAATCCAGTTTCAGGCATTTTTTCTAATTTGACTATTTTTCTTTTATGCAAGAGCAGAACCCATCAAGAAAGTTGCTGCCAATGCTACAATCGCATACAATTCTGGGAATACGGCAAGAATCAAAGTATTTCCGAATACATTGTGACCTTGTCCGATAGCAGCGATACCGTTTGCACATACTTGACCCTGACGGATAGCAGAGAACAAAGCGACAAGACCTAAGCCTACGCCAGCACCTAAAACGGCACATGCTTGAATGGATGAAATCTCAGGAGTCAATACGTTGAAGATACTCTGGAACATAAAATATCCGGCAAAGCCATACAAACCCTGTGTACCAGGAAGTGCTGTCAATACCAAGAAGTTACCAAATGCACTGTCATTTTTCTTCAAAGCTCCAATAGAAGCGTTACCTGCGATTGTTACACCATAAGCACTACCAATGCCAGACAAACCAATCATAACTGCGATGCCGATATAGGCTATCAAAAGATTCATTTCCATAATTTATAAATTAAATATTATTTTAAACAAGTTCATGCGGTTCCTTCTTTTCTCATCCATCCTTGAGCCGCTGAAAGGATGGAGTTCTTTTTATTTCTTAAACGGATTGTATTCCTTTCCTCCACCTTCGTAGCCCGAATTCTTAAAGAATTCCACGAAAGTCAAACGCATCGGATGTACCATTGCACCCAGCACATTCATAAACATATTGATGGAGTGACCTATTACAAATATCAAGACCATGACAATCGGACCAGCAATGACATTATCTGGACTCATACCTACAGCCAAGCTGTTGAATACGCTGGCCAAGATACCCCCAGACAAGCCCAATGCAAACAAACGGACATAGGATAAGATATCACCTAACAAACCCGTCGCCATATTGTAGCTGTCCCATAAGCCGAGACCGACATTCACGAAGATATTCTTGTCCGGACTGTTATACAGATAAGCCATCAACAAGCCTAATCCTACGATAACCAAGTGAGGAGTTGACCCCATAGCCATCAAGCCAGGCCATGCAAATGCCAAAGCTGTGCTGACTAATACAAGCAGCCATCCCACTGTGCCTACAGCATATTTGAAACCAAACTGGATGGTCTGATTAACTGCCTTCAGAATCATACCAAAGATAATCTGTATGCCACCCAAAATCAAAGAAAGGTTAAACATCTGCTGATTGTCAAGGGCTACCATATCTTTCAAATTCTGGAAGAATGGAAGATTGATTTCATACAGATTAAATCCAAAGCAAGTTCCTGTCAGCAATCCGCACAACATGGTTGAGAAGCCGAGCAACTGTACCAATGATAGAATTGACTTCATGGACGGCTCGATATTCTTAGCTATCATACGGTAAATGAATATACCGAACAGCATGAATGCTCCGTAGCCTGAATCACCCAAGCACAGTCCGAAAAACAACATGAAGAACGGTGCAAAGAATGGTGTCAAGTCCAATTCATTGTACTTAGGCAACATATACAATCGCATAATCGGTTCGAACAAGCGAGAGAATTTGTCATTCAGCAACTGAATTGGAACATCATCCCCCGGTACAGGATCGGCAGCTTCATGATAGACATCTTGCGAAGCCAAGAAGTTCTGAACTTCCTCCAATTTGCTTGCAGGTACCCAACCTTCCAAAAGCATCAATTTATTATCTGCCAATGAATCGGTACTCAAAACAACTTTAGAAAGTTCTATCTGAGAATATACAGCTTGCTGTGCAGCCATCAAATCGGGGATGTCTGTAGCAGCCATTTCCTTCAACTTATCTTGAAGTGCTTGATTTTCCTGCTGAACGCTCTCTTGCTGAGCCTGCAAATCTACCAATGAGCTTTCTGGTAATTTAGCATATTCTACTTCCAATTCCACATGGTCTTCCACTGGTGTAACGGTCATAAAATACAACTTAGAACCTATCTTGTTGATTACCGTAGCATGATAAAGATCAATCCACTCTTGCTTGAAAAGTTTTTCAGAACAGATATAAAAATCCACCTGATATTCTGATTCACGCAAACGGGTCAAATTGTTAGGATCAAAATTACCCCAAGGTTCCAAAACAGACTTCTCCTTGTCCAGAGCCTGCAGGCGATGAGAAAGCTGCTGCATCTTCTGCTGTATTTCATCCAAGTTCTTCAAAGCTTCTTCACCTTTAGCCGCCTCTCCTACGTGAGCCACTTGTTCTACCGCCAACCCCTTCAAATATTTCATTGCAGCAGTATAGCGAGCAGCCAGGCGAATCTTATCTTGAAGTTCGGCATTTTCGGCAACACCTTGAGACTTGGTAAATATGTGAATGACTCCCAGTTCACGAATACTCTTCAAAAAAGAATCGTATTCTTTATGATAAACCAGAAAAGTCAGCTTTTTCATTTTAGAAATCATTCCTCAGCCTCCTTTCTCTTTTCCTGGAGTGATTTAAGAATCTTCTGAGAAGACTTAGAAAGGTTCTCTTCATCCTCCATAAATCGTTTGATTTTTCTTAAAGCATCCTGATAACCAGGAATCTGAACCTTCTCAAAAAGATTAACTTTCTGAGTGGTCTTTTTACGTGCATGTTCCAGCAAGCCCAATTTGGCTTCCATAAAATCCCTTTCTACAGCTGTCCGTGCTAAATCTTTCAACAAATGAATGCCGTCGGCATACCATTTGGGAGCACAAAACAAGCTGTAAGGGCGAATGTCGAAATCCACGTCTTCCAATAAGGGGACACGAACACCGGCAATTTTACGAACGCCCAAATGAACATCCTTCACTTTTATTAATGAAGTATCGAATTCATTCCAGAGTGCGAACATGGCTTCATACGCCTGAATTTGTCTTTCCAGACTTTCCTCCAGCTCCACGGTATCAGCCTTACAGCGCTTTACTTCCAGTCGGAGTGCACTTTCCTTATTTTTGATAATAGGCAAAGTACGCACACGGACCTTCAGCTGCTTTTCAAGCTGTTGGAGTGAGGTTTTGTTATATTGAAATTTTATAGCCATTTCTCTGTCGGTTTAATGAATTACTGCTTCCAGTATTGGTCCACAAATTCTTTCTTGATGTTCACTTCTTCTGGCTTGAAGTATTTGCCAAACAAGCCCCAAGTAACATCCAACATTTCTGTTGTATTCAAGTTGACGTCAATAGCAAGCAACTGATTTGCGTAGTCTTTAGCGAAGGCCAAAGTACGTTCGTCATAGTCGGTCAAGTCGAAACCATTCTCCATCTTTGTCTTTGCATTAGCAGCATCGGCATACAGACGGACTGCAGCATTCATCACTTGCGGATGGTCTTTACGGGTCTTCTTACCACTTACCAACTGTTTCAAACGTGACAAAGAACGGAATGGGTCAACGATAACCTTACCAATATCACTGTCTCGACGCAAGAACAACTGACCTTCAGTAATGTATCCGGTATTATCTGGCACTGCATGAGTAATATCACCACCAGACAACGTAGTCACTGCAATAATTGTAATAGAACCGCCTGAAGGGAACTGAACAGCCTTTTCATAAATCTTGGCCAAGTCTGAATACAGAGAACCCGGCATAGAGTCTTTAGAAGGAATCTGGTCCATACGGTTAGACACGATAGCCAACGCATCGGCATAAGAGGTCATATCGGTAAGCAATACCAAGACTTTCTGGTTATGTTCCACTGCAAAGTATTCAGCAGCCGTCAATGCCATATCAGGAATCAGCAATCGTTCTACCGGAGGATTTTCTGTAGTATTCACAAATGAAATGATACGGTCCAATGCACCGGCATTTGAGAAGACATTCTTAAAATACAGGTAGTCATCGTTTGTCATACCCATACCACCCAAAATAATCTTATCGGTTTCTGCACGCAGTGCCACATTAGCCATAACCTGATTGAACGGCTGGTCGGGGTCTGCAAAGAACGGGATCTTCTGTCCTGATACCAGTGTATTGTTCAAGTCAATACCGGCGATACCTGTAGCAATCAATTCTGACGGTTGTTTGCGTCGAACAGGATTTACTGAAGGACCGCCAATTTCCACTTCAACGCCTTCAATCTCTGGTCCTCCATCAATCGGATCACCAAAAGCATTGAAGAAGCGTCCTGCAAGCTGTTCACTAACCTTTAACGTCGGTGATTTTCCCAAGAATACGACTTCTGCATTCGTAGGAATACCTTCGGTTCCTTCAAACACCTGCAGCGTCACTTCATCTCCTGCGATTTTAACCACCTGAGCTAATTTACCATTCACCATAGCCAATTCGTCATACCCCACCCCTGAAGCCTTCAGCGAGCAAGTGGCTTTCGTAATTTGGCTAATCTGCGTATATATCTTTTGAAAAGCTTTTGTTGCCATTTTTTGTTTGTTAATTAATGAATCCAATTATTTCACTCTTCTTTCGGCAACCAAATCATCCAGTTGTTTCAAGAATCCTTCATACTTCTCAGACTTGTACTGCGAGTAGTTCATCTGCTTGCAGATATTAATCATCTTCTTGAAGTAATCCATTACTTCTACGAAGTTATCAAATTGGAATTCGGTATGACAGATATTGATTACCAAGTTTACGATATCTTCCTGACGCTCCATCGGAGTTACCGCATCGATTTCATCGAATGCATCTTGCTGGAGGATTACGAAGTCTATCAATTCTGACATCCAGAATGTTACATGATATTCTACTGGTACACCGTCATCACCCAAGATATTAATCTGTTCTGCAATTTCTTTACCGCGAAGCAAACGAGTCTTCAGTTCGTTAACCTTGCCAATCCAATCACCGTTGATACGTTCTGCAATGTACTTTTCAAACTCTGGATACTCCAAATACTTGGAATAAGAATCGATCGGATTCACTGCTGGATAACGTTTACGGTCGGCACGTTCCTGCTCCAATGCATAGAAGCAACGAGCTACCTTCTTCGTATTTTCGGTTACCGGTTCTTTCAAGTTACCACCGGCAGGAGAAACGGTTCCTATAAATGTAATTGAACCTGTCTTGCCATTATTCAAATGAACGAATCCTGCACGGCCATAGAAGTTGGAAATGATGGCAGAAATATCCATCGGGAAGGCATCTGGACCAGGCAACTCTTCCATACGGTTAGACATTTCACGCAAAGCCTGTGCCCAACGAGAAGTAGAATCGGCCATCAACAGCACTCTCAATCCCATGGCACGATAGAACTCAGCCATAGTCATGGCCGTATATACTGATGCTTCACGTGCTGCTACCGGCATGTTTGAAGTATTTGCAACGATAATGGTACGTTCCATCAATTTTCTGCCCGTATGCGGGTCTATCAATTCAGGGAACTCAGTGAAGATTTCCACGACCTCATTGGCACGTTCACCACAAGCTGCGATGATTACAATATCCGCTTCCGCTTGTTTTGAGATAGCATGCTGCAAAACGGTCTTACCTGTACCAAACGGACCAGGAATAAAGCCTGTACCACCTTCCACAATCGGATTCACGGTATCAATCACACGCACCCCTGTTTCAAGCAATTTATACGGACGAATCTTGCTCTGATAATTAGTCATAGCCTTTTTAACCGGCCATTTCTGAATCATAGTAACAGGAATTTCTTTTCCTTCTTCATCGACTAATACGGCAATTGTATCTTCTATCTGATACTCGCCTTCAAGGACGATTGATTTTACCTTGTACGTACCATTCAACTGAAAAGGCACCATTATTTTCAACGGCTGATGGTTTTCTTCCACTTCACCTAACCAAGCGGAAGGACCTACTTCATCCCCTGACTTTACAATCGGTTTAAATGCCCACTTTTTATCTTTATCCAATGGATAGGTATATTGTCCACGTTTCAAGAACACGCCTTCCATCTTGTCTAAATCATTCTGCAAGCCATCGTAGTTCTTCGATAGCATACCTGGTCCTAAAGTGACTTCCAACATGTGACCAGTAAATTCGGCTTCGGCTCCAACTTTCAGCCCACGTGTACTTTCAAAAACCTGAACATACACATTTTTGCCTACCACCTTAATTACTTCAGCCATCAAGCGGTCGTTGCCTGTCTTAATGTAGCAAATTTCATTTTGTGCTACAGGACCGTCAACAGTCAATGTAACCATATTGGCGATAACGCCTAAAACAGTTCCTTTTGTTGCCATTTTATTTTGTTTTACTATTTTCTAAATTCTTCCGGTATCTGAACCTCGTCCTTCAAACTTTGTATCATCTGACGGAAAAGTTCATTACCTTTTTCTTTATCCAATGAAATCCAACGCTCTATCATTTCCAATTGAAGAAGGAAAACAAAGATACGTTCTACTGTAAAATAATGAAAGAATGAGTTTTCTTCAAGCCACTTCCACTTCAGGGAGTCCACTTTTTTCTCTCTTTCAACCAGTTCTTCTATCTCAATGATTCTTTGTAAAGGTTCAAAATAGACCAGCATATCATTCAATCCGAAATCGCGTGCATTCGAAGTTCTCAGCAATTCACTGACTTCGGTCTGTCCGACTATTACAGACGAAACATCCATCTTATACTTTCGTGCAGCCAAAGCCGCCTGAATATTATTAAGATTCAGATTGAATTCAATCCATGAAGCGACGAACTTGTTACTACACTTCATTGCATAGTCATAATAAGCCGCAGCCAACATATCGTTTGCACAGTATAAATCTTCTGGAGATAATTCTAGATATTGCTTTACAAAGGAATAGAAATATATCGGATATTTTTTCTGTGGAGAATCTCCTTCTCTTACTGCATCTATTAATTGCAGCAATTCATCCGAGGTATACAGTCCGTAACGCTGTAATACAGCTTCTTTATTCTTCAATAAAGAAAGTAGGTTCTCATTATCGAATTTCAAATAAAAGAGATCTACCAAGCGCTGATCTTTCCCAGAGAGTTCTGGATAGATTTCCGATTTAAAACTTTCAACTGTGTAACTTAGCTTACCATCTTCAAGAGAAATGTCAGGCAAACCAGCTACCAGATAATAATAAGCACTCATAAGCCTTCATTAAAACAACATTTCTACAAGCTGGGGACGAAGAAACTCTTTAAAGTAATTTTCAAATTCTTCTTCTCCAAAGTTTACTTTATAAGATCCATCGGCTGGTGAAACTGAGAATAACACTTTAGAACCGTTCACCTTCTCTATGGATACTCCCTTATCAAGCAAACCCTTCGCATTGGCTGCAAAATATTTCTTTAATGCATCGGCATCCTTCACTGAAATCACGATTGATTCATTGGTTGACCATTGAGATGCTAAAGAAACAATGAATTTGTTGAGGTAATCTTTATCAGAAGTGAAGCCCTTCACTGCTTCAGATACAGTCTGATTGGTAAGCAAATTTACGACTTCGGTCTTCAAAGCATTTAAAGCTTGTCCGGCAAAAAGCTTCAGTTCCGATTGTGTATTTTGTTTCAGTTCCTCTGCAGATTTATGAGCAGCAGACAAAATAGCTTCTGCCTCCCGCTTTGCATCTTCTACCAGTTTCTGAGCTTCTTCGTGAGCTGCACTGATAACTCGCTGTGCCTCTTCATTACCTTTTTCGACACCTTCGCGATAGATTTTATCGGTTAGTTCTTGAATTTTATTTTCCATATCTGTATATATTATTATTACATGATTCTCTAAATCATATCTAAGGTCTAATAATTAAGAGTGAGTTTAAATAGAGCACTTTTAAACGTCGTTCAAATATACTAAAATGAAACGAAGTTTTCTCATTTTAAAGAGGAGATTTTTGGAAAAAGAAGAAATCTTCACAAGATTTTCAATCATTTTCTAAATACATGTTATACAGCATATAAAAGTGTTCTGATAGACGAAGGTATGTGCCAGATACCATATAACAACATTTAGGTATGAACTTGTATAATGGGAATTTCTTATACGAATCAATAATAACTGTTATTACAAGGAATTCTAATAATCTGATAAAAATTTAAGGATGACTTTATATTTACCTGCATAAAAAGATATCAGGGATTTTACTTACACTTCTTGTAACAAATATAGACCCTGTTTCTCATGATGTCATTTAACTTTTTCTGATTGAAAAAGCATAACAATTTCTTTCATAGCAACTGAAAAGTGATGGAAGATACGGAAAGAGGTCTTCAACCCAAGTACACCGATGCAAGGAACAAAGCCGGAATATGAGAAAAACAAAAAAGCCCCGAAGTATTTCTACCTCGAGGCTTCCGTAAAACGGCGACTACCTACTCTCCCACAATCTGCAGTA
>JAHHQU010000027.1 GCA_020026225.1 Phocaeicola sp. | reverse complement strand
AGTTCGGCTATACAGCGCTCTTTTTTAAAAAAAAGGTGATTTGACACACCCTCTTTTTTGTATTTGCCTTGATAAAAATCCTTTTCAGGTGACGTTTGAACTCAAGTAAACAGGATTTCAGTCTTCCTTTTTGTCATTATATGGGATATTTATGACTTCGTTGTATACTCGTGAAGGATAGATTTAGAAAAGTGTTTCTGTCGTGATTAAAAAGGGGCTTAAGCTTGAAAAGATCTATAGTAGGTTAAAAGGACATAAAAAAAGCCGTTTCAGCTTTTTATGCTGAAACGGCTTTTATAGAGAATATAAGAATGCTTAATAAGGGATAGGCTGAGTATATACAATGTCAATTTTGATTTCTTTGCCGTTTTCGCCTCCAATCAAACGGGCTGAATTTACTTGCAAGTCATGTGCAATGGAAATAACATTTTGTTTTGGGTCTCTTTCTGTTCTTACAGGAATCAAAAGAATTTTGTCCCAATCCTTCGCCATTTCTTTTCCGCTCTTCATTTCTGTAAAGATTTTACTGATGAGTCGGTTCAGCTTAGAGAAAGAATAGCTGTTGGTTTGTTGGTTATATACTCCTAAGAATGAAGTGACATTATCGAACATACGGTTCTTTTCAAAGAAATCCTTCAAATCTTTTTTTCTCAAAAGCAACAGCTCGTTTGGAGTACCTGCTTTATAAGGAGAAAGGTTTGAATTCTCTCCACTGTCTTTGTATTTTAAAATTTCAAGTGATACAGAGTTCAACGTATCTCCCTTGTGGTCGTCAAACATCTGCTGCAAAGGGAATGTTATCTCAGTGCATAATCCAGCAGGAGTCTTGATGTAAGTATGTTCGGTTTGAGCTGCCAATTCTTTTAGCTTGTCCGAATTTTCCAGATGAGTAGACATGAATACTTCTTTTGTTGTAGCCATGGCAATGGTCGTGTAAGCTGTTGAGTCTACTTTACCAGTGGATTTTCTTTTGATCAAGTATTTCACCTTCATGTTCATCTGAATGTCGTCAATGTAAAGGACAGAACCTTCACCTTGCGTTACATGAACGTGCAATCCCTTTAATACATTGTTGATAAAGGCATAGGAATCATCAAAATTCTTGTGGTCGTTTTCCTTGTATTTATCCATCAAGTATTTACTGAAATTACTGCCTAAATTAACTTCTACATTTAAGTAAGTTCTTGTATTTCTGATGGAATCGGGAATAGTAAAGTCTACTGCCTCATACACTTTTTCTGCTAATGCAGGCTGTGACTCGTCGTAATAATCTTTCGCGTTGAAAGAAGTATAATAAATCGACAGGTCGCGTCCATCATCATTGATTACCTTGCTGAGCGTATCTACGCGTAAATGCATTGGAGCCAAAGAGTCTCCATAGAAAGAATGGTAGATAATGTTCAGGGTAGTTTCTTCAATGTCTTGAGTTGTTTCCGGCAATCGGAATCTTTCTGGACAGTTGATTTGTGTGATGAAATCGGCGGTAATCAGTCCAAAATCCGGATCTGTATATCTGCCCAAATATGCTTCTTCCGAACGAGAATAAATGGAATCCATAACCACTGTACGAGTTGAAATGGCATAATCGTCAGCAAAAGCATTTATTTTTTCGTTGTCAGATATAAACTCACCTATACCGCTGGTCGTATCGTCACAGCTAAAGAGTGTAGCGGCTAAAGCGATAGCCGCCAAGAACTTGAATTTCATATATCTTTATATTAGTCGTTTTCTTTATTCTGGATCTGTTCCAATCTTATCATAGAACTCGTTGCAGGCATTTGTATATTCTTCGCCTTCGCTATATTCTAGGACTGGGATGTTCAGACTGTGAGCATATTCAATCAATTCAGGGTCTATGTCTTCACTGTTCAAGATAACTCCGTCAGAGTAAGTAATGGCCAATTTGCACAATTCTTTGTAGTTGACCTTGTCTTGAATCATGTTCACATCTTCTGGCGTAATGTCGCGGAACAAAAGTTGTTCTTTGAAATTTTCAGCCAAATCAGAGTTGAATCCTTCTTTGTAAAGGGAAAAAATAACCTTTGAATCGCGGAAAGAAGGTTCGTCGCAGTATGCTTTTTTCACATAAAGCGGAGTCATAGCACTCATCCAACCATGACAATGGATTACTTCTGGGTTCCAGCGTAATTTCTTGACTGTTTCAAGTACGCCACGTGCATAGAAGATGGCACGTTCGCCATTGTCTTCATACTCTGTACCATTCTCATCGCATGTCATTTGGCGGTGCTGGAAATAATCATCGTTATCGATGAAGTATACTTGTCTACGGGCAGCCTGAATAGAAGCTACTTTGATGATCAACGGATGATCTGTGTCATCGATGATTAAGTTCATTCCCGATAGGCGAATTACTTCGTGCAATTGGTTTCTTCGTTCATTAACTATGCCCCACTTAGGCATGAACGTACGAATTTCACGACCTTTCTCTTGAATAGCTTGCGGCAGGTCCTGGCCAATGTTTGCTAAGTTACTTTTCGGTACGTAAGGAGTAATTTCTTGTGTAATAAATAAAACTTTTTTAGTGCTCATTATTATTTAGTTTGCCTATTAACATTTTGCAAAGGTACAAAAAAAAGAGTTAATGTAGAAATTCACTCGTCTTAATATTTATTTAAAGCATCATAATAACTATGATATATAGGCTGATAAATCGTATTTCTGCTGCTTTTTGTACAATTTTTTGGACGTGATGAAGCTATTTCCTCTATTCTGTTTCTTTTATTGGTAAATTATGGTTTACTTTGCATCCGTTTTTAGAATTGAAAGGTTTAACTAAAATATAAAATGAAGGTAATTCAAAAGATTGAAGAGCTCCGTGCTGAACTTTCTGCTTGCCGTAAAGATGGTAAGACTGTAGGTTTGGTACCAACAATGGGAGCTTTGCATGCAGGACACGCTTCGTTGGTAAAACGTGCCGTTGCTGAAAACGATGTAGTGGTAGTCAGTGATTTTGTAAACCCTACCCAGTTCAATGATAAGAACGATTTGCAGAAATATCCTCGTACCCTTGATGCTGACTGCAAGTTATTGGAAGCTGAAGGCGTATCTTTCGTTTTTGCCCCATCTGTAGAAGAAGTTTATCCAGAGCCTGATACTCGTCAGTTTGATAATGCTCCTTTGGATACAGTAATGGAAGGAAAATATCGTCCGGGCCATTTTAATGGCGTGTGTCAGATTGTGAGCAAACTGTTCTTGATCGTTGAGCCTAATCGTGCTTATTTTGGCGAAAAAGACTTTCAGCAGTTGGCTATTATTCGCGAAATGGTTCGCAAATATCCGTTTGATTTGGAAATTGTGGGCTGTCCGATTGTTCGTGAAGCGGATGGATTGGCTTTGAGCAGTCGTAATGCTAGACTTTCAGAAGAACAGCGCAAACAGGCTGTTCAGATTTCCAAGACTTTGTTTGCCAGTGTGGAAATCAGCAGACATCATACTTTGGCTGAAACTAAGTCATTTGTTGCAGAGACTATTGCGGCAAGTGAAGGTCTTGAACTGGAATATTTCGAAATTGTAGATGGTAATACGCTTCAGAATGTCACTTCATGGGATGATTCTGATTATATTGTGGGCTGTATCACCGTTTACTGTGGTGAAGTTCGTTTGATTGATAATATTAAATACAAGGAGTAATCGGTTATGATGATAGAAGTTCTGAAGTCAAAACTTCATTGTGCAACAGTTACAGAAGCTAACTTGAACTATATGGGTAGTATTACTATTGATGAAGATTTGATGGATGCCGCAAATATGATAGCAGGTGAAAAAGTTCAGATTGTTGATAATAACAATGGAGAGCGCTTTGAAACCTATATCATCAAAGGTGAACGTGGCTCAGGTTGTATTTGTTTGAACGGTGCAGCCGCACGTAAGGTTCAGGTAGGGGATGTGGTTATTATCATGTCGTATGCTTTGATGGATTTTGAAGAAGCTAAATCATTTAAACCGTCGGTAGTTTTCCCTGATACTCAAACCAATAAATTAGTCTGAGCTATATTTCAAAGAAAACCGTTTAGATAAAGAATGGTGCCGCCAAAGTTTTGTTTTATGAAGAGTTTGTTCTTTTGAAACTAGGCTGTCCTGATTTTATGATATAAAGAGTCCTGTCATTTCCAAAAAAATGGAGTCTGACAGGACTCTTTCTTTTTATCTTCAGCTTTCTGTTGATTGGCTCGGCTCTGAATTTCCTTTATGCTTTGGGACGGTCTTGTATTGAAGGAACTTTATTCTTGCAGAATCTTATTATTTCTTGTATGGAGGTATAAAAAAAGAAGTTCGTCTTGGATTATATCCATGGACGAACTTCTTACGTATTGTGATTAGAAACTTTTTGTATGCTTTAAACAACTCTTTCTCTGTTGTTTATGAGAGTTTACGCATTAGCCTTTTTTGATGAAATCTTTTTCCTTGATGAGGCCAGTCCGATAAGCAACGAGCAGCTTTTTCAAGTCTTCGATTTGAATCATCAATTCACGACCTTTATCTGTGTCTTTTACCATCATGCGTTGAGAACTTAATTCTACCAGTTGAGTGGTTGACTTGATGTCTTGTCCTTCTTCGATGGCTTTTTGAGTAGAGGTGAACGGTTCATGTTGTACCAATTGAAATCCTCTGGAGTGATATACCAACGTGTAGCCTGCAATACCTGTTTCTGGTTGGTAGGCTTTAGAAAATCCTCCATCAATTACCATCAGCTTACCATTAGCCTTGATAGGTTTTTCACCTTTCACAGCTTTTACAGGAACATGCCCATTGATGATGTGTCTGTGATTTCCCACTACTTCAAAGTCGTCCATGATGTAATCGCAGATATCTTCGCGGTCGCGTAGCAGGTAGTAATATCCCTTTATTTCCTTATGAGTCGCCTTGTCTGTCAAGAAATAACGCTCGAAAGTTGCCATTTTGCTTTTGTCGAAAGCAGGTGAGTTCTTTCCGCACCACAAGTACCATACATAATCCATGGCGAATGATTTGTGCTTACTGTCTTCTTCGTCAAAATAGGCTGTACGGATAAGCTGTCCTACTCGGTCCAGCAAAGCTTTTCCTTTGAATTTCTGACCTTGAATTTCGATTTCTTTCAATGTCCCATCTTCATTCAATGGCATGGAAGCATGGAATAGCAAGTTGGAATTGCATACGTTGTACATGCATCCGTAGCGGAAAAGGCACTTCATGTGTTTGTGAAGTTTTTCACTGCGGGTAAATGAATGATGTAGCTTATTCACAATGTCTGCTTCTTCTTCTGTCAACTTGTATGGATCAGCAGGGTCGACCGTAGGGAAGTAGCAGTCTTTCATTTCGTATTCTTGACCATCAAGTACCAATACTTTCTTGTCGAAGTCAATGTGATGCAATAACATACGGTCTTCCATTTCAAATTCTGGATGGCGACGAATGATTTCAGCCTCCAATTTGAACTGGATGATGCTGATGGCTTTATGCATTTGTGCAATCAGACGGATTGTCTTATCGTTGTAAGTGCTGTTGCTTATGTCTATCTTGGGCATGAACTGTTCACAAGGGTCGTTGGCATAAGCTTCCATAGCAAAAGTTGCTAATGGTAACAGGTTGATTCCATATCCATCTTCAAGAACAGAGAGATTTCCATAGCGCATGGCCAGACGCAATACGTTGGCGATGTTGCAATCGTTGCCGCTTACTGCTCCCATCCATAGGATATCATGGTTACCCCATTGAATATCAAAATTATGATAGTCGCAAAGTATGTCCATAATGATGTGGGGACCAGGACCACGGTCAAAGATATCACCTAAGATATGCAGGGTGTCAATAGTCAGACGCTGGATCAAATTACACAAAGCAATGATAAAGTCATCTGCTCGGTGTGTTTCAATGATGGTGCTGATAATGACATTGATATAAGCCTCCTTATTAGGATCCATACTGGATTCGTGCAAGAGCTCCTGAATAATGTAGGAGAACTCTTGAGGAAGTGCTTTTCTAACTTTTGAGCGCGTGTATTTGGAAGAAACATTACGACATACTCGAACCAACTGGTTCAAGGTTATGACATACCAGTCTACAATGTCGGTTTCTGTGTCTTTAACCAAATTCAACTTTTGTTCCGGATAATAGATTAAGGTGCAGAGCTCCTTCTTTTCTGTTTCGCGCAGTGTATTTCCGAAAATTTCATTCACTTTGCGTTTGATAGCTCCAGAAGCATTCTTTAGAACATGCTGAAAAGCTTCATACTCTCCATGCAAGTCGGCAAGAAAATGTTCTGTTCCTTTTGGCAGGTTTAAAATAGCCTCGAGATTGATAATCTCCGTACTGGCTGAAGCGATGGTAGGGAAATTGTGTGAAAGCAATTCCAGATACCTTACATCATTTGTAATCATTGCCTCTGTAATTTGTTTATATATTTTCATGGAAAAGAAGTTTTATTATAAAAATAACATAAGTATTAGTTGAGCGATAATCACGCGTATAAACATCCCCAGCGGATATACTGTCGCATAACTAACTGAAGGATTATCGTTGTCTGTAATATCGTTAGCATAGTTCAGTGCCATTGGATTTGCCATACTTCCACATAGCATTCCGCAGGTATTTCCAAAGTCAAGATGGAAGATGCGCATAGACACGATGGCCATAATTACCACGGGAACGAAGGTGATCAGAAAGCCGATGCCAATCCATAATGCACCTTCTGGACGCATGACCGTTTCAAAGAAATGTGCGCCAGCATCCAATCCCAAGCAAGCCAAATACAAGGAAAGTCCAATACCCCTAAGCATTAAATTGGCACTGCGTGTTGTATAAGTGAGCAGATGTAGACGAGGACCGTAAGAACCAATCAGAATACCTACGATGATAGGTCCTCCCGCCAATCCCAATTTTACGGGGGAACTGATACCTGGAATGGCAATAGGTATAGCTCCTACAATCAATCCGACGACAATGCCAATGAAGATAGATGCCAGATTGGGGTCTTTCAATGTTTGGACCATATTGCCCAGAACCTTCTCTACGTTTTGAATGGCTGCCTTTTCACCTACTACCGTCAAGCGGTCGCCTAATTGAAGCACCAGCCCCGGAGTTGCAAGCAATTGTACGCCGCTACGGAGCACTCGGCTGATGTTGATTCCATAATTGTTTCTCAAACGTAGGGAGCCCAAAGATTTGCCGTTGATTTCAGCTCGTGAGATAATGATGTGTTTTGATACGAGCTGGCTGTCTATTGCATTCCAATCAATATCTTCTTTGTTCCAGTCACGATTTTCTTGCTCTCCGAAAAGAACGGTGAGGTTTGGAACGTCTTTGTCTGTAGTAATCACCAAGATGCGGTCGTTCTCTTTTACAATCTTGTCAGAGGTAGGAATGCTTACCATACCATCTCTCCACAAGCGTGAAATGACGAATTTTTGTTTTGACAAGTGGGCTATTTCCTGTACGCTTTTGTTGAATACTGCAGGATTATGGATTTGGAATGTAGCTATGTATGTATGATTTGGGTCATCTTGTTCGTGATTGCATAAATCACATGGACGGACGAACAGCTTTCTGACGACGATGATGGCCAGTATGACTCCCACAACTCCTAACGGATAGGTAAGTGCACAGCTTAAAGCTGCTCCACTCGTGGGTTCGCCCAATTGTTTCAAGGTTTGTTGGGCAGCTCCCAAAGCAGGAGTGTTGGTGGTGGCTCCGCAGAGAATCCCCACCATGTCGGGAAGAGCGATACTGGTGGTCTTGCTGATGGCTACCGCCATGATTGTACCCAGAAGAATCACACCGAGTCCCAACATATTCAGACGGTATCCGCCTCGTTGAAAGGAACTGAAGAAGCCGGGACCAACCTGCAACCCCAGTGCATAGACGAATAAAACCAAACCGAAACTTTCTGCATAAATCAGCATTTGTGGATCGATAGAGAATCCCAGATGCCCCGCCAAAATGCCGATGAAGAAAACAAAAGTTACTCCAAGCGAGACTCCCAATACATGAATCTTGCCCAGTCCGAGTCCCACTGCTGTTATGAGGGACAATATAACTACCGCTTGCAGAGCGGAGTGTTCAAAGAATAAATTTACAAGCCATTCCATGATGCAAAGATACGTCTTTTTCTTTTTTGTTTCCTTTCTTTTTCTATAAAATTTTAAGGATGGTAAAGCCTCTTTAATAGAATTTATGTAAGTTTGTAATGGGTAATTATTTATTTTATTCAGCAGATTTGCTGTTGGGAGAAAAGCCTTCTCCTGAATATCTGATACTTAAAAAAGAGAATAATGAGAATCGTAACTTTGGTGGATAATTGTGTGTACGGTAGAAAACTACAGGCGGAACATGGATTGAGCATGTATGTGGAAACGCCCCATGCGAAATTCCTGTTTGATACGGGTGGTTCTGATTTGTTTATTCGCAATGCTCGTTTTTTACATGTTGACTTGAAGAATGTTGATTTCTTGGTTTTATCGCATGGACATTCTGACCATACAGGTGGACTTCGTGCTTTTTTAGAATATAATCAAAAGGCCAAGGTGTATTGTAAGAAAGAAGTGCTGGACCGAAGATTCAAGGGGGAACGCGAAAACGGATTAGAACATGCTGAAACTTTGGATTTGTCTCGTTTTTGTTTCCTCAGTGAACTGACAGAAGTATCATCGGGTGTTTATGTATTGCCTGAACTTCCTATTGTTAATGAGAAGGATACCCATTTTGAACATTTTGAAGTGCTTCGTGACGGTTTGAAGCGTCCCGATTGTTTCGAGGACGAATTGGCCTTGGCTATTCGTGAATCAGATGAAATAACAGTTCTGAGTGCCTGCTCGCATCGTGGCATAACCAATATCGTGGAACAGGTGAAGCGGACTTTTTACAATGAGCCTGTTAAATGGGTTATTGGTGGCTATCATATTCACAATGCTGCGGACGAGAAATGTACCCTTATTGCAGATTACTTCAAGCAAATGCCCGAAACGCAAGTTGGAGTGTGTCATTGTACGGGTGTTGATAAATTTGCCCAATTGCGCAGTGAACTGGGTGATAGGGTCTTTTATAATCATACGGGACTCATAACGGAAACGGAAAAATGATGTTATGTTGATTCTCTTATGGAGAATAACAGAATAAAATGGATAGGCAAGGCGTAAAAATGAACAAAATTCGTTTTTAGATTGTTGGTATAAATTGCTTGTTAAAATACAAGTCATACACTTACCTTTAGTTGAAGGAGACGGTTTTTCTATTCCGTCTCCTTTTTTATTGGACTCAAGAAGTCTTTTGTGTATTCTTTGAGTGATTGGCAATGTCCTGACCAGGAAGACTTAGAATTGGATGACCTGACTTTCCATAGTCTTCAAGTCAATATGCCAAAGTTTTCCACTGAGCACTTCTCCGTAGTTACAGATAAGTTTGATTACTTCATTGGCTTCGGCACATCCAACGATTCCAGGGGTTACTCCCATTACTCCTTTGGGGAGAGGGGGCAATTGACTCATTTCTTCCTCATCGGGATAGAAAGTGCGGAAAGTAGGTCCTCCTTGATAATTGAATACTGAGACCTGACCTTCGAAAGCACGGATAGCCCCAAAAACATAAGTCTTTCCTAACTTTACACAGGTATCATCAATAAGGTAACGGGTTGCGAAATTATCACATCCATCCACTACTATGTCGTATTGGCTGATGATGCGTTCTGCATTTTCTTTGCTAAGCAGTTCTGCATACGTGTGAATGGTGAGTGATGCATTCAGAGCCTTTAGTCGTTTCCCGGCCTGTTCGGCTTTAGGTAGTCCCACTTCTTCTTCTGTGTAAAGTACCTGACGCTGCAGGTTGCTTTCATCGACTGTATCCCCATCAATTAATCCGATGGTTCCTACACCGGCTCCCGCTAAATATAATGAGATAGGCGAACCAAGTCCGCCTACACCTACTACCAGTACACGGGCTTGTCCCAGTCGTTCTTGTCCTTCTGGACCTATTTCAGAAAGAATGATTTGACGATTGTATCGTTTGTTTGCAGGTAATGCCATAAGGGTTATTTTTCTTTTGATAAAAAGAAAGGAAAGGGCTCGTCAGAAACTCTTTCCTTTCTTAGTTTAATAATTCTTTTATTCTTTCATAGAGTTGGTGTCAACCTTCTGATAAGAATGTGTCTTGATGTCAAAGGTAATGATTATACCTTTTTCAAGTCGAAGGAAGCGTCCCAATCTTTCCATACCGGTTCGCGTCCCATGGCTTTCAGTGCTTTTTCTACTTCTGCAGCCGTACGGTCATCGCTGATGTGGAACTGTTCCAAAGCTTGTGGATAAGTATAGTATCCTCCTGGTTCTGTTTTACTCTCAGCGCTCATGGTTGTAACTCCTAAGGTAGCCATGTTGTCACGGATATGTGCCGGTTCACGGGTAGAATAAGAGATATCCACATCGTGATCAAAGATTCGCATGGCGAAAGTTGCCAAGGCCAGTTCTTTGTCGCTCATGATGACATTAGGCTGGAATCCTTCGTTTTCTGCCGGGCGCATGCGAGGGAAGTTGACACTGTACTTTGTCTTCCAATAATGCTTCTGGAGGTAGCGCAAGTGATAAGCCATCATTGTAACGTCAGTACGCCATTCTTCCAATCCTATCAACACTCCCATACCGATAGAATGTACACCTGCCATACCCATGCGGTCAAAGCCGTTGACACGCCATTCAAATTTGGATTTCATGCCTCTGGGATGATATACATTGTAACGTGCTTTGTTGTAAGTTTCTTGGAAACAGATGACTCCGTTCAGACCATGTTCCTTCAGTTCGGCGTACTCTTCGGTCTTCAAAGGCATTACTTCTATTTTCAAGTTGGAGAAATACGGTTTGGCTATATCCAATGCCTTAGCCAGGTAGGGGACACCTGCTTTTGCCGGGTTTTCACCCGTGACGAGCAGAATGTTTTCAAATGGGCCCAGCTTCTTGATTGCTTTATATTCGTTCTCTATTTCTTCAGGGGTCAAGATGGTACGAGCCATCGGATTGCTGATATGGAATCCGCAGTATACGCAAGAATTGGTACAAGAATTGGTGATATAAAGCGGAATGAACATAGAGATGGTTTTACCGAAACGTTCTTCCGTATATTTTCGGCTCAAGCGAGCCATAGGTTCTAGGAATTTTTCAGCGGCAGGTGAGATGAGAGCCATAAAGTCATCGATGTCGCAGTGCTCTTTCCCGAGGGCGCGAAGCACGTCATCCTCTGTTTTTGAGTAGATGGCTTTGGTGGTTTCCTCCCAGTCTATTTTTGCAAGTTCGTCTGAAAACATAATTCTTTTTTAATGTTAGTCAAGAGCCGGTCGTCCTTTTTCACTTCAATGTCGTTTAAAGAAAGACCGGCGTTTGTTTATGATTCGTTTAATCAACCTCTTTATTTGTTCTTCACGTCTTTCAAGTCGCGGCTCAATCGCATAGCGCAGAAGTTCGGTCCGCACATGGTGCAATATTCACCGTCGGTGTGGCGTCCTTCGTTGAAATATTCCAAAGCTCGATCTGGGTCGAGTGACAGATGGAACTGGTCGCGCCAGCGGAACTCGTAGCGTGCCTTGCTTAGGGCATTGTCACGAATCATTGCTCCCGGATGGCCTTTGGCTAAGTCGGCAGCATGGGCGGCGATTTTATAGGTGATGACACCGGTACGGACATCTTCTCGGTTAGGCAAACCAAGATGTTCTTTTGGAGTTACATAACAAAGCATGGCAGTACCTAACCAACCGATTTGAGCTGCACCGATTGCCGATGTGATGTGGTCGTATGCGGGAGCTATATCGGTAACTAGAGGGCCGAGTGTGTAGAATGGAGCGTTGTGGCAATGGCTGATCTGACGTTCCATATTCTCTTTAATTTTGTGCAAGGGCACATGACCAGGACCTTCGATGAAGGCTTGTACGTTCTTATCCCATGCACGGAGAACCAGTTCACCCATGGTGTCAAGTTCCGCGAATTGAGCCTCATCGTTTGCGTCGTAGATAGAACCGGGACGTAGTCCGTCGCCTAATGAAATTGCAACGTCGTACTGAGCTAAGATATCACAGATATCATCGAAATGGTCGTATAAGAATGATTCCTGATCATGAATCAGACACCATTTGCTCATGATACTACCTCCGCGTGATACGATGCCGCACAAGCGCTTGTCGGCCAGATGGACATTGTGACGACGGATTCCGGCATGAATGGTAAAGTAGTCAACTCCTTGCTCACATTGTTCTATCAATGTATCTTTGTAGATTTCCCAAGAAAGATCTTCTACCTTTCCATTAACCTTTTCCAATGCCTGATAGATAGGAACAGTACCTACTGGAACCGGGCAGTTGCGTACAATCCACTCACGAGTTTCGTGAATGTTGTCTCCAGTTGACAGGTCCATGAGTGTATCACCGCCCCATTTGCAGCTCCATACAGCCTTATCCACTTCTTCATCAATGCTGGAAGTGGTGGCTGAGTTTCCAATGTTCGTATTTATCTTCACCAAGAAATTGCGTCCGATAATCATCGGCTCTGATTCTGGATGATTGATATTGGCGGGAAGTACGGCACGGCCGGCTGCAATTTCATCGCGTACGAATTCTGGAGTAATGTGAGTCTCAATACCCAATTCCTTGCAGTTCATATTTTCGCGAATTGCAACATATTCCATTTCTGGAGTTACGATACCTTGTTTGGCATAATACATCTGTGTGCAGCATTTGCCTTCTTTAGCACGATAAGGGAGGGCGATATGCTCAAAACGAAGGTGGTCCAACGAATGGTCGTCACGGCGCATCTTGCCATATTCAGAGGTGATAGATGCTAATTGCTCAACGTCTCCGCGTTCCAGAATCCAACTTTCACGCATGCGGTTGATTCCTTTCTTCAAGTCGACTTTTACATTAGGATCACTGAACGGTCCGCTGGTGTCATAGATGTATACGGGTGCGTTTGGAGTGGTAACCTTTTTGCCGTCAACGATGGTGACGGTAGGGGTGAGATTGACCTTTTGCATTCCCACTTTGATGAATGGGAAGAGTTGTCCTTGCATATACGCCTTTTCAGCGTGTGCATAAGGTTTCGGATCTTTTTCCATTTGATACTTTTTAAATTTAATTGGTTATAAAAGAAAGTGGGGTTGTTTATTCATTCAGAAAAGCGGTAAGAGGGGAAGAGGCAGAGGCAACGAAATCTTCTGCTTGTACTCCTAATCCTGCTTCATAAGCACGACGTCCGGCGATTACTGCTTCCTTGAAAGCGGTAGCCATTTCTACGGGATTTCCTGCTACGGCAATGGCTGTGTTGACCAAGCAAGCGTCAGCACCCATTTCCATTGCTTCGGCTGCGTGGCTAGGAGCACCTAAACCTGCATCTACAACGACAGGAACACTGGCTTGTTCAATGATGATGCGGAGGAAGTCGCGGGTCTGCAATCCTTTATTGGTGCCGATAGGAGCGGCTAATGGCATGACTGTGGCAGCTCCGGCCTCTTCCAAACGTTTGCAGAGGGTTGGGTCTGCCTGGCAATAAGGCAATACGACAAATCCCAATTTGACCAATTCTTCTGTTGCTTTCAATGTCTCGATTGAGTCAGGAAGAAGGTAACGTGGGTCGGGGTGAATTTCCAGTTTCAACCAGTTGGTACCGAATGCTTCGCGGGCCATTTGTGCAGCGAATACAGCTTCTTCTGCAGTACGAACTCCTGAAGTGTTAGGCAATAATTGGATATGTGGATGAACGATGTGCTTCAGCATATCGTCTTCTTTATTTTCGAGTTCAATACGTTTCATGGCAACGGTTACCATTTCAGAACCTGAAGCCAAGATTGCTTCTTCCATCAATGCATTGGAATTGAATTTTCCTGTGCCAAGGAAAAGGCGTGAATCGAATTTCTTGTCTGCGATGATTAGCTTTTTCATTTTCTTTATATTTAAATGTCTATAGATTTTACGTACTGGATTTATCCTATCAGTGCTTTGATTTTCCGAGTCTCTTTTACCGGATCTTTTGCTCGAAGAATGGTTCCGCTTAGAGCGATTCCCGTTACTCCTGTTTGCATGATAGCTGGTATATCTTCTCGGGTGATTCCCCCGATAGCGACAATGGGAAGATTGATTCCGTTCTCTTTCATTTTCCGTACGATCTCGGTATAACCTTCCAATCCGAGAATGGGGCTGAGATTCTTTTTGGTCGTAGTAAAGCGGAAAGGACCGCATCCTATGTAGTCTGCACCGGCTTTATAATGAGCTACAACGTCTTCGAAAGTGTTCGCTGTACCTCCCAGAATGAATCCGTTACCTAGATAACATCGTGCTTCAGCAATAGGCATGTCGTTCTTTCCAAGATGTACACCGTCAGCATTAAGTTTCTTGGCCAATTCTACACGGTCATCGAGGATGAAAGTTGCTTGGTATTGTTTGCAGAGAACTTGTACGCGAATCGCTTCTTTTTCTACCTCCTCATCGGTTGCATCTTTCATGCGAAGTTGAATCCAGCGGCATCCTCCTTCTAGTGCGAGGCGGGCGGAATCATAGTAGGAATAGGTATCAGAGAAGTGGGTGATGAATTGTAATTTCATGATTTATCCTCCGCAAGCTGCTTTAATGATTATCAGACTGTCACCTTCTTGGAGGATTTTGGTGCTCCATTCAGAGCGAGGTACCATACGGCTCTGTACGGCGATGGCTACCCCTTGGAGAGGAAGTTCCATCTGTTGTGCCAGATCGGCGATAGTATTGCCTTGAAGCAGTTCGATTTCTTTGTTGTTTACAAGTAATTTCATAATGTCCAATATTAAAAAAGGATGTAAACCAAAGAAGTGTGCCTAGGATATGGCGGAGGAGGATAGCAAGTACAATCCCTTCGTCGGTACTAACCGCATCAGGTTCGTAGGGTATGATCTCAGCCCGTCAGGTAGGGCACCCCTTTGTTTACTTTGCTGGCAAAGTTAATGAAAAGATTGAGAACTTGTCTTAAAATACGATTTTTTATTTCGAAGAAGAAAAATAAAGACAACTTGTTGCTTTTCTTATGATAAGGGTAAGCGGGTGTGCTTATTGAAAAGCCGACAAGTTGTCTTTATTTGTTTTACTTTCCATGAAGAAAGGTAGAATGTCATTGGAAGCAAATATACCTGCTTCGTTATTTTACTGCATGAGATTCATTGAATATTTGAATCTTCAATCCGAAAGAGAAACGAAGGATATCTTTCATCTTTAGGCTTTTGTTGGTAAACTTACTGATTAGATACAATTCGTTGGTCCCCACTTCATAGAATAATTGAATATTTTTGATTAATTGGTGGTGGGGGTTGAATCCCATACGTTGGCCTATGAAGATACTGGGACGTATTTTCGTACTGACATTGTAATAATGGTTAGGATAACGTCCTGGCTCTTTTCCCCAGAACTCTTCTCCTGCAATTGTTGTGAAATAAAGGCCGCAGTAGAAAGGCTCCAGGTTCCAGTGCTCGTCGAAGCTCATGCTCCATGGTATGTAGTTTTGTTTCAGAGTAAAGGTGAAACGGAATTTTTTCGCGTAGCGTTTGGGAAGATAGCCGATGAACAAGTCTGTTTCCCATTGCGAACGTTTTCCGTAATCCCATCCGAACCCGGAAGAGACCACTCCCATGCCTCCAGCATATTGCATCTTGAAATGAGTCGGTTTGAAACGTTCCCATTTGCTGTATCGTTGATGATGGCACTTGTCCCATCGGCGCACTTTCATCCCTTTATCTGGAATTGTGTCATGAGTGAGGGTATCTGAAGGGAGAATCGCTGCACTTGCATGGCTGAGTCCCATCAATAAAAAGCTGAATGCAGCTATAAGATACTTAATATTCAAGTGCTTCATAATTATATCCCTCATCATTTATTGTAAAACGTAATATCCCTCTGTTCTTGGCACAAGTACATTCATAATAGATAATTCCATCTTTGAAGAATTCGTCTACCGAGGTGTGATGGCCATGTCCGTATACCGCGAATTGGAATCCTGGGAATTGTTTCATGGCTTTATGCAGCACATAGCATACGCCTCCATTGAATTGGTCGGAGAAAGGACCGGCGTGCATTGCCAATACGGTCTTTTTGCTATTGGAACTTAAATTCTTGAAATCTTCTCCCACGAAGGTCAGATTCGGAACCTCATGAGAATGATCGAATTCAAGGGCGTTGGTGTTCAAGCAGATAAAATGTACATCTCCTGCATCAAAACTAAAATCGTCTTCTCCGAAAATGGTATGGAAAACATCGGGGCCTGTACCCAAGCAGTCATGGTTGCCGATGATGGAAACATAAGGTACACGTAAGCGGTTCAAGATATCACGTTGTTTTACGAACTCCAGTTTCATTCCAAAGTCTGATATATCACCGGTATGAAGTACAAAATCAATATCTTCCATCTGGTTGATGAATGAAACCGCATCTTCGGTTTCATCGTACCATCGTTGCGTGTCACTGATGACGATGAACTTGATTTCTTTTTTTCCTTGTGTGGCTTTCCTAATGCGTTCAATATTGGTCGCATTGATATGGGTCTCCCCATCAATTCTTAGATCGTAGGGGTGATATTCAATCATATCACATCCTGAAAAAAGCATGAAAGTACTGAGAATGCTGCCACTTAAGAATCTTTTGATAGTCTTTGTATTTAGCATATTCGTCTTATTTTAAGCAGATAATGTAAAGGTCTAGATTTGCGTTTTCCTCTATTTCCTGTCGTAAATTTTGTATTTAAAACAAAAATCGTGAAAATAATTGAGAAAAAATTGGACATCAGTGAAAAAGAATAGTAAAACTGAAGTTTATACCATAATAAAATAAGCTTCGTGAATGAGAGGTGAGTACTGTGGTCTGCTGATAGAAATGGAATCTTTGGAATGCTCCTTGAATTTGTACCGTAGGGATTCCTTTTATGAGTGTTTCTTGTTTTTGCGAATGCTGGAGTCTATAGCATGAGGACATCCTATAGAGAATGAAAAGAGATATATGGGGGATGTCTCGAGAGAGAAAAGCAGTGGAATGCGGAAATAAGCCAAAGAGGGTAGTGTCTGGGAAAAAATGCAGCTGAATACCTTTGCTCTGGAAACTTTTGGGGTCGGAATGGAGAAGAGTATGTTCGTAAATCATGGTATTGGGGGGTAATGTGCTACCTTTTTGTTCTTAGTTTCTTGGATAATCAGTAGATGCTTCTGCATGTTTGAGTAAGCCGATATCATAGAAACTCCCCTTCTGTAACCTCTGTGGGGCCGTTTTAAGCTGAATAGGGAAAATCATAACTTTTAGGTATTTCATATTTTCTAGTTAAGTCGTTATTTTGCAAAGTCAAATTTAAAATGAAAAACAAATGAAGAAAATTGGAATTATTTATGGATCTACAACAGGTACTACTGAAGCTGTTGCAGGCATGATAGCAGAAGCTCTTGGTGTTGATTCTGCAGATGTACATGAAGTAAGTACAATCTCTGAAGACCTTGTTAATGGTTATGAAGTATTGCTTTTGGGTACTTCTACTTGGGGCGACGGTGAATTGCAGGATGATTGGTACGATGGCATCGACCTTTTGAAAGGTATGAATCTGTCTGGCAAAATCGTTGGTTTGTTCGGTTGCGGTGACTCAGAATCTTATAGCGATACTTTCTGCGACGGTATGAGTGTATTGGCTGAAGACTTGAAAGGTACAGGTTGCCAGATGCTTAAGGGTGTTTCTGCTTCTGACTACAACTATAGCTCATCTTTGTCTGTTGTTGATGGTAACTTTGTAGGTTTGGCTATTGACGACATGAACGAAAGCGATAAGACGGCTGACCGTGTTAACGCTTGGGTTGCTCAGATTAAAGAAGAACTTAATTAATCAGGTGTTCATTGCTGAATGCTAGAAATGATATAGAAACGGCAGCTTCGTCTGCCGTTTTCATAAAACAATTTTAATTAACGCTGAATAAAACACATACCTATGTCAACTACCGCTATAAATCCTGCAGATATGAAGGTCTTTTTGAACCATATCTATGAGTTCAAAAAAGGCGTTCGTCAGATGGTATTGTATACCACCAATAAGAAATATCAAGAAATTGCTGTTAAACGCTTGCAGAGCCAGCGCATCAATTTTGTGATTCAGCAGGTGGACAGCGAACGAATCAATCTGTTCTTCGGTCGCGAAGAATGTATTGAGGCTATCCGTATGATGGTTACGCGCCCGCTAAACCAGCTTACTCCGGAAGAAGACTTTATTTTAGGTGCGATGTTGGGTTACGATATATGTGGACAGTGCAAACGGTATTGCGACCGTAAGTCCCGTAACTTGTGCGATATGAAGAATTAAGTGACAGATACTTAATCATTGCTATTTACCTTCAACAGAAAAATAGATTGGATTACAAGGAGTTCACTGTGTTGAGGCCCTGTTAAGAGTGGGTTGCGTCCTGCCGTTGTCGACGGGAAACTTCATCTTAAAGCCTTGTAACCGAATAGAAACGTATATTGAACGGATGATTGAATGGGTTCTAAAAGTATTTTCTCAGGAATACGTCGGAAGGAGATGTAGAGAGTTTTTTGAAGTCATCCGTTTGGATTTTTATAAAAAGAGTACCCCAATCTCTGCTATCTTTTTATCTAGGTCTTATTAATGTAAAACAGACATCAATTTTGCATGAGGATCTGGCATTGATACTTATGCATACCTATATAACCTAAGAATAAGAAAATTTTATATTTGGTTCCTTCTCAGAGGTGTTGAGCATTGCTGTTTCGAACGGTAATGTCTTGATACCTCTTTTTTTATCCTTCATGCAAAAAACAGGTTGTTTTAGGGGAGTTCCTGTCTTATCAGATAAGGCTCGTGAATGAAACAACTACCTTCGTTCTTGCTTTTTGGGGTGGAAAGCGTTTTCTTTATCGGATTATTTTAGTTCTTGTGTGAGAAAGTTCTACCTTTGCAGAAGAACTGGTAGCAGGTCTTTAAAAATTTTGATATTCATGACTAAACTGAACATACTTACTAAGGAAGAGGCTAGAATGCGGATGAATACCTTAGGTACTTTGCATCGTCCTTTCTTTTTTCTCATAGATTTTGATGAATCTCATTGTATAGTGGAAGAGCCTTCAGCAATTCCTACTGATGAATTGTTGTATGTATTTCCAAAAGCTACGAATGTTTCTGCCGCTGAGAAAAAAACGGTTCCTGTTCCTCAGAAATTTACTTGGAAACCGAATCCGCAGCCTTTTGAAACTTATCAACGCTCCTTTGAAATCGTGCATCAGAATCTGCATCGGGGGAATTCTTTTCTTACCAATTTAACATGTGCGACACCGGTGGATACCGATTTATCATTACGTCAGGTCTTTGAATATGCACACGCTCGTTATAAGTTGTGGGTAAAGGACTGTTTTGTGGTGTTCTCTCCCGAAATCTTTGTTCGCATTGAAGGAGGGATGATTTTTTCACATCCGATGAAGGGTACGGCAGACGCTTCTTCTCCTGGTTCAGCCGAGAAATTGCTGGCGGATGAAAAAGAGTCAGCGGAACATGCTACAATTACCGATTTGATTCGAAATGATTTGAGTCAGGTGGCGTCGGAGGTAACAGTAACTCGTTATCAGTATCTTGACAAGATTGAGACTAATTGTGGACCACTTTGGCAGATGAGCTCTGAAATCAGCGGCTGTTTGCCTGAAGATTATGCCGATACGTTGGGTGACCTGTTCTTTCGGTTGTTGCCTGCAGGGAGTATTACGGGAGCTCCGAAGAAGAAGACGGTAGAGATTATTCGTGAAGCAGAAACGTATGACAGGGGATATTATACAGGTATTATGGGATTTTTTGATGGAAAAGATCTGGACAGTGCTGTCTTGATTCGTTTCTTGGAGCAGGATGCTGATGGGAAGATGGTGTTTAAGAGCGGTGGAGGCATTACCTTTAAGAGTAAGGTGGAAAATGAATATAATGAAATGAAGGAGAAAGTGTATGTACCCATTTATTGATGAATCTCGAAAATCGTTACCTGCTGAGTTTGTGGAAACCATTTGTGTGGAGCAGGGAAAGGCTCTTAATTTGTCATATCATAATGAACGGATGAATCGGACGAGAAAGTTTTTCTGGAACGATGTGACGGAAGACCTTCGCTTGGAAGCGTGGATTCATCCTGAGAAATATGAAATCTGTACACGTTGCAGAGTGGTATATGGGAAGGAGATAAAGTTCGTGGAATATTTCCCGTATCAATTGCGAGAAGTGAATAGTTTGCAGTTGGTAGTAGATGATGACATTGACTATTCATACAAATGGACCGATCGTTCTCCGTTGAGCCGTTTGTTTGCCGAGCGTGGAAATGCCGATGACGTCTTGATTGTACGAAAGAATCTGATAACAGATACCTCCATTGCAAATGTCGCTTTGTGCGACGGGGAGGTCTGGTATACACCGAAACAACCGTTGCTGAAAGGAACCAGACGTCAGCGATTGTTGGATGAACGGAAAATTCAAGAACTTGATATTCAAGTGAGTGATTTGTCTCACTTTCAAAAAATTCGTCTTTTCAATGCGATGATTCCTTTTGGAAGAATTGAGTTCGACACTGCCAATATCATCGGTTTGCTCTCCGTGCAGCCGTAGAATGAAAGTGAGGTCATTCAGCCGCTTTTTGTTTTTCTTCTTTCATTTTTGCTTCGTTGGCTTCATTACGTTTCTTCATGCGTTCCATGGCTCTTTTCCGTGCGAAACTGCTTTTGTTCATCCATGCTGCTTTTTGACTCGCATATTGCTCGTTTCTTTTTTCTATGTAATTGTCTGCCATATCGTTTCTTTTTTACCTTGCAAAGTTCGTAATTTTTTATCGAACAGCCAAGTCTTTCGGATGAAGCCTAAAGGTAAAGAACTGAGAAAGTGTGAAAGTGTACCGTTGGATATGGGAATACAAAAGGGAGGAAAGGAGGACTTTCAAGCAATCTTTTAAACAATTAGCTCGAATTTCTTGATGATTTTTGTATTTTTGCTTAAGTAAAAGAAACCGATAACGCATTGTTTTTATGAATATCCAGACTATACTAGCGAATTTGAAGATTGAGGCATTGAATGCCATGCAGCAAGCGGCCATTGAGGCTTATAAAGAAGGAAGTGATTTGATTCTTCTGTCTCCTACGGGTTCGGGAAAGACGTTGGCTTATCTTTTGCCCGTACTTTCTTCTTTGAAGAAGGAAATTGATGGGGTCCAAGCAGTAGTCCTTGTTCCCTCGCGTGAACTGGCACTCCAGATTGAGCAAGTGTTCAAGTCGATGAAGACAGATTTTAATGTGATGAGTTGTTATGGAGGGCGTCCGGCTATGGAAGAACATCGCACGATGAAGAGCATTCGTCCGTCTGTTATCATTGGTACGCCGGGGCGTATGAACGACCATCTTGAAAAGCGGAATTTTGATGCTTCTACGGTGAAGCTTCTGGTGATCGATGAATTTGACAAGAGCTTGGAGTTTGGTTTCCAAGATGAGATGAATGAGGTCATCAGTAAATTGCCGGCTTTGAACCGCCGTTTCTTGCTGTCAGCTACGGATGCGGATGAAATACCACAATTCACCGGATTGAATCGAACCGTAAAATTGAATTTCTTGGAGGGTGAAGAGAATGCGGGCAGTCGTCTGCATTTGTACAAGGTGATGTCGCCGATAAAAGATAAGCTGGAAACACTATATAAGTTGGTTTGTTGTTTTGGTGAGGAATCTACACTGGTGTTCTGCAATCATCGGGAAAGCGTGGACCGTGTGGGTAAGTTCTTACGTTCTCAAAAGGTATGTTGTGAAGTCTTTCATGGCGGAATGGAGCAGGATGACCGTGAACGTGCTTTGTATAAATTTCGTAATGGAAGTTGTTCTGTGCTTGTGTCAACTGATTTGGCGGCCCGTGGGTTGGATATAACAGGTGTTCAGCATGTGGTGCATTATCACCTTCCGGTTGCAGAAGATGGATTCATCCATCGTAATGGACGTACGGCTCGCTGGGATGCCGATGGAAATGCATATATTATCTTGCATTCAGAAGAGGTAATTCCTGCTTATATCAGTCAGGAACTCGATGAATTCTCACTTCCTGAAGAGACTCCAAAGCCTGCCTTGCCTAAGTTTGTCACTTTGTATATTGGTAAGGGGAAAAAGGACAAGATTAATAAGATTGATATTGTAGGCTTCCTTTTCAAGAAGGGCGGACTCAATAAGGAAGAGGTTGGACGTGTAGATGTAAAGGATCATTATGCTTTTGCAGCTGTGTCTCGTAAGAAGGCTAAACAAACGTTAAAACTCTTACAGAATGAAAAGATTAAGGGGGTAAAAGCTTTGATGGAATTGGCAAAATAATAACTTTGTGATAGCTGTTAGGACATAGAACATTCAGCTGTTTCTATTGTTATGGTTCGAAAAAAAGCATAAAAAACCATAACCTGATAATTATGTGTCATAATGATATGTAATTCATTTCTTTTAGAGAAAAAAGAAAGATAAATCAGGTTTATGGCCTTTTTTTATTGCAAATAGTTTGGAATATCTCGAAGCTTTTGTTAAATTCGCAAGTGTGATAATGAACTAGATGTCAAATTAAAATCAACTACCAAATGAAAAAACATAATTTTAATGCGGGACCTTCAATTCTGCCTCGCGAAGTGATCGAAAATACGGCACAAGCAATCCTTGATTTTAATGGTTCGGGGCTTTCTTTGATGGAAATCAGTCACCGTGCAAAAGACTTTCAGCCGGTGGTAGATGAAGCTGTCGCTCTTTTCAAGGAACTTCTGCATATACCAGAAGGGTATTCAGTCTTGTTCTTAGGCGGCGGTGCCAGCATGGAATTTTGTATGGTTCCTTATAACTTCTTGGAGAAGAAGGCTGCTTATATTAATACAGGTACATGGGCCAAAAAGGCTATTAAAGAAGCGAAGGGATTCGGTGAAGTAGTAGAGGTAGCTTCTTCTGAAAAGGATGGATTTACCTATATTCCAAAGGATTTTGAAGTTCCTTCCGATGTGGATTATTTCCATATTACGACTAACAATACGATTTATGGTACCGAATGGCGGACAGATCCCGAGGTGAATGTTCCTTTGGTAGGAGATATGTCTTCTGATATTTTCTCTCGTCCGATTGATGTCTCTAAATACATTTGTATCTATGGAGGTGCTCAGAAGAATTTGGCTCCTGCAGGTGTCACTTTCGTAATCGTGAAGAATGAGGCCTTGGGAAAGGTTTCCCGTTATATTCCTACCATGTTGAACTATCAGACGCACGTGGATAAGGGTTCTATGTTCAATACTCCTCCTGTTGTGCCTATTTATGCTGCATTGCAGACTTTGCGCTGGCTTAAAGCACAGGGTGGTGTTGAAGAGATGAACCGTCGTGCACAGCAGCGTGCCGATTTGCTTTATGGAGAAATTGACCGAAATAAACTATTCCGTGGTACAGCCAAGAAAGAAGACCGTTCACGAATGAATATTTGTTTTGTAATGGCGGATGAATACAAAGAGTTAGAAGCTGACTTCTTGAAGTTCGCTACAGAACGAGGTATGGTGGGCATTAAGGGACACCGCTCTGTGGGTGGCTTCCGTGCATCATGCTATAACGCAATGCCGTTGGAAAGCGTTCAGGCATTGGTCGACTGTATGCAGGAATTTGAGAAAATGCACTAAAATAGAACATTAACCTTAAAGTATGGGAGGCAACCTGTACTTGAGTTGCCTCCTTTTTCTTTTATTAAAAACACAGAATTATGAAGGTATTAATCGCAACAGTGAAACCGTTTGCAATGGTTGCAATCGAAGGTATACGTCAAGAATGTGAAGCTGCAGGTTATGAACTCGCTTTGCTGGAAAGATATACGGAGAAACAGCAGCTTTTAGAGGCTGTGGCTGATGTTGATGCTTTAATTGTTCGTAGCGATATTGTAGATAAGGATGTCTTTGATGCCGCTAAACAACTAAAGATTGTGGTACGTGCAGGTGCTGGTTATGATAACATTGATCTCGATGAAGCTACTGCTCATAATGTTTGTGTAATGAATACGCCGGGACAGAATTCGAATGCGGTTTCTGAACTGGCTTTCGGCTTGATGATTATGGCCGTACGTAATTTCTATGACGGAAAGCCGGGCATCGAATTGAAAGGAAGAAAGTTGGGTATTCATGCCTATGGAAATGTGGGCCGTAATGTGGCTCGTATAGCAAAAGGGTTTGGAATGGATATCTATGCTTATGATGCTTATTGTTCGAAAGAAGTCATGGAAGCGGATGGTGTGCATCCGATAGAGAAGGTGGAGGACCTTTATAAAACTTGCCAGATTGTTTCTTTACATTTGCCGATGACCTCAGAGACGAAGGAATCGGTCAACTATGACTTGGTGAACTTGATGCCAAGAAATGGATTGCTGGTGAATACGGCACGAAAAGAGGTGGTGAATGAAATGGATTTGCTCCGCTTGTTGAATGACCGTTTGGATCTTCGGTATGTTACGGACATCAAGCCGAATTATCATGATGAATTTGTACATAACTATCCGGGTCGGTATTTCTCAACTCCTAAGAAGATGGGTGCTCAAACTTCGGAAGCGAATATCAATGCAGGTATTGCCGCTGCACGTCAGATAGTGGGCTACTTGAAAGAGGGTTGTGAAAAATTCCGCTTGAATAAATGATGGCTTGATGGAAAAGTGTGGTAGATGATGGTTTCGTCATCGTCATAAAAATAACTTTTTAAAGAATATCCGTAGGAGTGGATTTTGGACTTCTTACGGATATTCTTCCTTACTTAAATTTTCAGTCTATGGCAGTTGTAAAACCTTTTAAAGGCATACGTCCTCCTCAGGATTTAGTTGAACAGGTGGCTTCTCTTCCTTATGATGTGTTGAGTTCGGATGAGGCGAGGAAGAAGGCGTGTGGAAATGAAAAGTCTCTATATCATATCATTAAACCGGAAATAGATTTTCCTGAAGGTACTGACGACCATGACCCGAGAGTCTATCAGAAAGCTGCGGAGAATTTCCAGAAGTTTCAGGACAAGGGATGGCTCGTTCAGGATGAAAAGGAGCGGTATTATATCTATGCTCAAACCATGAAGGGTAAGACACAATATGGCTTGGTAGTGGGTGCTTATGTTCCAGACTATTTGAATGGAGTGATTAAGAAGCATGAGTTGACCCGTCGTGACAAGGAGGAAGACCGTATGAAGCATGTGCGTGCGAGTGATGCCAATATTGGTCCCGTCTTTTTGGCTTATCCGGATAATGCCGTTCTTGATGCGGTAGTGGCAAAGTATGTGGCCGAACCTCCCGTTTATGATTTTGTTGCACCTGAAGATGGATTTGGACATACGTTTTGGATTATCGACAAAGATGAGGATATTGAAACCGTAACGAAGGCGTTTGCGGCTATTCCGGCCTTATATATTGCCGATGGACATCATCGAAGTGCAGCAGCAGCTTTGGTCGGAGCTGAAAAAGCAAAGCAGAACCCGAATCATCGAGGAGACGAGGAATATAATTACTTTATGGCGGTTTGTTTCCCAGCGAATCAGTTGACGGTTATCGACTATAATCGTGTAGTCCGGGATTTGAATGGACTGACTCCTCAGCAGTTCTTGGATAAACTGACTCCGAACTTTGTGGTGGAAGAAAAGGGAACTGAAATTTATAAGCCGGATGTGATTCATAACTTTGGCTTGTATATGGATGGAAAATGGTATAGTCTGACGGCTAAAGAGGGTACGTATGACGATAAGGATCCGATAGGGGTATTGGATGTTACCATTTCTTCGAACTTGATTCTGGATAAGATATTAGGAATAAAAGATCTTCGTTCGGATAAACGCATTGATTTTGTAGGTGGTATTCGTGGCTTGGGAGAACTCAAGAAGCGGGTAGACAGTGGCGAAATGAAGATGGCTTTGGCCTTGTATCCGGTATCGATGAAACAGATTATGGATATTGCGGATACGGGAAATATCATGCCTCCGAAGACGACCTGGTTTGAACCGAAGCTTCGTTCGGGAATTATTATTCATAAGTTGTCTTGAATAAGTTGAGAGAGAATTGAAGGTACGGGCTGTGGCTATAAAAAGTCACAGCCTTTTTTGTGGATAGGGGTATTATCATTACCTTTGCTAATGATTTATAGGTTAAAGAAGAAGAGCTATGCAAGAAGATACTTATAAAACGATTGATGCGATTTCTGAATCTATTTATACGGAGAAAAGAAGCAAATTCATTGCTATAGCAATCCCTGTCCGCACTGTAGAGGAAGTGAAAGAGCATCTTGAAGTTTACCAAAAGAAATATTACGATGCACGTCATGTGTGCTATGCATATATGTTGGGAGCAGAACGGAAGGTGTTTCGTGCGAATGATAACGGGGAACCTTCTGGTACAGCTGGTCGACCGATATTGGGTCAGATAAATTCGCATGAACTGACAGATGTACTGGTAATTGTCGTCCGTTATTTCGGAGGAATAAAATTAGGAACCAGCGGACTGATTGTCGCTTATAAGACAGTAGCAGCTCAAGCCTTGGATGAAGCTTCTGTTATTGAAAAGACTGTAGATGAGGATGTAAGTGTAATCTTTGAATATCCGTTTATGAATGATGTGATGCGGATAGTAAAAGAAGAAGGACCTGAAATCCTAGAACAATCGTACGATATGGATTGTCTGATGAGATTACGTATCCGTAAATCCTTGATGCCGAAACTTCGTAGTCGGTTGGAGAAAGTGGAAACCGCGCATTTTCCGGATGAAGTGGAGGAAGAAGCTTTTTCAGAGGAAGAATAAGAGAGGGAATCTCATCTTATCGGGGAGCTAGCTCTTAAAAAATCTTGAAGGTTTATTAAAACGATAGAATAGACCGTTCTTGTTTCTTTGTGATGGTAGGAACGGTCTATTTTTGTTTTGAAATCGTGAACATTCTTTGTAAAAGAGATGTTTTTTGGGTATATTTGTATTAAAACCAATTGATTGAGGCTATGAAATGGCTTTTACTTTTTATTTCAATGGCAGGTTTGGCTGTATGTGGAGACGCAAAGGCCGAGGGTGTGGATGGTAGTGTGCAAGCAAGTGTCGTCTCCAGGAAGGTGGCGGAATCTAAGGATGAACTTCATCCTCTTGTTGCTTCTGACATTCAGTTAGAGAAAGACTTCCTGTTTAAAAAATACCTATTAGAGGACAAGTATGAATACAAGAAGACGACACGTACCCTGAAATGGAGTGTGATGCGTCAATGCTTGGCTTTTATAGAGAATATACAAGAAACACCGAAACAATGGGGGGTCTTTCAGAATTATAAGAACAAGAATCGCGAAGCTCCTTTGATCCGACATTTTAAGCGAAATGTTTATCGCCGTGTTTCTGATGCCTTTGGAGTAGAGCGATATCAGTCTGTTCCCTTGTATACGCTGACCGATACAATAACTCCGGAACGGTACGGAAGAGATGGTACTCCTGTGATCATCAAAAAAAGAGAAGGAAGTTTTTATCGGGTACGCCCTATACAATTTACAGAGGATTGGTATGTGCCGGCACGTTATTTGAAGCCTTTGAAAGAAAAGACGGTATTCCACCATGTCATCTTTGTAGACCGTGGTGATCAGAACATAGTTACGTTGGAGCGAGCATCACGCGGCAAGTGGAAGATTCGGAGTACGAATCCTGCTACAACGGGGCGACACCGTCCTCCGTATGCTCAGGAAACACCGTTGGGAATTTTCTTGCTGCAACAGAAAAAGGAACGGATGTTCTACTTGAAGGATGGGTCTGCTGCAATGGGAGGCTTTGCACCGTATGCTAATCGGTTTACTAACGGGGCTTATATTCATGGTGTACCGGTAAATGCTCCTCATAAGCAGATGATAGAGTATAGTTGGTCTTTGGGAACTGTTCCTCGTTCACACATGTGCGTAAGAAATGCTACGTCTCATGCTAAGTTTATCTTTACTTGGGCTCCCACCGAGGAGACTTTGGTGGTCGTCATTGAATGATGTACCTTTTAATTAATATTTAACAATCTGAATATGAGGAGAATGAAATATTAGTTGTAACTTTGCGGCCGTTATTTTGAAGTCGTTTATGAAGTTACGTATATTTCTGTTTTCAGCATTGTTTTTCTTCTCTGGAATGGTTAGCCCTTTGGGCTCCTCATTGATTCATGAGGCCTCTGAATCGGCTGTAGTATCCGAAACGGAAGCTTGTGCCGGTTTGTATCAGTCAATGGACTTGGAAGGAGTCGTAAATTGGAAGGCATTTCGGCAAGCAGTAGCTGGCTATAATAAGATAGCGGGAAGAAAAAGGGAAGTGTTAACCTTAATCGATTTTTCGAAGCCGTCTACAGAAAAGCGATTGTTCGTGTTTGATATGAAGAATCATGAGCTGCTGTTCGCTTCGTTGGTCTCTCACGGGAGAAACAGCGGTTCAAATTGGGCTACTTCTTTTTCGAATGAGAATGGTTCGTATAAAAGTTCGTTGGGATTTTATCTGACAGAATCGACATATCAAGGGAAAAATGGGTATTCTTTGATTCTGAATGGATTGGAAAAAGGGATAAATGACCATGCACGTCAGCGTGCCATTGTGGTGCACGGGGCAGCTTATGCGAATCCGTCTGTTATCAAAGGAGGTGGTCGGTTAGGTCGTAGTTTGGGTTGTCCAGCATTGCCTCAAAACTTGGCTCGCCCCATTATTGATGCCATCAAAGATGGCAGCGTTATGTATATATACGCTGAGAAAGAAGATTATTTAGCCAAGAGCTCTATCTTGAAGCTTTCTGATAGATTGTAAGTGAAGATTTTTCGTTCATATAATAAATAGTGAATCAGCCTCCAAAAGTTATGTGTTGCTTTTGGGGGCTGATTCATTATAAGGACCTTGCTGTTTGTCCGTGAAATAAAAAGCGGTGCTTGGGTGGATTGCAATGAAGTAGGAAAAGAAGTCCGTCGGTGCAACTTATCTTTTTTCCATATCTTTCAAGTGAATTTCTAAGGCTTTTACTGATATTTGTATTTCCCAAATGGAAACACCCAATGAAGCGATGAGTAGCAAGAGGGCCAAACCGAATACATAAACAGCTGGAGTATAAATCTTTATATAAATAAGGAACATGGATACCACGCAGAAGAACAAGCTGGAAATGCCTAAAACCTGCATGCTGCGGGTAAGATATAGGCGGAGACGGAGGTTCGCTATTTGAGCGGCGGTCACTTCCGAATGATTCTGGAGATATTGTTCTTTCAATACGCGTACAAGTTGTGCGTAAGAGAGGAAACGATTGGTATATGCCAGAAGGATCAGAGAAACAGCAGAAAAAAGTAAGGTCGGTGTGGTTAAAGTCAGTTCTTCCATAAGTTCTATTTTGATTTATTCTGCAAAGATATAACAAGTATTGAACTTGTAGGATAGCTCGTAAGAAATATATTCGATTGTTTTGCAGAATGAAGCTTGTGTCGTCAGAAAAAAGATTGTTATTTTGTAAAGGTAAATGCAACGATAGGAGAGATGAAACAATTGATAGTATGTTCAGCCGATTCAAGTTCAGAATTAAAGTTGTATTTTGCAGAGCAAGGAGTGAGGGCCGGATTCCCTTCTCCAGCTCAGGATTATATGACCAGTTCCATTGACTTGAATCGAGTCTTGGTAAAGCATCCTGCCACAACTTTTTATGCACGTGCGGTAGGGGATTCGATGAAAGGTTGGGGAATAGATGATGGAGATTTATTGGTCATTGATAAGTCCATTGAGCCTTCAGACGGTGATATCGTAGTAGCCTGTATGGACGGGGAATTTACATTGAGAGAAGTGAGGTTGGAAGCTGGTGGAAGGGGAGCGTGTCTCCTTTCTGCTGATTACCCAGAAAAGTGAATCCTGGGTCCGTCGGATGTTCACGGTTACAGGGGTGCGTACCTGGCGTGAACTGAGGGGAGAAAATTGCATTTGTGTGGACGACATCCCGCAGAATAGAAGCATTTGTACCAGTAGAAGTTTTTCCGGCCAAGGATTGAGCTGTCTGTCGGAACTGGAAGAAGCGGTCGCTAATTTTATGGCTTCCTGTGTGCGCAAGTTGAGAGACCGGCATGCCTGTTGCCGTCAGTTTACAGTCTTTGCTTATACCAGTCGCTTTCGGACAGATTTACCTCGTTATTCCATCAATCGGACGATGCATTTTCAAGTTCCTACAAACAACCTTCAGGAATTGGTGTCGGCGGCAGTGAATGCACTGCGCGCGGGTTGGCAAGAAGGAGAGAATTATTGGTATAAGAAAGCAGGAGTCATCGTTTGGGATATTACTGATGATTCGGCTATCCAGACAGATTTGTTTGATACCGTCGATCGTGTAAAGCAAAGGCAACTCTCAGAAGTGATTGATGCCATAAATAAGAAGAATGGACAAAATACCATAAAGGTTGCGATTCAGGGAGAAAGCCGCCTTCGTTCGCTCAAATGCGAGCACCTTACCAAGCAATATACTACTAATGTAGAGGAAGTTATCCAAGTCAAGATCTGAAAGACATTGTCGTAATATGTGTGCCTCCTCATCTTATGTACCACCGTCTGTTGTCGGGATACAGAATACTTTGGGTGCTGAATGCGGGAAGAGAAAGATTGATAGATTAATAAAAATGGTTCTTTTATATGTAGAAAACGTACAAATCTGTAAATTTGTACGCTCAATGATAAATTAGAAACAATATAAATTATGAATGAAATTATTACATTAATCAATTCCATGGCACCTTATCTTTTGTTAGGGTTCTTTTTGGCGGGAATGATGCATGCATTTATTCCTAATTCTTTATACCATCGGTATTTGAGCAAAAATTCGTTTCGCTCTGTACTGAATGCTGCAATATTGGGTATTCCGCTTCCACTTTGTTCGTGTGGAGTGATTCCTACGGGAATGTCCCTCCATAAAGAAGGTGCTTCGAATGGAGCGGTCGTTTCTTTTCTCATTGCTACTCCACAGACCGGTGTGGATTCCATATTGGCAACTTATTCATTGATGGGGTTACCGTTTGCAATCATTCGTCCGGTGGCAGCTTTGTTTACGGCGTTATTGGGTGGTACATTTGCAAATTGTCTGAATTTATCTGCTCCAAGTGCCGAAGCGGCGTGTACTTGTTCTTGTGGATCGTCTGAAGCTGAACATCCTACCTCGGTATGGAAGAAGTTCCTCTTTGGCATGCAGTACGCATTTGTAGATATGATGCAGGATATTGGCCGCTGGTTGGTGCTGGGCTTGCTCATAGCAGGTTTGATTACAGTGTATGTACCGGATTCATTCTTTGAATTGTTTAAGGATAATTCGTTGGCTAGTATCTTTCTGGTCCTTCTTTGTGCTATTCCCATGTATTTGTGTTCTACGGGGTCTATTCCTATTGCTGTAGCTTTGATGATGAAAGGCTTTTCACCTGGTACGGCATTGGTCCTTCTGATGGCAGGACCAGCAGTAAATATGGCTTCTATTCTTGTTGTCAACAAAGTATTGGGCAGAAAGACCATGTTAGTGTACATTGCTTCTATTGTTTGTGGAGCCATTCTCTTTGCTTTAGGTATTGATTTCTTGGCACCGGATCTTTTTATCGGGGCTTTGAATGCAGGTGAAATGTGTACTCATGGAGGAATTTCTACATTTAACTGGATTTGTTCTGGAGTCTTGTTGGTCTTGTTGGCAAATGCTTTGGTGCGTCGTTATCTGATAAAGAAAGAACAGCCCGTTGAGGTGGTTGCTGATAAAGATGTTCTTATCGTTCATGTTGAAGGTATGAGTTGCAACCATTGTCGTGCGAATGTAGAAAAAGTGATTGCTGCTTTAGAAGGAGCTGAGCAGGTTGAGGTGGATTTGCCTACCGGAAGAGCGGTTGTTCACGGTCATGTAGAACGCCAAAAGGTACAGATGGCTGTAGAAAGCATCGGCTTCAAATTGAGAGAAGAGTAGCGGAATGGGACTTGTCAGTCCGATTTTCTGCTAGATAAAATAAAGAAAAGGCTCGGTTCGTTATCTTGAAGGTACGGACCGAGCCTTTTGGGTTTATAAAGGTATATGTCGGTAGACGTTTAGGTAGGTATAAGGAATTGCCGGCCTTTTATGTCTGCGTTGCCTGTGCAGAATGCTGATTCATTCATCTAACTTGTTGTGGGTTAAGACGCTAAAGAATGTGGTAGAATTTGTAATGGAAAAGATGAGGAAAGATAGCACGTGATACGGAGTGGCAAGTGAAAAATAATCAGTGTCATAAGTTTGGCAGTTCTGTTTGTTTTCGCTAATTTCGTCGACCGTAAAACATTTTTAAAATCTAATGAAATGAAAACTACTCCTTGTGCAGCCAAGAGACTGGAAGCTGTGAACTTACTCGATTCAAATTATTTTATGGTGTCAACCTTTGCCGGCAATGCTGTTATTATATCTACTGTTTCAGAAGCGGTGGAGCTTGCCGATGAATATAGCTTGAAGGTTTGTCTCCTTGAAAAGAAAGAGGATTCTTATGATAAAATCCGGATTGATAAGAAAGCATTGAATGATTTGGCAAGTCAGTATGATTTGAAAAGATTTGCTGTAGCCTTGTCTGAGTGATAAGTCGAAAAGGACTGGATGTAGGTTCTAAAAACAAAAAGGTCAAACAATAATGTTTGACCTTTTTGAGTGATTCCGAAGCGATTCGAACGCTTGACCCACGCCTTAGAAGGGCGTTGCTCTA
>JAHHQU010000026.1 GCA_020026225.1 Phocaeicola sp. | reverse complement strand
TTTTAGAATCGCTAAGCTATATGGCTATCCCCATTGATTATCTACTGAGCCAATGAATCTACGCCACTATCCAAACATTAAGCCAAGTATACACACAAAAAAAAGCAACCTCAAGTAAGATTGCTTTAAAGTTGGGCTACCCGGACTCGAACCAGGAAAAACAGGACCAGAATCTGTTGTGTTACCATTACACCATAGCCCAAACAATTTTCAAGTCCCCTCCATGGGAACAAGACTAAGCATTATCGTTGGACTACCCGGACTCGAACCAGGAAAAACAGGACCAGAATCTGTTGTGTTACCATTACACCATAGTCCAATAACTGACTTATATCTTTGTCTTTTTGTTTGACGATGCAAAGGTAATACTTTTTTCTTACACACAAAGACTTTAGCGACTTTTTTTTCAAAAAAATATATTTTTCCCTTAAAAATCGTATTAAGAAGCTTTTGTCCCCTTTTATCTCCTCAAAAAATGTAAAAAAGAGGGAAAAAGGTATCGTTTCTTTCGTGAAATGCAGAAAAGCAAGTATCTTTGCCTTACTTATAAATATTTATATCAAAAGTACTTTTTTTTTAAAAGCTATGAACGAAACAGAACAATTAGTCACTAAAATAACCGAAGGAATTCAAGAAAAGAAAGGGAAAGGCATCGTAATCGCCAATTTGACAGAAATTGAAGATACTATTTGCAATTACCTTATTATATGTCAAGGTAATTCCCCTAGCCAAGTAGCGGCCATCGTTGACTCTATCAAAGATTATGTAAGAGAAGAGTTAGGGACCAAACCTTCTGCCGTAGATGGTTTGAATAACGCAGAATGGGTAGCTATGGATTACAGCGATGTCATTGTACACATATTCCTTCCTGAAGCCAGAAATTTCTACGACTTGGAACATTTGTGGGAAGATGCCAAGCTGACTGAAATTCCTGATTTAGATTAAACTAACCTCAACTTTTAACACGCAAAGAATTATGGACAAAAACCCTAATAAACAGAAAATGAATGTACCACGCCCCAATTTAAGTTGGCTGTACATTATAATTGCTGTCGTTATGGCTTATTTCTTCTTTACGAGCGATGAGACTAGCGCCAGCAAAGAAATTACGTATACGGAATTTAAAGAAATGGTAGAGAAAGGCTATGCAGAGAAAATCGTAGCCTATGATGACAACACGGTAGATATGTTCATCAAACCCGACCATATTGTAGACGTTTTCAAGAAAGATGCTTCTAAGGTAGGCAGAAGCCCTTCTGTCAACTTGCAGATTGGTTCAAACGAATCGTTGGACAAATTCTTAGATGAGCAAGAAAAGAGTGGTAACTTCACTGGCTCTATCCGATACGAGAAAAGAAACGACTATTTCGGAATGGTTTTCTGGAACATCGCTCCTATCATCTTCTTCATCGGACTTTGGTTCTTCTTGATGAGACGAATGGGCAATGGTGGTTCTGGAGGTCCTGGCGGAGTCTTCAATGTAGGCAAAAGCAAAGCTCAGCTTTTTGAAAAAGGTTCCACCCGTATTACCTTTAAAGACGTTGCAGGTCAAGCTGCAGCCAAACAAGAGGTTCAAGAAATTGTCGACTTCTTGAAAAAGCCACAGAAATATACAGAATTGGGAGGTAAGATTCCAAAAGGTGCATTGTTAGTAGGCCCTCCGGGAACAGGTAAGACCTTATTGGCTAAAGCTGTTGCAGGTGAAGCGGACGTTCCTTTCTTCTCCATTTCAGGTTCTGATTTCGTGGAAATGTTTGTCGGTGTAGGTGCATCCCGTGTACGTGACCTTTTCCGCCAAGCTAAAGAAAAATCACCTTGCATCATTTTCATTGACGAAATTGATGCTGTGGGCCGTGCCCGTGGCAAGAATCCAAGCATGGGTGGAAACGATGAACGAGAAAACACGTTGAACCAGCTGCTTACAGAAATGGACGGATTCGGTTCAAACAGCGGCGTCATCATCTTGGCAGCAACAAACCGAGTGGATATTTTGGATAAAGCTCTTCTTCGTGCAGGACGTTTCGACCGACAAATTTATGTCGATTTACCCGACTTGAACGAACGTAAAGAAGTGTTTGGAGTACATATCCGCAATTTAAAATTAGACAATACGGTAGATATAGACCTCCTCGCTCGACAGACACCAGGATTTAGTGGAGCCGACATTGCCAATGTATGTAACGAAGCAGCTTTGATAGCAGCTCGTCACAACAAAAAAGCGGTTAGTAAAGAAGATTTTATGGCTGCCGTCGATCGTATCGTTGGCGGATTGGAAAAGAAGACTCAAGTTATGACTATGGCTGAGAAACGCTCCATAGCCTTGCATGAAGCTGGACACGCTACTATCTCTTGGTTCTTGGAACATGCCAACCCTTTGGTAAAAGTAACAATCGTTCCTCGTGGACGTGCATTGGGTGCAGCTTGGTACTTGCCAGAAGAAAGACAAATTACTACCAAAGAACAAATGCTAGACGAGATGTGTGCCACTTTGGGCGGTCGTGCGGCTGAAGAACTTTTCATTGGGCAGATATCAACTGGTGCCATGAACGATTTGGAACGTGTTACCAAACAAGCTTACGGCATGATTGCCTATGCAGGAATGAGTGACAAATTGCCGAACTTGTGCTACTACAACAACAACGAATACAATTTCAACAAGCCATACAGCGAACATACAGCACAGGTTATCGACCAAGAGGTCCAGAAGATGATTGATGAGCAGTATGCTCGTGCAAAAGAGTTGCTCAACCATCATCGTGAAGGTCATAACCAACTTGCCCAACTATTAATAGATAAGGAAGTGATCTACGCTGAAGATGTAGAAAAGATTTTCGGCAAACGTCCTTGGACTTCTCGCACAGAAGAAATCATGGCCGCTGAAGAAGAAAACAAGAAAGCCTTAGAAGCAAAAGAGGCGGACGAGCAGAAGCAATTGGAAGCAGAAAACACTCCAACTGAAACGGAGAATGCAAACCACGAAACAGAAGCCCAACCAGCTCCTGCTACTGATGTCACCGAGGCTGAAACAGACAACAAAACACAGTCTGAAGATACAGATAATAAAGCTTAAAAAAAGGAAATCAGATTGAGAGGCGGACTCTGCCTCTCAATCTGATATTTTATAAACTCTTAGACATACCCTAATTCATTCGTATGCCACGTTTCAATTCAAACAGAATAACCTTTAAAACTTTTCTTGTATGAAAAACAATTTTATCCAACGAGCAGTAACAGGTATTATATTCGTCACTGTGCTAGTAGGATGTACACTAGCTGGTCCGATTCCATTCTGTATTCTGTTTGCACTCATTAGCGCACTCACTATCCATGAGTTTGGAAATCTCCTCAGCAAAACAGGAGAAGTACAAATCAACAAGCCGATTTCAATGCTTGCCGGTATATTTCTTTTTTTGGGATTTGCCTACTTAGGAATCCAACCTGGTCAAATGGGTATTTTATCCCCATACCTTCTGCTGATGATTTACTTGATTATAAGTGAACTTTATTTAAAGCGTAAGAATCCCGTACATAACTGGGCTTTTACCATGATGAGCCAAATTTATATTGCTCTTCCATTTGCCTTGTTAAACGTTTTGGCATTCCACACTTCAGAGACAGGAACTTCAACCGAATTCAATCCGATTCTCCCACTTTCTATTTTCATCTTCAACTGGGTGAATGACAGTGGAGCTTACTGTACAGGCATGCTGTTCGGAAAGCACCGCTTATTTGAACGTATTTCGCCAAAGAAATCATGGGAAGGCTCAATTGGTGGTGGAGTGTTCAGCATTCTTGCTGCCGTAATTATGTCGCACTTTTTCCCAATTCTTTCCATGCCGATGTGGATAGGACTAGGTTTGACTGTGGTTCTATTCGGAACATGGGGGGACTTGACCGAATCATTGTTGAAAAGAACTTTGGGCATTAAAGATTCAGGAAACATTTTACCAGGACACGGTGGAATGCTCGACCGATTTGACAGTACATTAATGGCTGTCCCAGCAGCAGTTGTTTACCTCTATTTCATCACTTCCCTCTGATCCGATTAATCCAATCAAATAGAAAACAGCAGTCCCTCAGGTAAATAGGATTACCTGAGGGACTGCTGTTTTTCCATCAACGAATAATGAAAAATTATCGATTCAAGCAACGAATGATTTCCGTGGCCGCCTTTTCTGAAGCACCAGCTTTACCCAAGATTTCATCAATCCGGCGATAACCATCGAGCATAGCTTGCCTACCTTCCCCTCCAGGCAAGATGCGTTTCAATTCAGCTTTGACATTCGGTACTTTCATTCCATCTGCCACCAATTCTGTCACGACTTCCTCACCGGCTATCAAATTCACCAACGAAATGAATTTAACTTTCAAAACCAACTTACGTAAGAAGGAAACCAATTTTCCAGCGGCTGTATAATAACAAACTACCTGAGGCACATGAAACAATGCAGTCTCTAACGTAGCAGTTCCAGATGTGACCAATGCAGCTTCAGAATAGTGCAACAAATCATATGTCTTACCAAACAAAATCTTCGTATCATCAGCCATAAACTGACGGTAAAATGCAGGTTCTATTCCAGGAGCACCTGCAACAACGAACTGATAATCAGGAAAATCGCGGGAAGCCTCAATCATCCTTGTAAGATTGTCCTTTATTTCTTGCTTTCTACTACCAGCCAGAAGAGCCACCAACGGTTTATCTGTAAGAGCATTTTCCGACAAGAATTGAGCCTTATCCTTTGGATGATTTTTGCAATATTCCTCTACAGCATCAACACTCGGATTACCGACGTAATGAATCTGGTATTCGTGCTTTTTAAAGAATTCCACCTCAAAAGGAAGAATCGAGAACAATTCATCCACATCTCGTTTGATATTCTTGATACGAAATTCTTTCCAAGCCCATATTTTAGGAGAAATATAATAATAAATAGGTATCTGCGTCTGCTTCCTGATGTACTTGGCGATTTTCAAATTAAAGCCTGGATAATCTACCAAAATAAGTACGTCTGGATTCCATCGGCAAATATCCTGTTTGCAATAATCCATATTGTGAAAGATAGTACGGAGATGAAGCAATACGGGAATAAAGCCCATATAAGCCAACTCCTTATAATGTTTCACACGAGTTCCTCCCACAGCTGCCATCAGATCACCTCCAAAGAAACGGAATTCTGCCTGGGCATCTTTTTCCCGGATAGCACGCATCAGATTTGAAGCATGCAAATCACCGGAAGCCTCTCCAACTATCAAATAATATTTCATACGTTCAAATTCCAATTGTTCATTTCTTCAATCAATCCATACGCTGTCATATCAATCTGCGTAGGAGTTACGGCTACATATCCATGACTAAGTGCCCAATGATCTGTATCCTCAGCATCAGGTTCATTATTTACATAAACACCTGTCAACCAGAAGTAGTTACTTCCTTTAGGATGAAAACAAGGTTCAAATTCTTTAGTCCATACCCCATCGGTCTGTCGGCAGACACGAACTCCCTTTAATTCATCACCTTTCGGGATATTCACATTCAAGCATGTTCCGTATGGAAGGCCATGTTTCAACACCTCATCCACTACACGCCGCACATAAGGTAAACAAGCCTTGAAATCAGCATCTTCACTATGGTCACACAAAGAGAATCCAATAGAAGGAATTGCCTTCAAACATCCTTCAATAACTACTCCCATCGTACCAGAATAATGCACATTAACCGAAGAATTGTCACCATGATTAATTCCACCAATCACCAAATCCGGACGATGTGGAACAATGGTACTAAGCCCCAATTTGATGCAATCAACCGGCGTCCCGTTGCATTTATAAACAACCAGTCCTTCCTCCTCCTGTACCTTAACAAAATGAAGTGGCTGAATGGATGTGATGGAAGCCGAAGCCCCTGAACGCGGCCCATCGGGAGCCACCACCACTAAATCAGCTACACTACGTAGTATGTGAATAAGTTCATTGATTCCTTTTGCAAGATAGCCGTCATCGTTCGACAGCAAAATAAGAGGTCTTGAGTTCGCCATAAATCTATGATTATTATTTATGATTATTATTAGAGTATGTAAAGTTACAATAAATTCCATTTATGGCACAAGATTTTAAGATGACAATACGTTTACAAATCTTAATCTTCTCAAACAGAAACCACTTATCAGATAAAATGCGTATATTTGTCGCATTGAAGTTATTAACAAAAGCAGTAAGTTATCAACACTTTCAATAAAGTGCCTGCTTTTTAATAGGTACTATCGCCAATTATTAGTTACTTCGCAAGCTGAATAAACTGATTAATATGGGAAAAATTATTGCTTTAGCCAACCAAAAGGGTGGCGTAGGTAAAACAACTACTACCATTAACTTGGCTGCTTCACTGGCCACTCTCGAGAAGAAAGTGCTGGTTATTGATGCCGATCCTCAGGCAAATGCATCATCTGGATTAGGAGTTGATTTGAAAGATATAGACTGTTCCATCTATGAATGTCTGATCAACAAAGCCGAAATTACCGATGCCATTTATGAAACCGATATTGACGGATTAGACATCATTCCTTCTCATATCGACCTCGTAGGAGCCGAAATTGAGATGTTGAATTTAGAGAACAGAGAAAAAATAATGAAACATGCGTTGGAGCCGCTGAAGAAATATTATGATTATATTCTTATTGACTGCTCTCCTTCACTGGGATTGATTACCATCAACGCTTTAACAGCCGCTGATTCTGTTATCATTCCAGTTCAATGTGAATACTTCGCACTGGAAGGAATCAGCAAGCTGCTCAACACCATAAAAATAATTAAGACCAAGCTGAACCCAGCACTGGAAATTGAAGGTTTCTTGCTTACGATGTTCGACTCCCGTTTGCGTCTGGCCAACCAGATTTACGATGAAGTAAAACGTCATTTCCAAGAGTTAGTGTTCAAGACCATTATCCAACGTAATGTAAAATTAAGTGAAGCTCCCAGCCACGGAATCCCCGCTATCTTATACGACGCTGATTCAACAGGAGCCAAGAACCATTTGGCTTTGGCCAAAGAAATTATAACCAGAAATAGTAAGTAAAAAAAGACATGGCAGTACAGAAGAAATTTACTTTGGGCCGCGGACTAGACGCACTGATTTCTACGGAAGAAGAAGTTAAGACTTCAGGATCTTCCTCAATCAATGAAATTGAATTAAGCAAGATTTCAGTAAATCCAAACCAGCCGCGACGTGAATTTGATCCGATTGCCCTGCAAGAGCTTGCTGACTCCATTGCCGAAATCGGAATCATCCAACCAATCACTTTGCGTGAAGTGGATACAGATTCATACCAGATTATTGCAGGAGAACGTCGATACCGTGCTTCTCTTTTGGCTGGATTACAGACTATACCTGCATATATCCGCACAGCCAGCGATGAAAATGTCATGGAAATGGCATTGATTGAAAATATCCAACGCGAAGACTTGAATTCCTTGGAAATCGCTTTGGCTTATCAACACTTGATAGAACAGTACGAACTTACTCAGGAACGCTTGAGCGAAAGAGTAGGTAAAAAGCGTACTACAATAGCTAATTACTTGCGTCTGCTTAAGTTGCCTGCCATCATTCAGGTAGCCTTGAAGAACAAGGAAATTGACATGGGCCATGCAAGGGCTTTGCTGGCATTAGATGACCCTAAAGCACAAATTCGTATCTTTAATGAAATCTTGGCCAACGGCTATTCCGTAAGAAAAGTAGAAGAAATGGTAAAAGCTCTTACCTATGGTGAAAGCATCGAATCAGCCGGAAAGAAAATCGCTCCTAAAGGAGCAAAACTTTCAGAAACATACACCATGCTTCAAGATCACCTCTGCAGTTTCTTCGGAACGAAAGTACAACTCTCATGCAGCCAAAAGGGGAAAGGGAAAATTAGTATACCATTTGCCAATGAAGCCGACCTGGAACGAATCATGGAAATCCTGGATTCATTAAAAACAACCGAACAAAACAATTCTGAAAATTGAGACCACGATTCATAACATATTTTTTGTATTTTCTGCTGTGTTTGGCGGCAGCGTTTTCGGGAACATCGGAAGCGCAAGCTCAACGTGCACGCAAACATCGCACCAAAATGACGAATGAACCCGTCCAAGTGGAAAAGCGAAACAATCGAAAGGCCTTGAAATCTGCAGATAACCAGCAGAAATCGACTGATGATATCAATATGCTGGAAGCTCCTGTAGATACTGCAAAATTGGCCATGCAAAGCGATTCGCTCCTCAGAGAAGCTCCAAAACCGAAAGTCAAATGGATTCCCGACTCTCAGAAATCATTATGGCTGGCAATGGTCATACCAGGTGCCGGACAAATCTACAATCGGAAATACTGGAAACTTCCTATCATTTATGGAGGTTTTGTAGGTTGTGCCTATGCTTTGACTTGGAACTCAAAGATGTATAAAGACTATTCACAAGCCTATCAGGATATCATGAGCAATAATCCAAACAACGACAGTTACTTGGATTTTCTGCCGCCGGGCTTTGACATCAATACCGACCGTAAGCGTTTTGAAGAAAGATTCCGAAAAGGAAAAGATCTTTACCGTCGCCAACGTGACTTGAGTATCTTTGCCTTCATTGGTGTTTATCTATTGTCGGTTATCGACGCCTATGTAGACGCCGAATTGTCAGACTTCGATATTTCTAAAGACTTGGGAATGAAACTGGAACCTACAATATTTAATGACGTGCAACGTAGACACATACAAGGAGTGGGACTACAATGCAGCTTCAAATTTTAAACCATGAAAAAAACTATAATCTGCTTACTTACTCTATTAAGTTCATCGGTAACTTTTGCACAGCAACGCATCGAGAGCATTACAGTAAAAGGAAATACCGGTGAAAACCAAGAAATTCAATTGCCAGAAGGCATGCTTTCTGAGACAGACAGTCTGTATCTTGATTGGGTTTCTAAGCATTATATTACCCCTACCGGAAATTGTACGATGGGCAAGGCAAATCCTTACGTAAGCGACTCTGTGTATATCACACGCCTGCAACGTATCCCTGCCATTATTGAAATGCCTTATAACGATATTGTACGCAAATTCATCGACATGTATGCGGTGCGTCTGCGCAACAAGGTTTCTTTCATGTTGAGTGCCAATAATTTTTATATGCCGATTATTGAAGAAGCTCTCGATTTGTACAATCTTCCTTTAGAGTTGAGATATCTTCCTGTTATTGAGTCCGCTTTGAATCCGATGGCCACCTCACGTCAGGGAGCAGTGGGTTTGTGGCAGTTCATGCTACGTACTGGAAAAGCTTATGGATTGGAAGTGAATTCATTGATAGACGAACGACGTGATCCACTGAAATCAACTCGTGCCGCTGCACGTTACTTGAAAGACCTTTATGAAATCTATCACGATTGGAATTTAGTTCTTGCTGCTTACAACTGTGGTCCAGGTACCATCAATAAAGCGATTCGCCGTGCAGGGGGAGCTACCGACTTCTGGTCTATCTATAACTTTCTCCCGAAAGAAACTCGTGGTTATGTGCCAGCCTTCATCGCAGCCAACTATATTATGACTTACTATTGCGAACACGACATCAGCCCGATGGCTATGCAGATGCCCGAAGGAAGCGACACCGTTCATATTTATAAGACGCTGAATCTAAATCAGATAGCAGAAGTCTGCGATATAAATATCGACCAATTGCGTGCTTTGAATCCCAAATATCGCAAGGATATCATTCCTGAAACCGGCAGTGCTCATGCTTTGCATCTTCCTAATGACAAGATGAGTTGTTTCCTTGCTAATGAAGACAGTATCTTCAATTACAAGCCACAGATTTACAACAAGCGACGCAGTACAGTTACAGTCACCACTCCTAAGAGTGCCGTACGTTACCATAAGATACGCAGAGGAGAAACTTTAGGAGGAATTGCAGCTAAATACCATGTATCCGTAAAACAATTACGTCAGTGGAACGGGATCAAAGGAAACAACATTCGCATAGGAAGAACAATCAGAGTCCAATAAAATCCGAATAAATTATGCAAGTATATTTAAGAAGTTAAATAAATGTATTTGCATAATTACATATTTTCCCTATTTTTGCAATATTGACTAATTATGGAGGGAATGATATGATGGATGAAAAACAAACTCAAGAACAAGCTGAAGAGAAACTGATTGATGATGCCTTCCAAGAATTATTGGACCGTTATCTCGAAAGCCGACATCGCAAAAAGGTAGAAATAATTACCAAAGCTTTTAATTTCGCCCGACAGGCACATAAAGGAGTGCGCCGTCGTTCAGGCGAACCATATATTCTGCACCCTATAGCAGTAGCTCGTATTGCTTGCTGTGAAATCGGATTGGGGTCTACTTCCATCTGCTCTGCTTTACTGCACGATGTGGTGGAAGACACAGACTATACCGTAGAAGATATAGAGAATCTTTTCGGTTCGAAAATAGCACAGATAGTAGATGGTTTGACAAAAATATCAGGAGGTATTTTCGGTGACCGTGCATCTGCTCAAGCGGAAAATTTCAAGAAGTTGCTGCTGACTATGAATAATGATATCCGTGTGATACTCATTAAGATATCCGACCGCTTACATAATATGCGTACGCTCGGTTCCATGCTGCCTAGTAAGCAATATAAGATTGCCGGTGAAACCCTCTATATTTATGCCCCTCTGGCCAATCGACTTGGCTTGAACCGCATCAAAACGGAATTGGAAGACTTGAGCTTCAAATACGAGCATCCAGAAACTTATAATCGCATTCAAGAAAAGCTGAAAGCTACCCAAGCGGAACGTAATCATTTGTTTGCAGAATTTACAGCGCCTATTCGTGAGCAATTGGATAAGATGGGCATCTCTTACCATATTACAGCCCGTGTAAAATCACCTTATTCCATTTGGAACAAGATGCAAGCCAAACACATCACATTCGAAGAAATTTATGACATTTTGGCCGTACGTATCATTTTCACTCCCCATCGCGAAGAAGAAGAATTGAATGACTGCTTCAATATTTATGTTGCCATTTCACGAATATACAAACCGCATCCAGACCGCTTGCGTGACTGGGTAAGTCATCCAAAAGCCAACGGCTATCAAGCATTACACGTTACGTTAATGAGTAATTTGGGACGCTGGATTGAAGTACAAATTCGAAGCGAACGTATGAACGATGTAGCCGAACAGGGATTTGCCGCTCATTGGAAATACAAAGAAGGAGGAGGTAGCGAAGATGAAGGAGAATTGAGCAAATGGCTGCGTACCATCAAAGAAATTTTGGACGATCCTCAACCGGATGCCATTGATTTTTTGGATACCATCAAATTGAACTTGTTTGCTTCTGAAATTTTTGTCTTTACTCCCAAAGGAGAAATCAAGACAATGCCACAAAATTGTACCGCCCTCGACTTTGCCTTCCAAATCCATACGTTTTTAGGAAGTCATTGTATCGGAGCCAAGGTAAACCATAAGCTGGTTCCATTAAGCCACAAACTGAAAAGCGGTGACCAAGTGGAAATTCTGACTTCCAAGTCGCAGAGAGTTCAGCCAGAGTGGATTAATTTCGCCACTACAGCCAAGGCAAAAGCTAAAATTCAAGCTATCTTGAAACGAGAACGCCGAGAGCTCCAGCAAGCAGGAGAAGACATACTGCGTGAGTTCTTGATTGCAGGAGACTTTGAGCCAAACGAACAGAACTTCCAGAAGTTATGCAAGTACCATGAATCTCCTTCACTTGAAGAGTTCTTCTTGGAAATTGGACAGAAACGAATCATTCTAGATAACAACGACTTGAATGAATTGAAAGAGAAACCAACTCCTACAAACTGGAAAAAATATATTGCCTTTGCTTTTGGCGGAAACAAGAACAAACAGGCAGAAAAGAAGGAAGAGGTTACAAAAGAAAAGCCGGCAGCATTAGAAATCGATAAAAAGAAAGTACTGAAGCTGACTCCGGATGCTATTCAGAAGAATTACATCATCGCCGACTGCTGCAAGCCGATTCCAGGAGATGATGTACTGGGCTACATCGACAGCAACAACCGCATCATTATCCATAAACGTCAATGTCCAATTGCTGCACAACTCAAAACGAGTTTTGGCAACCGTCTATTGGCAGTACAATGGGAAATAGGAAAAGCGCTGGACTTCCCAGTCAACGTATATTTGAAAGGTATAGACGGCATCGGTATCTTGAAGAAAGTGACCGAAATCATTTCCTGTCAACTGAATGTGAACATTCACAAACTACATTTGGAATCAAACGACGGAATTTTTGAAGGACGCTTCCAAATCTATGTACATGATGTAGATGATGTAAACTCTATCTGCGAAGAACTGAAAAAGATAGAAAACATCAAACGCGTCACACGTATAGAAAGGTTTGATGATGTAATCGCAACCGACGACTAATTTAAATCAATTGAGATAATCGAGCTCCTTACGCATACTAAGGAGTTCTTTTTTTATTTCATTCAAGCGGTCGATAATATCAGCCGTCTTTACAATACTCTCCTTATTCTGCTTCAAACGCTGCTTGGCCCCTGCCAAAGTCATTCCTTTTTCCTTCACCAAATGATAAATCAGACGAATATTCTCTATATCCTCTTTTCTATATTGACGGATATTACCTCCAGCCTTCTTCGGAGAAATCATGGGAAATTCTTTTTCCCAATACCGAAGCAGCGATTCATTGACTCCAAACAATTGGGCTACTTCACTGATAGAATAATATAATTTTAATTTTTTTTCTTCTGGTTTCAACATACTACTTCTCCTATTGATCAGTCATATACCTTAGCATGGTTAGCTGCCAATTCTACCATACGATCATAGTCCTCGGCATTCAAATCCATGAAATAATAATTAACCGGGTTTACAATTTTTCCTTTCACATGTACTTCATAGTGCAAATGCGGTCCGGTACTCTTTCCTGTACTTCCTACTTCACCGATGATCTCACCTCTCACGACTTTTTGTCCAGTACGAGCTATAATTTTACTCATGTGAGCATATTTGGTAACATAACCGAAACCGTGATCCACAGTTATACAATTACCATACAATCCTTCCCACCCTGCTTTCACAACTTTACCGTTGCCTGTTACATAAATAGGAGTTCCTATATTGGCTGAGAAGTCCATTCCAGAATGAAACTTGACGGTTTTATAAATCGGATCAATACGCAATCCATAACCAGATGCAGTTTTCTTTAAATCATGGTTTGAAACCGGTTGAATGGCAGGAATGCATTTGATCATTTCATCATGCTGTTTGCACAGATCTACCACCTCATCAAACGATTTCGACTGGATATAGACTTGTCGGGCCAGTAAATCCATCTTTCGGGTAGTATTCAAAACTAAATTCGAATTGGCCATTCCCATCAATTCTTCATAACGATTTGTACCGCTATAATTAGCATTCCGAAGCCCTTCATTTACGGGATCCGATTGCATGATTACCCGATACAGATTATCATCACGCTGCTGCAAACGCTGCATGACCGATAAAGCCTCATCCAATCGAGAAGACAGAATCTGATACTGTGCCTGCATCTTTGAATTCTCTATTCGCAAATCTTTTTCTTGAGGAGAACCGAAAACCAGCAATAGGATCAAAAAACTGCCTGCACCAAATCCCATACCGATAAACAGACGAGTCAAAAAGCTCATGACACGCTGACGCACAGTAGGATAGATACGGTCGTAGGTACGAGTTTTCGGATTATAGATATAGTAAACTTTTCGCATTCAATCACTTTTTAAAGAAATAAGCGTCCTTAAAGCAAGTTTTTTCACAAAACTTAATGACAAAAATAATAAAACCAATTATCTTTGCAAATCTATTTTGAGAATATTAACTACAAGATTTATTATATAAAATATGTTGACAGCAAATGAAATCCGCGACTCATTCATAAAATTCTTTGAGTCTAAAGGACATCAGATTGTGCCTTCAGCACCGATGGTCATTAAAGATGACCCTACTCTGATGTTTACAAATGCAGGTATGAACCAGTTTAAAGACATTATATTGGGAAATCATCCTGCGAAATACAAACGTGTCAGCGACTCTCAAAAATGTCTTCGCGTAAGCGGAAAGCATAACGACTTGGAAGAAGTAGGTCATGATACTTACCACCATACCATGTTTGAAATGTTGGGTAACTGGTCGTTCGGAGATTATTTCAAAAAAGAAGCCATTAGCTGGGCTTGGGAATTTCTTGTTGACGTACTGAAAATCGATCCAAAAAATCTTTATGCAACCGTTTTTGAAGGAAGCGCATCTGAAGGCTTGGAACGTGATAATGAAGCAGCTTCTTACTGGGAGAAATTCTTACCAGTTGACCATATCATCAACGGTAATAAACACGACAACTTCTGGGAAATGGGTGATACAGGACCTTGCGGACCTTGTTCTGAAATCCATATCGACCTTCGTTCTGAAGAAGAACGTGCTAAAATCTCTGGTCGTGACCTTGTCAACCACGATCACCCGCAGGTGATTGAGATCTGGAACCTTGTATTTATGCAGTACAACCGTAAGGCTGACGGATCGTTGGAACCACTTCCAGCAAAAGTGATCGATACTGGTATGGGATTCGAACGTTTGTGTATGGCTATGCAGGGAAAAACTTCTAACTATGACACAGACGTATTCCAACCAATCATCAAAGTTATCGGTGATATGGCAGGTACAACTTATGGTAAGGATGAAAAGATCGATATCGCTATGCGCGTAATCGCTGACCATATCCGTACCATCGCATTCTCAATCACTGACGGCCAACTTCCTTCTAACGCAAAAGCTGGTTACGTAATTCGTCGTATCTTGCGTCGCGCCGTTCGTTACGCATACACTTTCTTAGGTCAGAAGCAGGCATTCATGTATCGTCTGGTTCCTGTACTTATTGAAAACATGGGTGGTGCATATCCAGAATTGAAAGCACAGCAGGCTTTGATTGAAAAAGTAATCAAAGAAGAGGAAGAATCATTCTTGCGTACGTTGGAAACAGGTATCCGCTTGTTGGAAAAGACAATGGCTGAAACTAAAGCAGCAGGAAAAACTCAAATCAGCGGTGTTGATGCCTTTACTTTGTACGATACATTCGGCTTCCCATTCGACTTGACAGAATTGATTCTTCGCGAAAACGGCTTGACAGCAGATGTAGAAGGATTCGAAGCTGAAATGGCTAAACAAAAAGCACGTGCTCGTAACGCTGCCGCAGTGGAAACAGGTGACTGGGTTACTTTGAAAGAAGGTGAAACAACTTTCGTAGGTTACGACTATACAGAATATGAGACTAGCATCTTGCGTTACCGCCAGATCAAGCAGAAGAACCAAACTCTTTACCAGATTGTATTGAGCGACACTCCGTTCTATGCAGAAAGTGGTGGTCAGGTAGGTGATACCGGTGTCTTGGTAAATGAATTCGAAACTATTGAAATCATCGACACCAAGAAGGAAAACAATCTTCCTATCCATATCGCCAAGAAGATGCCAGAACACTTGAACTCTCCTATGATGGCTTGTGTAGACCAAGAAAAGCGTGCAGCTTGCGCAGCCAACCACTCTTGTACTCACTTGTTGGATGAAGCTTTACGTCAGGTATTGGGTACACACGTTGAACAGAAAGGTTCATTGGTTACTCCAGGCTCTTTGCGTTTCGACTTCTCTCACTTCCAGAAAGTAACTCCAGAACAGATTCGTGAAGTAGAACATCTGGTTAATGACAAGATCCGTCAGAACATTCCATTGACTGAATACCGCAACTTACCTATCGCTGAAGCAAAAGAATTGGGTGCCATCGCACTCTTCGGTGAAAAATACAGCGACGAAGTACGCGTAGTTCAGTTCGGATCTTCTGTTGAATTCTGTGGGGGTACTCACGTATCAGCAACCGGTAAAATCGGTATGGTAAAAATCATCGCTGAAAGTTCTGTAGCAGCAGGTGTTCGCCGTATTGAAGCAATCACTGGTGCCAAGGTAGAAGAAATGTTAGATACCGTTCAGGATACATTGGCCGAGTTGAAATCGTTGTTCAATAACGCCCCAGACTTGAAGGTCGCTATTACCAAATACATCGAAGAAAATTCTGGCTTGAAGAAACAAGTGGAAGAGTTCATGAAAGAAAAAGAAGCTGAAGTAAAGAACAAATTGATTGAAAATGCCAAAGAAATCAATGGCGTGAAAATCATCAAGGCCGTTCTTCCTATGCCAGCAGATGCGATCAAGAACATTGCTTTCCAATTGAAAGGACAGTTTACAGAAAACTTGTTCGTCGTTATTGGTAGCCACTACGAAAACAAGCCGTTGCTTACCATCACTATGAGTGAAGACCAAGTAAAGGCAGGTTTGAACGCTGGTAAAATCGTTCGTGAAGCCGCTAAATGTATCAAAGGTGGCGGCGGCGGTCAGCCTCATTTTGCACAAGCCGGCGGTAAAGATGTTGACGGTTTGAGTGCAGCTGTTGATAAAGTAATCGAATTGGCAGGTTTCTAATCAGCCGATAAGATTCCAATCATATTAGACGTCCTGTTTCACAAGTTGGAACGGGACGTCTTTCTTGTGCATAAAGAATAAAGGATACAAGAGGGCATTCGTTTTTTTAACACTATAATGCCATCTTCTATACTCCGTTTCCTTTTTGTTCGTACAAAAAAAATGTACACACCCTTTCCGTTGGAATATCCCAATCTATTTTATATTTTTGTAGAAATAATATCGAATAGTATTAAACCTCATAAAACCTATAATTATGGCAAGATTCAAAAGAATTCTTCTGAAGCTCAGCGGCGAAAGCTTGATGGGAGAAAAGAAATACGGTATCGACGAAAAAAGACTCGGCGAATATGCACAGCAAATTAAAGAAATCCACGACATGGGCGTGCAGATTGGTATCGTTATTGGCGGCGGAAACATTTTCCGTGGTTTAAGCGGTGCCAGCAAAGGCTTCGACCGTGTTAAAGGTGACCAAATGGGTATGCTGGCAACAGTTATCAACAGCCTCGGCCTTAGTTCTGCATTGGTAGCAGCAGGCGTAAAAGCACGCGTTCTTACAGCCATTCGCATGGAACCGATCGGTGAATTCTATACCAAATGGAAAGCAATTGAAGCAATGGAAAACGGTGAAATCGTTATCATGTCAGGTGGTACAGGTAACCCATTCTTTACTACTGATACCGGTTCTTCTTTGAGAGGCATTGAAATTGAAGCAGAAGTCATGTTAAAAGGTACTCGCGTGGACGGTATCTATACAGCTGACCCTGAAAAAGATCCTACCGCTACTAAGTTCGATGAAATCACTTACGACGAAGTGTTGGCTCGTGGCTTAAAAGTTATGGACTTGACTGCAACTTGTATGTGTAAGGAGAACAACCTTCCCATCATTGTATTCGACATGGATACTGTAGGCAACTTGAAAAAAGTGCTTTCAGACGAAAATATCGGTACCTTAGTACATCCTTAAGCTGTTGAAAAAAACAATATTCAAAAAGACAGGCCCCTGACAGTCGGATGATTGTCAGAGGCCTGTTTCGATATATTCATTTTAAAGAACAAACCTTCTCACTTCCGCATTCTTCATGTGAGGCACATCATAAAGATGATCAACATCTACTCCTTCAATCTGAGCCTGAATAGAACGATTTACCAAGCCATGAGCCACTACAAGGACTGTCTTTCCTTGGTAGCGCTTTTTAAGGAACTCTAAAAATCGTCCAGACCGTTCAAACATCATTTCCTTACTTTCCGCATCAGCGGGCAAATGCGATGTATCCACAGAAGCTATCTTCAGTCCCGTCCAACTCCCCCAGTCTATTTCACGTAATAACCGCGTCCTTTCCCAAGGAATATTTCGTTCTTGATGCTGCACCCAACTAGTATTTTCATTGGCCTCTCCTTGCAAGGTTAAGCATCCGCCTCCAAATGCCAGATTAACCGTATCCATGACCCGCTGCAAATCACTACTCACCACTGCATCCAACGGCAGCTCATCCAACAAAGGACGCAAAGCAATAGCCTGACGTTTACCCTCTTCGGTAAGCACACCTGGCAAATGCCCCTGAAAAATTCGCTGCAAATTCTCCTCCGTCTGTCCATGACGGACCAAATACATTGTAATCATACACAAAAGAACTATCCGTTTCACACAAAGATACTTAAAACGCCGCGAATAATCGCCTTTGCCTATTGCAAAATACCAAAATATACTTTACTTTTGTTGAATTAAATACATTAGCATAACTTTAAAACTTCGAAATAATGGCAGATTCAAAAACGATTCTCAGCGAAGCTGAAGAGAAAATGGATATGGCAATCATGTACTTGGATGAAGCATTGGCTCACATCCGTGCAGGTAAAGCCGACGTACGCTTATTGGATGGCATCCGTGTTGACTCTTATGGTAGCATGGTTCCTATCAACAACGTAGCAGCCGTAACTACTCCAGATGCACGCAGCATCGCTATTAAGCCATGGGACAAAAGCATGTTCCACCCAATCGAAAAAGCAATTATCGACTCAGCCTTGGGTATCATGCCTGAAAACAACGGCGAAATTATCCGTATCGGTATTCCACCGTTAACAGAAGAACGTCGTAAACAACTTTCAAAACAATGTAAATCTGAATCAGAAACAGCTAAAGTAAGTGTTAGAAATGCACGCCGTGACGCTATCGACGCTTTGAAAAAAGCAGTGAAGGCAGATGGTATGGCTGAAGATGAACAGAAAAACAGCGAAGCTAAATTACAGAAAGTTCATGACAAGTTCATCAAACAGATTGATGACATGTTGATGAACAAAGAAAAAGAAATTATGACCGTATAATAATATACGTTCCGAATATTGTTAGAGGGAAGAAGAAGCTGCACACACGGAACAAGTGGATGCAGATTCTTCTTTCATCTTTTATACTCCAAATCATTTTACTTCAACACTCTTTTAAAGCAATCACTCTTGAACAAAGGTTTAGTTATTAAGAATACAGGCAGTTGGTATTTGGTTAAAACCGACGACGGGAAACTGGTAGAATGCAAAATCAAAGGGAACTTCCGACTGAAAGGCATTCGAAGCACAAACCCTGTGGCGGTAGGTGACCACGTACAGATTGTTATCAATGCTGAAGGTACTGCATTTATTACAGAAATTGAAGATCGGAAAAACTATATCATCCGAAAAGCCTCGAATCTCTCCAAGCAATCACACATCATTGCAGCCAATCTGGATCAATGCATGCTCGTTGTTACGGTAAACTATCCAGAAACATCCACTACATTCATTGACCGTTTTCTTGCTTCTGCAGAAGCATACAGAGTCCCTGTTTCCTTAGTATTCAATAAGACCGACCGTTACTCAGAAGATGAGACCCGTCTGCTCGATGGCCTCATCAACCTTTACACCCATATCGATTATCCATGTTTCAAGGTATCTGCTATCAACCAGATCGGAGTGGACGAAATCGTCAAAGCTTTGTCAGGAAAGGTTACCCTATTCTCCGGACACTCAGGAGTCGGTAAATCGACCCTCATCAATGCCATTCTTCCTGAGCAACATCTTAAAACCGGAGAAATATCTACTGCACACAATAAAGGAATGCACACCACTACTTTCTCAGAAATGTTTGAAGTGGGTGACAAGGGCTACCTCATTGACACTCCGGGTATCAAAGGTTTCGGTACATTCGACATGAAAGATGAAGAAGTTGGTCACTATTTCAAAGAAATCTTTGAATTTTCCGCTAATTGTAAATACGGCAATTGTACCCATCGCCACGAACCGGGATGTGCAGTACGTGAAGCCGTTGAAAAACATTACATCAGTGAATCTCGTTACGCTTCTTACTTGAATATGCTGGAAGACAAGGAAGAAGGGAAATACCGTTCAGCTTTTTAATAGAAATCTATAAAACACCTATTTTATTATGAAAAAATTACTTCTATACGCAACCATGTTTGTCTGTGCATGCAGTTTATCTATTTCATCGGCTGATGCAAAGAAAACGAAAGAACTGACTCCAGAAGAAAAAGGTCTGGCTACTATCAACAAAAGAAGTGCTCAATCATTCGTAGGTTACTTGGCCTGTGATGAATTGGAAGGCCGTGAAGCAGGAAAAAGAGGAGGTAAAATAGCTGGTGCCTACATTGCCTCTGTTCTTTACGAAATGGGACTTGAACCTCTTTTCGACAGCTACTACCAACCATTCGAAGCGCATCAGCAATATATCGTTCAGCGCAAAAAGATGAGAGGATTGAAAGTTGATCCTGATACCATCATGGCATACAAGAACTACGTTCATCAGAAATATGAAATGCGTAACGTATTAGCTAAAATTGAAGGTAAACGTAAAGACGAAATCGTAATTATCGGTACGCACTATGACCACTTGGGTATTGACCCGATGTTGGAAGGCGACCAGATTTACAACGGTGCAGACGACAATGCTTCTGGTGTTTCCGCAGGTCTTCAGATTGCCCGTGCTTTCTTGGCTACAGGCGTTCAACCGGAACGTACCGTTATTTTCGCATTCTGGGACGGTGAAGAAAAAGGTTTGTTGGGTTCTGATCACTTCACTCGTTCATTTGAACATATGGACCAGGTAAAAGGTTACTTGAACTTTGATATGATTGGCCGTAACATGGACGACGATCCTAAAAATGACAAGCATGTAACTTTCTTCTTCACTGAGAGCACTCCAACTTTCGGCGAATGGCTGAAAAAAGATATCGAAAAATACAATTTGGAATTGAACCCATTCTACCGTCCATGGGACAAACCTATCGGTGGTAGCGACAATACCAATTTTGCACTTCGCAACATTCCTATTATGTGGTATCATACAAATGGACACTCTGGTTATCACATGCCAGATGATGAAGTAGACAAAATCAACTGGAACAAAGTGGTTGAAATCACCAAGTCTTCTTTCTTGGGTTTGTGGAAAATGGCAAATGAAGATTTCTAATCGGATTACCTTATCCTAACTGTATAAATAAAGAGACCGTATCTGCTTGAAAAGTCAGATACGGTCTCTTTATTTATTTTATGCTGAACTGACAACGCTTTTCGACCCCAATAACGGCTATAGAACAGAAATAAACAGGTAAAACTAAGAATATTTCATTACCTTTGCAACTTACTAAAAAACAAACCTGCTAAGTTCATGGGATTATTTATTCGAAAAAGCATTGAATCGCTACAAGCAGAAGCCAAAGAATCCGGAGCCTCTTCTTTAAAACGAGTTTTAGGACCTATCAGCCTGGTTGCATTAGGAGTAGGAGTCATTATTGGTGCCGGCCTATTTTCAATTACAGGAACCGTGGCTGCTGAATGTACAGGACCATCTATCACCTTATCATTCATCATCGCAGCTATCGGATGCTGCTTTGCTGGATTGTGCTATGCAGAATTCGCTTCCATGATTCCCGTAGCAGGTAGTGCTTATACCTATTCCTATGCTACGATGGGAGAACTGATAGCCTGGATTATCGGATGGGACCTCGTTCTTGAATATTCCGTTGCAGCAACAACGGTCAGTATCAGCTGGAGCCGCTATCTGGTGGTATTTCTACAAAGTATAGACATCTATATACCTAAGGAACTAAGTGCATGTCCGTGGGACGGAGGAATTGTGAACATTCCGGCCATGGTCATAGTCATACTTCTCAGTTTGATTTTGATGAGAGGTACTCAAAGCAGTTCTATCTTCAACGGATTCATTGTATTCCTGAAAATTTCGGTTATCCTGATCTTCATTGTTTTAGGATGGAAATTCATCCAAACAGAAAATTATGTTCCTTACATTCCTGAAAATACAGGACATCTGGGTGAATTTGGTTTTTCAGGTATTTTAAGAGGAGCCGCCATCGTTTTCTTTGCTTTCTTAGGCTTCGATGCCGTAAGTACAGCTGCTCAAGAGACTAAAAACCCGCAACGGAACATGCCTATCGGCATTCTCGTTTCTCTGTTAGTATGTACCGTCTTTTATATAGGATTTGCACATGTCATGACCGGAGTGGCACACTATACCGAGTACGGAGGGCAAGAAGGTATAGCTCCTGTAGCTGTAGCCATCCAACAAATGGGATATCCAGATGTATCCGGCATCATTCAGCCGGCTTATCCTTGGATGAATAAAGCTATTGTCTTTGCCATCTTATTTGGCTACTGCTCGGTTATCATGGTTACCATGATGGGCCAAAGCCGTGTGTTCTTGAGTATGAGTCATGACGGACTCTTACCTCCTTTCTTCTCGAAAGTCAACCCCAAATACCATACACCGATACACAGCAATTTCCTGTTTATGATTGTAGTCAGTCTGCTCGCTGGATTCGTTCCCGCTCGTTTGGCTGGAGAAATGACCAGTATCGGTACCCTTTTGGCCTTTACTCTGGTTTGTACCGGCATCTTGATTGTACGCAAGACCACGCCTGACATTTCTCGCACTTTCAAGACTCCATTTGTACCAACGGTTCCTATTTTAGGCATCATGACCTGTTTCTGCATGATGTGCTTTCTAGCAGCCGACACTTGGATTCGTTTGGTCGTTTGGATGCTTATCGGACTAGATGTATATGCCTGTTATGGAATCAAGCACAGCAAGTTGGGGAAAGGAGAAGTCCTCCGAAAAGGAGATTTTTCACTCAACATTATTGGTATCACCTTATCGGTATTGAGCGTAGTGACAGGCTTGTGGCACCAACAAACCATCGGTTGGAATGAAGACAAAACCTTACTGACCATTTCCTTTATTTTTGCTTTCTCACACTTCAGTTATTACCTGTACCGCATTTGGAGACATGCACACACAAAGGTCTGAAGACTTAAAAGAAGTTATAAATCAGTCTAATACCATAAAAACTGAGATTTAGACTACTGATAATTAGTAAAAAAGCTGTTATTTTACAGCAATTTAGATATTATGGATAAAAATATACTTTTAATTGCCGTCCATGCCGCTTTACAAGCTGGTGCACGGATTATGAACGTTTATACAGATCCGAATTCGGATTTTGAAATAGAGAGAAAAGCCGACAATTCACCGCTGACCATTGCCGACCGCAAAGCACATGAAATCATTGCTGAAACTTTGGCAGCGACTCCTTACCCTGTACTTAGCGAAGAAGGGAAAAAATTTCCATTCGAAAATCGCAAGGACTGGAACGAATTGTGGGTAGTAGACCCCTTAGACGGAACAAAAGAATTCATTAAACGTAATGGTGAATTTACCGTAAACATCGCTTATGTAAAGAATGGAGTACCAGAAGCGGGAGTCATCTATATTCCAGTAAAAAAAGAATTATACCTTGCAGACACCACTTTCGGTGCTTATAAACTGGCGAATATCGACAAGACAGAAGACCATGATACTCTCGATGAATTGATTGCACGTGGTACCCGCCTTCCACATGCTGAGAAAAGAGATGCTTTCGTCATTGTTGCTTCCCGTTCTCATTTAAGTCAAGAAACGGTAGACTTCATAGAAGAGATGAAAAAAGAGCATGAAAAAGTAGAGACATTATCCAGTGGCAGTTCGTTAAAACTTTGTCTCATAGCCGAAGGTAAAGCCGATGTATATCCTCGCTTCGCTCCAACGATGGAATGGGATACTGCTGCAGGTCATGCTATTATTCGTGCTGCAGGAAAGGAAGTTTACCAAGCAGGAAAAACTGAGCCACTGCAATACAACAAAGAAGATTTATTAAATCCTTGGTTCATTGCCAGATAAAGCAATTGATTGGATATGACATTTGAAATTTGCGTCGTACTGATAGCCCTTATAGGTATGATCAGTGCATTGATTATGGACAAGATGCGTCCGGGAATGATTCTGTTCTCAGTCATCGTTGTCTTTCTATGCACTGGCATATTGTCCCCTAAGGAAATGCTCGAAGGTTTCAGCAACAAAGGAATGATAACCGTGGCCATGCTATTTTTGGTCAGCGAAGGAATCCGCCAAAGCGGTGCCCTGACCCAATTAATCAAGCGTCTGCTTCCACAATCAAAGACCACAGTGTTCAAGGCACAATTGCACATGCTTCCAAGCATTGCATTCATCTCTGCATTTTTGAATAATACACCTGTGGTAGTAATCTTTGCTCCTATCATCAAACGATGGGCTAATTATGTGAAACTTCCAGCTACGTATTTTCTAATTCCTCTATCGTATGTTACCATATTAGGTGGCATCTGTACGCTGATTGGAACTTCTACCAACCTGGTAGTACATAGTATGATGCAGGAAGCCGGCATGAAAGGATTCAGCATGTTCGAATTGGGGAAAGTAGGCATATTCATTGCCTTAGCCGGTATCATTTACCTGTTCATTTTCTCCAAACAACTCCTGCCTTCAGACCGTCCCGACTTGTCTCCAGACGATGAAGACGACAAGAATTCTTCGCTTCATTTAGTAGAGGCAGTGATTGGTGCCCGCTTTCCGGGTATCAACCGAAAAGTCAGTGACTTCGACTTCCGCCGCCACTACGGTGCCGAAGTGAAGGAACTGCGTAGAAATGGTTACACTTATACCAATCTTTCCAATCTCCGTTTCCGAGAGAACGATACATTGGTACTGCATGCCGACGACAGCTTCATCCAAACATGGGGGGACTCTTCAGTCTTTATCATGCTGGCCAATGGGAAAGACTACGAACCAGCAGGGAAAAAGAAACGCTGGCTTGCCTTGGTCCTACTCTTGATTATGATTATCGGAGCCACCGTCGGTGAACTTCCGGCAGTACAAGACAAATTACCGGAAGGCATGAAATTAGATATGTTCTTTTTCGTTTCCATCATCACGGTCATCATGGCGTGGACGAAGATATTTCCTCCCAGGAAGTATACCAAATACATCTCTTGGGACGTGTTGATTACCATCGCCTGTGCCTTCGGCATCAGCAAAGCTATGGACAACTCTGGGGTTGCTGATTTATTGGCAAGCTATATCATCGGACTAAGCCATAGCTATGGACCTTATGTTCTGTTGGCGGTCATGTTTATCATTACCAATATCTTCACAGAACTGATTACGAACAATGCCGCGGCTGCTTTGTCGTTTCCACTGGCCTTGTCAATTTCCGACCAGTTGGGCGTCAATCCAATGCCTTTCTTTGTCGTTATCTGCATGGCTGCTTCAGCCAGTTTCTGTACTCCCATCGGATTTCAAACCAACCTGATTGTGCAAGGTATCGGAAACTATAAGTTCACTGATTTTGTCAGAATAGGTTTGCCACTAAATATTATGGCATTCCTGATTTCAGTATTCGTCATACCGCAAATCTGGCCTTTTTAAATAAAAAAAATAGAACAATACATAAAGCAAGAATGAAAGAAGAAAACAGAATTTACCCGATATTCGACAAGATGTTGTCGCGTAAAGACAAAGAAAGCCTGCTGAACCAGCGCAGTGTCATGATTTGGTTCACCGGCTTAAGCGGATCGGGAAAAAGCACCATCGCTATCGCACTGGAACGTGAGCTTCAAAAGCGGGGTCTGCTTTGTCAGATTTTAGATGGTGACAATATCCGTAGCGGAATCAACAACAATCTAGGATTTTCAGCTGAAGACAGAAAAGAAAACATTCGCCGAATAGCTGAAGTAGGCAAATTATTCGTACACACTGGCATCATTACCATTGCTGCCTTTATCAGTCCGAATGAAGAATTGCGTGAAATGGCTTCTGATATAATCGGAAAAGATGATTTCATGGAAATCTACGTCAGCACCCCGTTGGAAGAATGCGAAAGACGCGATGTGAAAGGTCTGTATGCAAGAGCCCGTAAAGGAGAAATCAAGAATTTTACTGGCATCTCTGCCCCTTTTGAGGCTCCCAAGAATCCGACCATTTCATTAGACACTTCAAAACTAAGTTTGGAAGAATCAATCAACAAACTCTTAGAAATTATATTACCCAGAATTAAGTTCAATAATTAACATATTAAACCAGAAAAGGAGTAAACAAATTATGAACGAAGAATACAACTTAAGCCACTTGAAGGAACTCGAAGCTGAGTCTATCCACATCATTCGTGAAGTGGCTGCTGAATTCGAGAACCCGGTTATGCTGTACAGTATCGGTAAGGACTCATCCGTTATGGTCCGATTGGCTGAAAAAGCATTTGCACCAGGCAAAGTTCCGTTTCCATTGATGCACATCGACTCAAAATGGAAATTCAAAGAAATGATTGAATTCCGTGACAAATACGCAAAAGAACACGGATGGAATCTGATAGTAGAAAGTAACATGGAAGCTTTCAAGGCTGGTGTAGGCCCATTCACACACGGCAGTAAAGTACACACCGACTTGATGAAGACCCAAGCCTTATTAAACGCACTCGACAAATATAAATTTGATGCTGCTTTTGGTGGAGCACGTCGTGATGAAGAAAAATCACGTGCAAAGGAACGTATCTACTCTTTCCGTAACGAATTCCACCAGTGGGACCCGAAAAACCAGCGTCCAGAATTATGGGACATCTATAATGCACGCATCCGTAAGGGAGAAAGCATCCGTGTATTCCCTTTGAGCAACTGGACAGAATTAGATATCTGGCAATACATCCGTTTGGAGAATATTCCTATCGTTCCTTTATATTTTGCAAAAGAGCGTCCGGTTGTGAATATTGACGGTCAGCTTATCATGCCCGATGACGACCGCCTTCCAAAAAACCTGAAAGATAAAATCGAGATGAAAAAAATCCGCTTCCGTACCTTAGGATGCTGGCCTTTGACCGGTGCCATCGAAAGTGAAGCAGATACCATCGAAAAGATTGTAGAGGAAATGATGACTACCACCAAGAGTGAACGTACGACTCGTGTAATCGACTTCGATCAGGAAGCTAGTATGGAACAGAAGAAACGTGAAGGATATTTTTAAATTCAACTTTAGCATTTTCAAACATGGAATTAGATAAAAACAAATCAGGAAATCCTATGGAAGGCGAAGCTCGTGGAAACATGTCTATCGAAGAATTCCTCGATAAGGATGAAAAGAAAGACCTACTCCGCTTCCTTACAGCCGGTTCAGTAGATGATGGTAAATCAACATTAATCGGCCGCCTGCTTTTTGACAGCAAGAAACTTTATGAAGATCAGTTGGACGCATTGGAACGCGACAGCAAACGTATGGGTAATGCCGGTGAACACATTGACTATGCCCTGCTTTTGGATGGTCTGAAAGCTGAACGTGAACAGGGTATTACCATCGACGTTGCTTACCGCTATTTTTCTACTAATAACCGTAAGTTCATTATCGCGGACACTCCGGGACACGAACAATATACTCGTAATATGATTACAGGCGGCTCTACGGCTAATCTGGCCATCATCTTGGTGGATGCCCGTACCGGTGTTATCACTCAGACCCGCCGTCACAGCTACTTGGTTTCTCTATTGGGTATCAAACATGTTATCTTGGCTGTAAACAAGATGGACTTGGTAGACTTCTCTAAAGAAGTGTTCGATAAAATTGTAAGCAACTACCATGCTTTCATCGACCCATTGAATATCCCTGACGTACAATGCATCCCTCTGTCGGCTCTTGATGGAGACAACGTGGTAGAGAAATCAGACCGCACTCCATGGTATCACGGCACTTCATTGTTAGAATACCTTGAAACCGTAAAATTTGATAATGACCACAACTTGAAGGATTTCCGTTATCCAGTTCAATATGTACTTCGTCCGAACCTTGACTTCCGTGGCTTCTGTGGTAAGGTCTCTTCAGGAGTCATCCGTAAAGGCGACCGCGTAGTAGCCCTTCCATCCATGAAGGAATCACGCGTGAAGAGCATTGTGACCTACGATGGAGAGCTGGACTATGCCTTCCCTCCAATGTCTGTGACTTTGACTTTGGAAGATGAAATCGATGTTTCCCGTGGTGATATGCTGGTTCATCCAGACCATCTTCCTATGATTGGCAGAAACTTCGAAGCGATGTTGGTATGGATGGATGAAGAAAAAATGGATCTGGAAAAATCTTTCTTCCTTAAACAAACAACCAACACCAGCCGTACTCGTATCGACCATATCGATTACAAGGTAGATATCAACACCATGGAACACTTGAGTGTGGAAAACGGACGTCTGCAGAAAGAAGATGTACCAATGCAGTTAAATCAAATTGCACACGTAGTACTTACCTCTTCTAAAGAATTGTTCTTCGACCCTTACACTGAAAACAAGGCAACAGGTGCATTCATCTTGATTGACCCTATTACCAATAATACCAGTGCTGTAGGTATGATTATCAATCGTATGGAAGATAAGGACATGCACAATGTAGCAGCAAATCCTATACTCGATTTACCGAAATTAGGCATCGCTCCTGAACACTACGAAGCAATAGAATTGGCAGTGCAAGAATTGTCACGCCAAGGTATTGGTATCGATATCAAAAAGTAAAAAGGTTCTGTCGGCATGAGAACCAACTCCTGCCGACAATCCTTTCGTTTCTCGAATCACATTAAAACTCCGTTCCATCCATGTCCGACTTGTAAAAGTACCGTACAAGGTAGAACATTAAATACTAACTATTTATTATGGGATTACTCGAATTCAGCAAACTTCCTATCAACACTTTGGTAGGTGCCGATTGGAAAACCTTCAAGGAGGTAACAGCCAACCGTACCATCGATCCTGACTATAAAGGCAAATATCGTCTTACTAAAGCTGTATGCAGATTGCTATCTACCATGAAGCCATTGCAAGACAGACGCTACGAAAAGCTCTTGGCCAACAAGCCTTTGGAACATGATCCGGTGTTCATCTTAGGACACTGGCGCAGCGGTACGACCTTTATGCATAACGTATTCTCATGCGACAAACATTTCGGATACAATACGACTTATCAAACTGTATTTCCTCATTTGATGATGTTCGGACAGCCTTTCTTCAAGAAAAACATGAGCTGGCTGATGCCTGACAAGCGTCCGACAGACAACATGGAACTGGCTGTAGACCTTCCTCAGGAAGAAGAGTTCGCTCTTACTAACATGATGCCATTCACCTATTACAACTTTTGGTTCCTTCCTCAATACATGCAGGAATACGCTGACAAGTATTTGTTGTTTGATGACATCAGTGAAGCAGAACTGAAAGTGTTTGAAGAGACTTTCACCAAATTAATCAAGATTTCTCTGTGGAACACTCACGGCACTCAGTTCTTGAGCAAGAACCCACCGCATACAGGTCGTGTAAAGGAACTTGTAAAAATGTTCCCGAATGCCAAGTTCATTTACTTGATGCGTAATCCATATACTGTATTCGAATCAACTCGCAGCTTCTTCACCAACACTATACAACCGTTGAAACTGCAAGATATCAGCAACGAACAGCTGCAAGAGAATATCTTGTCTATCTATGCTAAATTGTACCATAAGTATGAGGCCGACAAACACTTCATTCCTGAAGGCAACTTAGTAGAAGTAAAATTCGAGGATTATGAAAAGAATGCATTTGATATGACCCAAGAAATCTATCAGAAGCTTTCTATCCCAGGATTTGAAGAAGCCCGTGCAGACATTGAAGCGTATGTCAACAAGAAGAAAGGATACAAGAAGAACAAATACCAGTACAAACCAGAAACCATAGAATTGGTTGAAAAGAACTGGTCATTTGCCCTCGACCAGTGGGGATATAAACTCTAATAAAGACCTTTATTTTCAATATACAAGAAGTCCTGTCGTTCCCAAAAGGAATCTGACAAGACTTCTTGTATCTATGTATTCGGTGAAACGGACATTCTATATAAAACTTGAATGAGACATTGGCCTTACCGATTTTTCTTGGCTCACCCCCTTAACGACAGATGGCTGATTCCAATGCTCACCTATTAAGGCAAACTGCTTGAAATCAGCCATCGTCCGTTATATCAAAAAGAGTTATGTTCTCAAGTCTATCTCAAGATGACTTGAAATGCATACTCTTCCTTTTAATGAATCAAGGTATTCGTTCCATCCACGACTTTACCGTTGGCAAATACACAACGAACATTCAAGTCTCTATCAAGAACAACAATATCCGCATCCTTGCCCTTGCTCAAAGAACCCTTACGGTCGTCAATCTTCAACAGACGAGCCGGAGTTTCTGATGCCATACGTACAGCATCTTCCAATGGAATACCAGCCTTCTTAACCACATTTTGAACCAATTTGTCCATAGTAGCCAAACTACCGGCCAAAGAAGAACGATCAGCCAGCTTACATACGCCATCCTCTACAACGAAACGTTCATCCTTAATTTCATACGGACAATCCGTATATTTAACCGCACTGGTTACCAAAGCTGTCTTTTCTACTCCTTTCAACTTATAAACCAGTTTCAAGATAGTAGCTGGCAAATGATGACCATCGGCAATCACTTCTACGGACATACCGTCAGTCAGGTAAACACTTTCCACTGTGCCTTCATACTTGTACTCACGACGTTTGTGGAAACCCGGCATCGCATTATAAAAATTGGCAGCATGTGTAAATCCTGCAGCATACGCAGCCTTGATTTCTTCATATTCAGCCTCTGTATGGCTCAAGGCGGTCAATATACCTCTTTTTGAGGTATAATCAGCAAAACCCAATGCTCCAGGAAGCTCTGGACTTATATCCCAACGCTTGATGCAATCTGTACTTTCCAACAAAGGAACATATTCTTCCACATCAGGATCTTTCAATACATCCTTCCAATGAGCACCCGCCATTCTTGGATTCAGATACGGACCTTCGAGATGCAAGCCCTGAATAATTGAACTTTTCGGCATCATTTTTTCACATACAGACACCGCCTTATAAATATTCTCAAAAGTAGAAGAATAGATAGTAGGAAGAATGGAAGTTGCACCATGTTTCAAGTGTTCATTGGTTACAATCTCAAATGCTTCTTCTGAAGCTTCCGTATATTCACGACCAAACGCACCATAGACATGCATGGCTACATATCCAGGAACTATTGTCATTCCTTTTACATCAATAACAGTGGCACCGATGACAGCCAAGTCACTATTGTTAACTTCAAGAATTTTTCCATCACTGATTAGAACTGAGCCATCCTTCAACCATCCTTGTGGGGTAAGAATCTTACCATTTATCAATTGAGTCAACATATCTTTTTGTTTTTGCCGGTTAATTAAAACAATTTATTGGTACCTTCTACCAATTCACCCATTGACCATACGGCACGAACATTCAAGTCGTTGTCCAATGCGATGATATCGGCATCCTTACCTTTTTCCAATGAACCCTTACGGTCATAAATACCCATGATACGAGAAGGAGTTTCAGAACACATACGAATGGTATCTTCCAAAGGAATTTCAGCCTTCTGAGTCATTGTGCGAATCAAGCGGTCCATAGTAGCAATACTACCAGCCAAAGCAGAACGGTCAGCCAACTTACATACGCCATCTTCGATGATAACACGTGGGTCAAATGCTTCCTGACTATCGCTCGCAGCACAAGCCAAAGCATCGGTAATCAAAGCTGTCTTTTCTACACCCTTGATCTTATAAACCAAACGAAGAATTGTAGGAGGCACATGGATACCATCAGCAACTACTTCTACAGTCATGTCATCCATCAAGTAGATACTTTCTACTGTTCCTTCATACTTGTATTCACGACGTTTGTGGAAGCCCGGCATCGCATTATAGAAGTGAGTGGCATGTTTGAAGCCAGCATAATAACCTGTATAAATATCTTCATATTCAGCCTGAGTGTGACCTGCTGAAGCCAATACACCTTTTGAAGTAATGTATTTAGCAAACTGCATAGCACCTGGAAGTTCTGGAGCTGCATCCCAACGTTTAATACAATTTGTTTCTTCCAACAATGGAATGTATTCTTCTGGATCAGGATTCTTAATATTTTCAGGCATCTGACCACCTGCCATCTTCAAGTTGAAATAGTGACCTTCCAAGTGAAGACCCATGATTGGGCTGTTAGGTTCAGCCATCAACTTTTCAGTAGTAGCTACAGCAGCACGAATCATTGGCATTGTAGAAGAAGACAATGTCGGGAATATACTGGTAGTACCATGTTGCATGTGAGCTTTAGCAGCTGCACGGAAAGCATCTTCTGAACCTTCCATAAAATCACGTCCGCCACCACCATGACAGTGAATTTCTACACCACCCGGCACGATGTACATACCTTTTGCGTCAATCAACTTGGCACCTACAACAGCTAAATCACAGTTAGTAACTTCTAAGATTTTATTGTCTCTGATGAGAACAGACCCGTCTTTTAACCAACCCTGAGGAGTTAAAATACGTGCGTTGATAATTTGGGTTAACATGATAAATAGTTGTTTAATTATTTCTTTATGTATGCAAAGTTACTCAATAATACCACAAAATATACTTTAAAGTCCCTTTTTTTCACCCCATTTAGTTTAGTATTTTTACGGATTCACAGACAGCTTGAAGCCTGAAAAGAGCTATTCTACTCATTTCCTTACTATAAATTTTAAACAGGTAGGTTTAGACATTGCTATCTTATGGCCTGTATTGGTCAGAAATCCCGCCTCCTTGTCTCGACGAAACACTTGCACTGCATCAGAATCTCTACAAACCAGCAACAAGAAACTACCATCGGGAGAAATCACGAAATTACGTGGATGCACTTCGGTATACTGATATCCGATTTGTTCCAACGTTCCGTTCTCCTGATTTACCTTGAATATGGCAATGCCATCACCCTGCAACCGGTTGGATGCATAAAGGAATTTTCCATCAGGCGACAAATGGATGTCAGCACTTCCTCGGGCATTCAAGCTATCAGCTTGAATCGTTTGAACGATTTTTGCATTTTTCCCCGTATACTCCAAGACTATCACCTCACCTGACAATTCTGTAATCAGATACCCGAAACGTTTATTAGGCGAAAAGCAGATATGGCGGGGACCACTGCCTGAGGGTAAAAAGAAGTCATGCGAAATATCCTCATTCAAAAAAGGAACCGACTTGTCCTTGTTTTGCCGATTGATAGAAAACGTATGAATACAATCTGTTCCCAAGTCAACTGACAACATATATTTACGGTCGGGCGTGAATCCGATGCAATGCAAATGGGATTTTTCCTGCCGTTCTTTATCTATTCCATTGCCAACAAAATCAATGACTCTGGGTGGTAGCAACTCACCATTCACGCCAAGGCGAAAAATTGAGATATTTGAACCATGATAATTGGCAGTCAACACGAAGTCACCATCTGGGCTTATCACAATATAGCAAGGTGCAGTTCCACGAGTAGGAACAGTATTGATCAAAGAAATTTTTTGAGAAGAATAATCCACTTCTAAAACACTGGCTGAGGAATCTGTGATTTCATTTTCTCCTACCACATACACCCGGCGGCCATCATCCGTTGGAACCAGATAAGAAGGATTGTTTATTCCCATATAACCAGTCACATAACGTTCTTTTCCTTTTGCCGCATCAAAAGCAAACAACTTAATACCTTCTTCACGTGAAGAAGCATAACTTCCTACCAATAAAAATAAAGAATCCGCTTCTACAAGTTCCATGTTGCTCTCCCGTTTATTATTTCCACTGCATGCATAGAATAAAATATTCAAGAGCAAGACAGCCATTATTTTCCACATAATAAGATTTTTCTTTTTTATAAATTAGCTTTGTAAAAATACATAAAAAACGCCAAGCTTTTGCATATTTCAAATAAAAAGTGTATCTTTGTTTTCCATTATGATAAAATCATCTGGGGTTGTTTGGTTTTGACAGCGAGAGATGTGGTATGTAAGCATGCAG
>JAHHQU010000025.1 GCA_020026225.1 Phocaeicola sp. | reverse complement strand
TGACCCACGCCTTAGAAGGGCGTTGCTCTATCCAGCTGAGCTACGGAACCATCCTCTGTGAATTTTTGTAAAGCTCTTAAGAATGTGTGATTCCGAAGCGATTCGAACGCTTGACCCACGCCTTAGAAGGGCGTTGCTCTATCCAGCTGAGCTACGGAACCATCCTTAATTGCGCTGCAAAGATACGTTGTTTTTTCAATCGGTACAAGTTTTTAGGTCATTTTTTTATATAAAAAGCTTAAAAACTTACTATAAGTCAGATTATGAGTATTTTCTAGGGTATCTGAAAACGATGCTAAGAATGGCGAAGATGCCTAAAACAGCAGGGTAATACAAATATCCGATGATGTTTAAAGGAGAAAGGCCGGATAATTCGGCAGCGATCAACATCTGTGCCCCGTAAGGTATCGTTCCTTGTATAACACAAGAAAAAATGTCCAGAATGCTGGCACTTTTACGTTTGTCAATATGGAACTCTTCCGCTATTTTACTGGCTAGAGGTCCCACGGTAATGATGGCAATGGTGTTGTTGGCTGTACATATATTGGCCAGACTCACCAATGCTGCGATACAGAATTCACCTCCTCTCTTACCGTTTACTCGTTGCGTGAGGGTATGGAGGATATAATCTACTCCGCCGTTGAATCGGATTAGTTCCAGCATACCGCCAGCCGTCAGCGTGATGATGATAAGTTCTCCCATGCCTATGATACCGGTTCCCATGGCATTGAACCATCCGAAGAAATCGAAACTACCGTAAATGATACCGGTAATTCCAGTGGAAAGGATTCCTAGAAGTAAAACTAACATGACATGAAGACCGAGAATGGCTGTACCTAATACAATGAGGTAAGGAATGACTTTTCCCCATTCAATGGCTGCTACTTCATGGGATGTGGTTATGTCTGTTCCACAAATCACATAATAGATAAAAACCAGCAAGGCGGCGGGTACCGCTATTAGGCTGTTTGCCCTGAATTTGTCACGCATTACACAGCCTTGGGTGCGTGTCGCAGCAATGGTTGTGTCGGATATGAAGGAAAGGTTGTCCCCGAAAAATGCACCGCCGATTACAAGAGCTGTCATGAAAGGTACTTCAATGCCTGTTTTGGATGCGATGCCTACGGCTACGGGAACCAGTGCAACGATGGTTCCTACCGAGGTACCGATGGAAAGTGAAATGAAACATGAAGCCAAGAAGACACCGGCAAGCAGAAGATTGTCGGGCAGAATATGCAGTGCGAGATTCACTGTGGCATCAATGGCTCCCATGCTTTTTGCACTTTGGGCAAAAGCTCCTGCCATGATGAATATCCAAATCATCAGCATGATGTTTTTATTGGCTGCACCGCTGCTGAACTGCATGATGCGTTCGTTCAGTGACAAGCCTTTTGTAGTGGCAACTGCGTAAATGGAAGCGACCAGAAACGCTACCGTAATAGGAACTTTATAAAAGTCGTTCACAATTATAGAGGTTACCAGATAAAGGCATAGGAATACCACCAGCGGCCCCAGTGCTTTTCCGCTGGGCTTATTGGTGATGGGAGTTAGTTTGTTGAGATCCATAAATTGAAGTTGCTTATTCGTTAAATGTGTTAGCTTCTAAGTAAAAATCCAAATTCTCAACTGAAATGAGTGAAAGCGGCATGTAGTGATGGCACTTGACTTCTTTTTTCAGAATGAGGTGCTGGCATAAACTGTCTACGCTGCCATATCCTTGGAGGAATGGTTGTTGCGCGATTAAAAAATCAATGTGTCCCGACCGGAGACAGGCAACGTTGCGCGGCAGTAGATCATATCCTAACAGATGAAAATCCTTTTTGTCGCAAGCTTGCAGGTATTCTCCAATGAGATATGCTCGCGACATGAAAGTTATTCCAAGTGTGACTGTCGGATGTGCTTCGAAAAAATCATCCATCAGCCGCTTGTTCTCTTCGGGTTGTTTGGCAAATAGATCGAGTTCCAGAAGATGGACGTGAGGATGATTTTTGTGCATATATTCTCGGAATCCTTTTTCGCGTTCTTGTTGTTGGTTTGAGCCGATTTGGCCTTCATACAAGAGGCGGAAGATGACCAACTCGCGGCAGGCGTGTTCCATCAGATTGAGGATGCGTGCAGCAAAGAATCCGCTTTGATGTGCATGCTGTCCGTAAAAAGCCAAGGGCGAAAGTGACGGGATCATAGAATCTATGAATACGTATGGAAGCTTTTCTTCTTCTAACTTCTTGACTAACTTAACCGTTCCCGTTTCTCCTTTAGGAGACAGAATCACGCCATCGGGCTTGAGAGCAGCAAAGTCCATCCAATCGGTGAAATCTTGCGTTTCGTACTGGTCATAGTATAATGTATGAAGGGAAACGTTGAAATCGGCAAAGGTCTGGGTCGCTTTTCTCATACCTCTTTCTACTTCTTCCCAGTAATCTCCTTTTGTGTGAGAGGGAAGCAGGCAGACAAAAGTATACCGCTTGTTTGCTGCAAGTGCACTTGCTACTCTGTTGGGGTGATAGTTCATTCGTTTCAGAATATCTTCCACTTTACGTTGGTTGGTACGGGAAACGCCGGAACGTCCGTGTATAACGCGGTCGACCGTTCCTACTGAAACTCCAGCTTCTAGAGCGATGTCTTTGATACGGATATTCTTCTGCTGTTTCTCCATGGTTTTGTGTCTTGTATTAAGTGGAAGCCTATCGGATCCGTTGAATTTTTGTATTCAGTTGACAAAAGTACGACATTTTTGGGTAATTGGAAAATATATAGTATATTTGTGCACGCACACGGAATGCGAATTTTATAATTTTTTCTTGAAAAATCAGAAATAATTGTGTTTTTGTATCTCTTTTTATTATGACTTTTTGATGACGATATAAATGATTGTAAATCAAATCGTTGAATGGATGTCGAAATGTCTTTGGGTCTTGATTGGAATGCTTGGGCATTTCCTTTGCAATGACAAATTGTTTTAAAAGGTGTATCCAGGCGTTTTTTAACGTCCAATCTGCTTTGTAATCCTTGATTAAAGATTGTTAGGAATGGTATCCGTGCTGATGATTCTGTTCTAACGAATGATCTGGTTAAGAAAGAGATAACGATGTGATAGATAGATGGAAAACTTACAATAAACTAAAAATAAATTAGATTATGGCAAAAATTGTAACCTTAGGTGAAATAATGCTGCGTTTGTCTACACCAGGCAACACACGTTTTGTTCAATCAGATAATTTTGATGTGGTATATGGTGGCGGTGAAGCGAATGTTGCAGTCAGTTGTGCTAATTATGGACATGATGCGTACTTCGTAACCAAGCTTCCTAAGCATGAAATCGGTCAGTCGGCTGTGAATGCCCTTCGTCGATTTGGTGTGAATACTCAATACATCACTCGTGGCGGTGACCGCGTAGGTATTTATTATTTGGAAACTGGTGCTTCCATGCGTCCAAGTAAGGTAATTTATGACCGTGCTCATTCTGCTATTGCCGAAGCAGAACCTTGCGACTTTGATTTCGATGCGATTATGGAAGGAGCAGACTGGTTCCATTGGTCAGGTATTACTCCGGCCATTTCCGATAAGGCTGCCGAATTGACTCGTTTGGCTTGTGAAGCGGCAAAACGTCATGGCGTAACGGTTTCTGTCGATTTGAATTTCCGCAAGAAATTGTGGACAAAGGAGAAGGCTCAGCCCATCATGCGTCCGCTTATGCAGTATGTAGATGTATGTATCGGCAATGAAGAAGATGCTGAACTTTGTTTGGGCTTCAAACCGGATGCTGACGTTGCAGCCGGCAAGACGGATGCCGAAGGATATAAAGGTATCTTTAAGGCTATGGCTGAAACATTTGGATTCAAGTATGTGATTTCTACTTTGCGCGAATCTTATTCGGCTACTCATAACGGATGGAAGGCTATGATTTTTAATGGTAAAGAATTCTATACTTCCAAACATTATGACATTGATCCGATTATCGACCGTGTAGGTGGAGGTGATTCGTTCTCTGGAGGTATCATTCATGGACTGCTTACCAAGAAGAGTCAAGGTGAAGCCTTGGAATTCGCTGTGGCAGCTTCTGCATTGAAGCATACCATTAACGGGGACTTCAATATGGTTTCTGCTGAAGAGGTGGAAGCTTTGGCAGGTGGAGATGCAAGTGGAAGAGTACAGCGTTAAGTGTTTGAAAGTTAATAGTCATTATTAAATAGAGAGATAAAAATGGCTAAATTTGATAAGATAGCGGTATTGGAAAAAATTGGAACAACGGGTATGGTTCCTGTCTTTTATCATAAAGATGTAGAAGTAGCGAAAAAAGTTGTGAAGGCATGCTATGATGGAGGTGTCCGTGCTTTTGAATTCACGAATCGTGGTGACTTCGCTCATGAGGTGTTTGCGGAACTCGTAAAATATGCAGCTCGTGAATGTCCGGAGTTGGCTATGGGAGTCGGTTCGATTGTTGACCCTGCAACGGCAGCCCTTTATATTCAGTTGGGTGCATGTTTCGTAGTAGGCCCTTTGTTCAATCCGGAAATTGCTAAAGTTTGCAACCGACGAATGATTCCTTATACTCCTGGATGCGGTACCGTTACAGAAGTGGGTGCAGCGCAGGAAGTGGGATGCGACCTTTGCAAATTGTTCCCAGGTGATGTGTTCGGTCCTAATTTCGTCAAAGGATTGATGGCTCCGATGGGTTGGTCCAAGTTGATGGTTACCGGTGGAGTAGAACCGACCAAGGAAAATCTGACCTCTTGGGTCAAAGCAGGGGTGTTCTGCGTGGGTATGGGCTCAAAGCTTTTCCCGAAAGACAAGGTAGCTGCTGAAGATTGGGCTTATGTGATTGCTAGATGTGAGGAAGCATTGACTTATATACAGGAAGCCAGAAAGTAAGAGAATCGGTATCTCGTAAGATATTTATCCTGCTGCCGGGGTTCGTGCCGTGAAGGTATGGACTCCGGCAGTTTTGTCTTTCGTTTGGTTTGCCGAACGCATGTCATCAACGAATTATACCTTAGTGTAAGTCCTCTTGCTGTTTCCAGTGAAGAATTGTTTCTTTCTTTTGAAAAAAATGCTTTCTTTGCAAAACTTTTGGTTTGAAGTTACCGATTCTTCTCTTTTGAGGAATGCGGATTATGAGCATTTTTGAATGCTTGCTAAGAATCTCAAGGGAGGGCGGTTGCTTCAAATAATGATGGATATTTAAATAAAAAATAAATGGTCTCTATGCAAAAACATGCTTATTCCATAGTAAAGAAGGCGCTTCTTTCGCTTTCTGGTCTCACTTTCGTTCTTTCGTCTTGTACGGAGTCTTCCGTTAATTTCAGTGGTACATTAGCCAGTGTTGATTCGGATACATTGCTCGTTTTCGTTGATGATATGAAAACTCAAGAGCATATACGTAAGGATACGGTTCCTATGTACAACGGGAAATTTGAATTGCAGCTTCCTGCCACAGCGGCGTATGTCCGTTTTGTGCCAAAGCCTAAAAGTCCGAATAGTGCAATGCGCATGATTTCGGGTAAGCCGATTATGTTCTTCCCTGGTGATAAACTGACGGTAGAAGGCTCGGTAGATCATTATCGCGTTTCAGGTAGTGAACTTTATGATGATTTGGCCAAATGCAAAGGCATTGAGGAAGTCCAGCAGAAAATTACAGGATTGAATCAGGCGTTTATGCAGGTCTATAAGGAACAGAATAAAGAAAAGATTGATAGTCTGAAAGGGGCTTTGCGTATCCTCGACAAACAATTGAAGGAGGTCAAGTTCGAGGCTATCAAAGCAAATCCGAATAGTATGGCTTCTGCCTTTCTTTCCGCTGATTTGAATCCCGAACAGGGATTGGAGGCCATTCGTCTTTTGTCGGAAAGAGTGAAGAAGGGTCCGATGGCTTCCTATATCGAAAAAGCCGTTATGACGTACAACAGAAGGTTGATTTCTGAGAAGGCGAAGCTGAATGTCGTTCCTGGGAATCAGGCTCCCGATTTTAAATTGAAGACCATCGAAGGAAACGAAGTGACCTTGGCTTCTTTTAAAGGGAAGCATTTGTTGGTGGATTTTTGGGGTACCTGGTGCGGTTGGTGCGTCAAGGGGATTCCTGATATGAAAAAGTATTATGCGAAATACAACAAGCAGATAGAGTTCTTGGGAGTGGATTGCAGGGATACAGAAGAAAAATGGCGTGCGGGTGTGGCACAGCATCAATTGCCTTGGGTTAATGTCCAAGAAGGAGAATCTCAGTTGTCTGCCCACTATGCTGTTCCAGGTTATCCGACGAAAGTACTGGTAGATCCGGAAGGAAAGATTCTCAAGGTGTTTGTAGGAGAATCTCCTGAATTGTATCAGATGCTGGATGAATTGTTTGGAAAATAAGATAACGAAAGAAGAAGGGAGTTTGCGGAAAATCCGTAAATTCCCTTCTTCTTTTTTGTGTATTTGTACAAGCCGCTTGTCATTTCAGACTACGTAAGTTTGCCTGCCGATGAAGGAGTCTTCCGGAAAAAACAAAGATTGGTAAAATGACAAATCGAGTCGCCAAGTACGTAAAAGAGACGCTGTGAATCTCATGAAAAATAGAGAAAAAAAATGTCTATGCTAAGTCGGGAAATCTTTGGAAAAAGGTACTTGACGCGGTAATGAATTGTTTGTTTTTTTCGGGTCAGAAGCTACAAATCCGTTGGAAATGACAAGGGTTATTTAAAAGCCTATTTCCCTGTTATTTTGTTGTTTTTTAATCTTGTTATAGAGAAACTTAACATAAAACTTTCCAAATACGCTTTTTTCTTATAAATTTGCAGCCTAAAAAATAAAGGGTTATTTCTGATAACAAAAGCAAATAGATAAACTAACATAACTATGAGTAAGAAATTTACAGAATATTCACAGCTCAACCTTTCTGAAGTAAACAAAGAGGTACTGCAGAAATGGGATGAAAACGATGTTTTCACAAAGAGTATGACCGAACGTGAAGGCTGTCCATCATTTGTTTTTTATGAAGGACCTCCATCAGCAAACGGTAAACCGGGTATTCACCACGTGATGGCTCGTACCATCAAGGACTCATTCTGCCGCTTCAGAACCATGAAGGGTTTTCAGGTGAAACGTAAAGCAGGATGGGATACTCACGGACTTCCGGTAGAGCTGGGTGTTGAAAAGACGTTGGGTATTACCAAAGAAGATATTGGTAAAACTATTTCTGTGGCAGACTATAATATGCACTGTCGTACGGATGTCATGAAGTTTACAAAGGAATGGACTGACCTGACTCACAAGATGGGTTATTGGGTAGACCTTGAAAATCCTTATATTACATACGATAACCGTTACATCGAAACTTTGTGGTGGTTGCTTAAGGAACTCTACAAGAAAGGTTTGTTGTATAAAGGTTATACCATCCAGCCGTATTCACCGGCTGCAGGTACTGGCTTGAGCTCTCACGAATTGAATCAGCCAGGTTGCTACCGTGATGTGAAAGACACTACGGTGGTTGGCCAGTTCAAGATGAAGAATCCGAAGCCGGAGATGGCAGAGTGGGGTACACCGTACTTCATCGCATGGACTACTACTCCTTGGACTTTGCCTTCAAACACTGCGTTGTGTGTCGGCCCGAAAATTGATTATGTAGCCGTTCAGACTTACAATGGATACACGGGTGAAAAGATGACTGTAGTCGTTGCAAAACCGTTGCTTTATGCTCATTTCAACAAAAAGGCAGAAGGAATGGCTTTGGAAGATTACAAACCAGGTGATAAATTGATTCCATTTAAGGTGGTCGGCGAATACAAAGGTTCCGACTTGGTAGGAATGGAGTACGAACAGTTGATTCCTTGGGTGAAACCGGTAGAAGCTACAGAAGACGGCTCTTGGAAAGAAGCTTCTTCAAAGGCATTCCGTGTAATCCCAGGCGATTATGTTACCACTGAAGATGGTACTGGTATTGTTCATATCGCTCCTACCTTTGGTGCTGACGACGCGAATGTAGCTCGTGCTGCAGGTATTCCTTCTTTGTTCATGATCAACAAAAAAGGCGAAACTCGTCCGATGGTTGATTTGACAGGTAAATTCTATCTGCTTGAAGAATTGGATGAAAAATTCGTTCAGGAATGCGTCGATGTAGAGGCTTATAAAGAATATGAAGGTCGTTGGGTAAAGAATGCGTACGATCCTCAATTTACTGTAGATGGCAAATACGATGAAAAAGCTGCTCAGGCTGCTGAATCATTGGATATTTACATCTGCATGAAAATGAAGCAGACAAATCTTGCCTTTAAGATTGAAAAGCATGTGCACAATTATCCGCACTGCTGGCGTACAGATAAACCGGTGCTTTATTATCCTTTGGATAGCTGGTTCATCCGTTCAACTGCTGCTAAGGAACGTATGATGGAATTGAACAAGACCATCAACTGGAAACCGGAATCAACGGGTACCGGACGTTTCGGCAAGTGGCTTGAAAACTTGAACGACTGGAACTTGAGCCGTTCTCGTTATTGGGGTACTCCACTTCCTATCTGGCGTAATGAAGATGGTGAAGAAAAATGCATCGGTTCAGTAGAAGAACTTTACAACGAAATCGAAAAGTCTGTTGCTAAAGGCTTCATGACTGAAAACCCTTATAAGAAGCTTGGTTTCGTTCCGGGTGAGTACAATAAGGAGAATTACGAAAAGATTGACTTGCACCGTCCATACGTAGATGATATCATCTTGGTTTCTGAAAGTGGCAAGCCGATGAAGCGTGAGACAGACTTGATTGACGTTTGGTTCGATTCAGGTGCTATGCCTTATGCTCAGTTGCACTATCCGTTTGAAAATAAGGAAATCGTAGACAACCGTTCTTATTATCCAGCAGACTTCATTGCTGAGGGAGTTGACCAGACTCGTGGTTGGTTCTTTACTTTGCATGCTATCGCTACTATGGTATTTGATAGCGTAGCTTACAAGAACGTTATTTCTAACGGTTTGGTATTGGATAAGAATGGCAACAAGATGTCCAAACGTTTGGGCAATGCAGTGGATCCATTCGGAGCAATCGAACAGTTCGGTTCAGACCCGGTACGTTGGTATATGATTACAAACTCATCTCCATGGGATAACTTGAAGTTCGACACTGATGGTGTGATGGAAGTAACTCGCAAGTTCTTCGGTACATTGCACAATACCTATAAGTTCTTTGCTCCTTATGCGAACTTGGATGGATTTACTTACGCAGAACCAGACGTACCATTGGCAGAACGTCCTGAAATTGACCGTTGGATTCTTTCTGAATTGAATTCTTTGATCAAGAACGTGGATGAATGCTTCAATGAATACGAACCGACTAAGGCTGGTCGTCTGATCAACGACTTCGTTAACGATAATTTGAGTAACTGGTACGTACGTTTGTGTAGAAAACGTTTCTGGGGTACAGGCTACTCTCAAGATAAATTGGCTGCTTACCAGACATTGTACACTTGTTTGGAAACAGTGGCTAAACTGATTGCTCCTATCGCACCGTTCTATGCAGATAAGCTGTATATGGATTTGGTCAGAACAACAGGCCGTGATAATGTCGTTTCTGTTCACTTGGCTAAATTCCCGGTATGCGATGAAACTGCTATCGACAAGAATCTTGAAAATCGTATGGAATTGGCCCAGAAGGTCTCTTCTATGGGATTGGCATTGCGTAAGAAAGTAAACATCATTGTAAAACAGCCGCTTCAGAAGTTGATGATACCGGTAGATGCTGCTACTAAGGAAGCACTTCAGGCCGTTCAGTCTTTGATTATGAACGAAGTGAACGTGAAAGAAATCGATTTCGTGGAAGGTTGTTCAGATATCCTTGTCAAGAAAGTAAAATGTAACTTCAAGGTCTTGGGTAAGAAATTCGGTCCTCTGATGAAGCGGGTAGCTGCTGCTGTCACTTCTATGAGCCAGGAACAGATTAACGAACTTGAGGCTGCTGGTAAGATTACACTTGACTTGAATGGAACTCCTGCAGAAATCGAGGCGAATGAAGTTGAAATCTTCAGCGAAGATATTCCTGGATGGGTTGTTGCCAACGAAGGCACATTGACCGTAGCCATGGATATTGTAATTTCAGATGCTTTGCGTCGTGAAGGATTGGCTCGTGAATTGGTGAGCAAGATTCAGAACATCCGTAAGAGCAGCGGTTTTGAAATTACCGATAAGATTGCCATCGCATTATCTAAGAATTCTAAAAGTGATGATGCGGTTAATGAATATAATGGCTATATTTGTAATCAAGTATTGGCTAACTCGCTTGAACTCGTTGATGAAGTGGAAGGTGGTACAGAACTTACCTTCGATGACTTCTCATTGTTCATTCAGGTAACCAAGCAATGATAAATGTTCTCATCTGCCGGAAAGCGAGTCTGATAATTTTAGTCCACTTTCCGGTAGATACTATTATTAACCTCTAAACTTAAAGCTATGGCTGAGAAAACAAGGTATTCTGACGCAGAATTGGAAGAATTCCGTGCCATTATCATGGAAAAACTTCAGCTCGCGGAACGCGACTATGAGAAAATGAAACGCAGTATTATGAATATTGATGGCAACGATATCGGTGATACTTCTCCTACTTATAAGATTTTGGAAGAAGGTACCAATACGTTGAATAAAGAAGAAACTATCCGTCTGGCTGCTCGTCAGCTTAAGTTCATTCAGAATCTGCGTGCTGCTTTGGTACGAATTGAAAACAAAACTTATGGAATTTGCCGCGAAACCGGCAAGTTGATTCCTGCAGAAAGACTTCGTGCGGTGCCTCATGCAACTTTGAGCATTGAAGCAAAACAGCAAGGAAATAAGAAATGAATTAAGAATTGAGAATTGGGAATTGAAAAAGACGGATTCAGATTCACTTTAGAGAGAGTCTAATTCCGCACTCTCAATCTCAGTTCTCAATTTTTTTTAATTGATTTATTGTATGAAGAAATTTCTAACTCAAGGCCGTTTGGCGGCTCTGATTGTTGTATTGGTGCTTGTCGTTGACCAAGTTATTAAGATTTGGGTGAAAACAACCATGCATCTTCATCAGAATTACCATATTACCGATTGGTTCTATATTTATTTTACAGAGAATAATGGAATGGCCTTCGGGCTTGAAATCTTTGAGAAACTTTTCTTGACCTCGTTCCGAATTGCAATGGCTGGCTTGATTACTTGGTATTTGGCTAAGTTGGTTCGCAAAGCGGAAAAGGTAAAGACGGGTTTCATCGTGTGCTTGTCACTGATTTTGGCAGGTGCTATTGGTAACATCATCGATTGTGTATTCTACGGTGAAATCTTTACAGCGAGTACGCATTCGCAGATCGCTTCAATGGTCCCTTTTGGACAGGGATATGGAAGTGTGCTGGAGGGAAAGGTGGTCGATATGTTCTACTTCCCGATTATAGATACTTTCTGGCCGGAATGGATGCCGGTAGTGGGAGGTGAACATTTCATCTTCTTCAGTCCAATCTTTAATTTTGCAGATGCAGCCATCAGTTGTGGTATGATAGCGCTCCTGTTGTTTTATAATCGTTATTTAACCTCTTCTGGTCATACGTCTTTAAAATAATTTCAGATTCAATGAGAAAGATATATATTCCCTTCTTGTTATTAGGTGCCTTCGTGATGAACTCTTGTGGAAAGCAGATACCCAGTGATATCATCCAGCCTGATGAAATGGAGAACTTGCTTTACGATTATCATTTGGCTCTATCCATGGGTTCGGACTTGCCGAATGTACCCAAGGCTTCCAAGGAGGGTATGAAAATGCATGCATTGGCGAAACATCATGTCACGACGGCGGAATTTGATTCTTCCATGGTGTGGTATACACGTCATGCAAATTTCTTGTATGAAATCTACGCCAATTTGGAAAAGCGGTATTTGATGGATGAAAACCGTATGAAGTCACATATTAATAAACGGAACGGACAGATTTCGATTTCTTTATCGGGCGATTCGGTGGATATTTGGTCTGACCGTGACTTGTATTGGCTTTCTTCTTCTGTCTTGACCAATAAGGTGACTTTCAATCTGAAGGCTGATACTACTTTCAGACCTCTCGATGAATTGTGTTTGGAAGCGAATTTTACATTCTTCGCTCCTGATTCATTGCGAAAGTCGGAAGCAGTGGTGGGCTTAAGCGTTCGTTTCAGCAATGACAGCATTCGTTCTTTGGTGAAGACGGTAACGGAGTCTGGAAAACAGACCTTCCGCTTGAAGCCGGATTCTGCTTTCTATTATCGGAACGTAACAGGTTTCATTTATTGTAATGCTACCGACTCTGTTTCTGGAGATGTGCTGGTGAATGGCATACGTTTGATGCGTTATCATGATGACAGTCAAAGTGGTGGCGTATCTGAAAAACAGGGAGAGGGGAAAAAGCATGCCTCAAGGAGAGCGTCTCGTCTTTCCATGAAGGAAACTGAATTTCAGAAGGTGCAACCGATGAGATGATAGGTAAGAAGGATTCGAAAATATGGAAACGTTTTGCGTCAAACAGACTGTGCTCTTTGGCTGGTGGCGAGATTTCCAGAAACCAGGTGGTCGAGGTGGAGGTACCTGAAGGTAGGGTTCTTCGTATCTTTACATTGGAGGAAGAAATTCGCCATACCGAATGGCTGGGTGGAATGATTCTTCTTTCGTCACATTTCCCTGTGCGGAAAGAGAATGAATCATTTGCTGAATTTCGGGAACGAGAGCGGATTTTGGAAGTCTCAGAATCGGCAGGGACATTGCACGCTTTTCACATTACTTCGTTTGATGTGAGTGCCATGGATTTTACGCAATCCAGTCGGATTATCCCTTTGGGACTCGCTTGAATAGGGTAGTCATAAAATTAAACGAACGGTCTCTATGATAAGATTCATTATCATAGAGACCGTTCGTTTTGTTGGTTTTACCTTTTTCAAGTTGGGAAGATTCCTTACATTCTTCTGCGGAATTCTGAGCAAACGATGGCTGTCGCTACTGCCACATTCAAGGATTCGCTGGTCTCACATCCTTTAGGATAATTCGGAATCAATATCTTGCGATTGATCTTCTGTGCAATTTCTGCACTGATCCCATTGCCTTCGTTTCCCATTACGATGAGGCCCGTTTCAGACAATTTTTCCTGATACATATCGGTCCCGTTGAGGAATGTTCCATAAATAGGAACGTTCTCCAGCGAATCAATCAGTTGTCCTAAATCGCAATAGTGAAGTTGGATACGGGCCAAGGCTCCCATTGTGGCTTGAACGGTCTTGGGATTGAAAGCATCGACTGTGCCTTGCGAGCAAAAGATGTGCTCAATTCCGAACCAGTCGGCTATACGGATAATGGTACCCAGATTACCTGGATCTTGCACATCGTCCAAAGCTAAGCAAAGGCTTTTCTTAGGTGCGTCGTTAGGAAAAGGATAGTCGGGTAGAGAATATACGGCCAGCACATCCTTGGGCGTTTTCAGCAGGCTTGCTTTAGAAAGTTCTTCACGGCTGACTTCAATGATTTCTTCGGATTGGAAGTCGGGGTGTGATGCAATCCATTGGGAAGTCCCTGCTACCATCTTGCAGTGCAAATGCCCTTGCAAGTCACCTACGAGTTTGCTTCCTTCAGCCAAGAAAGCAAACTCTTCGCGACGGTGTTTCTTTTGTTCTAATGAACGAATGTATTTTATTTTATTTTTACTCAGCATAGGTTCGTAATGTGAAAAATATCAAATATTTGGAACAAAGCTAAGAAGATATTTTTAATATTTGCCTATATTTGCAATTAAAATTACTTTGATTGCCCGTAAAATGAAGAAACTGATCCCTATTTGTTCAAGCTTGTTTGTGACAGGTTTTCTGTTGGCTGGCTGCTCTGTGGGAAAGTTCATCCCCGAGGGACAGTATCTGCTTGAAGATGTTCATGTAGAATCGGACAATAAAGAAGTGAAACCTTCTGAAATGCATGCGTACGTGCGTCAGAAACCGAATGCCAAGTGGTTCAGCTTGGTGAAAATCCCCATGTATATATATAGTTCCTCGGGGTTGGATTCCACTAAATGGTTCAATCGTTTCTTGCGAAAGTTGGGAGACAAGCCTCGAATTTATAGCAGAACGTTGGCGGAAGAATCTCGTCGGCAGATTCAGCGTGCTGTTCAAAACAAAGGATATATGGGGGCACAGGTAAAGTTGGACGAAGTGGATAAGAGCAAGAAAAAGAAAGAGGTAAGGTATGTCATCCGTACGGGAAACCCATATGTCATTTCAAGCGTTGCTTATGATATTCAGGATTATAAGATTCGTGAATGGGTGGCGAATGATTCTGTGAACCATACCTTGAAGCCTGGCATGCGGTTTGATGTGAATGCCTTGGAGGAAGAACGAGGAAGAATTACTCGTATGCTGGCCAATAAAGGATATTATCGCTTTAATAAGGATTATATCACTTTTCAGGCCGATACGATGCTGAATACGTATCAGGTCGATCTGACCTTGAAGATAGAACCTTTCCGCAGAAGTAAAGATGCAGAACCTGAATTGCACCGGCAGTATTATGTGCGAGATGTGAACTACGTTTTGGATGCGGAAGCCAGTGATTTGTCCGAACGCTCCTTGTCCGAGATGGATTCACTGAAGTGTGATGACTTGAAGATTTATTACAACGGGAAGAAGACCTACCTTCGTCCCAAGGTAATCGCTTCCTCAAACCGTATACAAAAAGGACAACTGTATGCTTCTGATGACGTTGAATCCACTTTTTCTTTCTTGTCTCGTTTGCGTATCTTGAAATATTCCAATATTCGTTTCCGGGAAGAGGTAAGGCAGGACTCAGCCCTCTTGGATGCTTATACGGTTTTGTCGAGAAACAAAAACCAGCAGATCTCTTTTGAAATTGAAGGAACAAACTCTGCCGGAGACTTAGGAGCTGCTGCTTCTGTTTCTTATACACATCGTAACCTGTTTAGAGGAAGTGAAACGTTCACCACCAAAGTGCGTGGTGCTTATGAGGCTATTACGGGATTGGAAGGTTATACCAATAGTAATTATACGGAATATGGCATTGAGTCCAGTCTGAGCTTTCCTCAGTTTATGTTCCCGTTCTTGTCGAAGAAGTTCAAGCGCAATGTGAGGGCGACTTCTGAAGTCGGTGTCAAGTACAATTGGCAGATTCGTCCGGAGTTTGAACGCACATTGGCTGCTGCATCCTGGAGTTACCGTTGGATCAGCAAACGGCAGGGAGCAAATCACCGGTTGGATTTGTTGGACATCAACTATATCTATATGCCTTATCGGTCAGAACAGTTCCGGAAATATCTTGATTATATGGATGATGTCAATCCCCTGTTGAGATACAGTTATGAAGATTTGTTCATACTCCGACTTGGGTATACATATACTTATAACAGTTCCGGCTTCTCTACAATGCAGACCGCACGAAGAAGTTCTTATTCGATCCGCTTTAATGTGGAAGAATCTGGCAACTTGATTTATGGTCTGTCTAAGCTGATTCACAATCATCCTCGGCACGATGCGGAGTCTTACCAGATAGGGAATATCAGTTTTGCACAGTATGTCAAAGCCGATTTTGATTTTGCCAAGAATTTTGTTATCGATAATCGAAATTCAGTCGTGTTTCATTTTGGCTTGGGAATTGCTGTACCATACGGTAATTCCAAGAGTCTTCCGTTTGAAAAGTTGTATTTCTCAGGAGGAGCCAACAGTGTTCGCGGATGGAGTGTCCGTTCATTGGGTCCGGGAGGTTATCGAGGAGACGGAAATTCCTTGGATTATGTGAATCATACGGGAGATATGAAGTTGGATTTGAACTTGGAATATCGAACTCATTTGTTTTGGAAGTTCAAGGGAGCAGCCTTTATCGATGCGGGTAATGTATGGACCTTGAAACAGCGTGACCGGCAGTCGGAAGGACAATTCAAATTCAATACCTTCTACAAACAGATAGCGGCTTCCTATGGTTTGGGAATCCGTTTGGATCTGGATTTCTTGATTATCCGTTTTGATGGAGGTATGAAAGCCTTCAATCCAATGGAAACAGAAACCCGCAGGTTCCCTTTGATACGTCCGAACTTCAGTCGTGATTTTGCCTTCCATTTTGCGGTAGGTTATCCGTTCTGATTAGATTTATATTGTTATAGCATTATGAAAGATTTTAAGATTTATACAAGAGAAGAATTGAACACTTTGGAAGAGTGGTTCAATACCCATGAATTGCCGAAAGAACTGCAGTTGAATAAGTCGACGTTCATTCCTAATGTAAGTGAAACGGTACGGCGTCTGCTGATTCAATCGAAGATTTATGTTGACAATTCCAAGATGCAGGGAAGCATCCAGATTCTGCAAGATTTGAAGGAAAAACTGGAATCTGATTCTGTTGCATAAATCAAAAACATATACTACCTTTGTCATTCAAAAGATTTAAACTTTAGAAAATATGTACAGAAGTCATACTTGCGGTGAGTTGCGACTCGCCGATGCTGGCAAGGCTGTAACATTGGCCGGATGGGTACAGCGTATACGTAAGATGGGCGGAATGACTTTCGTCGATCTACGTGACCGTTATGGCATCACTCAGTTGGTTTTCAATACCGACGTGAATGCCGAACTTTGTGAACGTGCTAATCATTTAGGACGTGAATATGTGATTCAGGTTACTGGTAACGTCAATGAACGTTCTAGCAAGAATGGAAATATTCCGACTGGTGACATTGAAATCATCGTGTCTGAGCTTAATGTATTGAATGAAGCTCAAACTCCTCCTTTCACAATTGAAGATAATACAGACGGTGGTGATGATCTTCGTATGAAGTATCGTTATTTGGACTTGCGTCGTAGCGTGGTTCGTAAGAATTTGGAATTGCGTCATCGTATGACGATGGAAGTTCGCCGTTATTTGGATAGCAAGGGATTTCTTGAAGTTGAAACCCCAATGTTGATTGGCTCTACTCCAGAAGGTGCACGTGACTTCGTGGTACCATCTCGTATGAATCCAGGCCAATTCTATGCACTTCCTCAGTCTCCGCAAACATTGAAACAGTTGTTGATGGTTTCAGGTTTCGACCGTTATTTCCAGATTGTCAAGTGTTTCCGTGATGAAGACTTGCGTGCTGACCGTCAGCCGGAATTTACACAGATTGACTGTGAAATGAGCTTCGTACAGCAAGAAGATATCATTAACATGTTTGAAGGTATGGCTAAACACCTGTTTAAAGAATTGCGTGGTGTAGAACTTACCGAACCGTTCTTGCGTATGTCTTGGGCTGATGCTATGAAATATTACGGTAGTGACAAACCAGATTTGCGTTTCGGCATGAAGTTCGTTGAACTGATGGACATCATGAAGGGATATGGCTTCTCTGTATTTGACGATGCTGCTTATATTGGTGGTATCTGTGCAGAAGGTGCAGCTACTTATACTCGCAAGCAGTTGGATAAGCTGACAGAATTCGTGAAACGTCCTCAGATCGGTGCGAAGGGTATGGTTTATGCTCGTATTGAAGCTGACGGAAACGTTAAGTCAAGCGTGGACAAGTTCTATAGCCAGGAAGTTCTTCAACAGATGAAAGAAGCCTTTGGAGCTAAACCAGGTGACTTGATTCTGATTTTGAGCGGTGACGATGCAATGAAGACTCGTAAGCAGCTTTGTGAATTGCGTCTTGAAATGGGTAACCAATTAGGACTCCGTGACAAGAATAAGTTCGCATGTTTGTGGGTAGTTGACTTCCCGATGTTTGAATGGAGTGAAGAAGAAGGCCGCTTGATGGCAATGCATCATCCGTTCACTCATCCTAAAGATGAAGATATTCCATTGTTGGATACCGATCCCGCAGCAGTACGTGCTGATGCATACGATATGGTAGTCAATGGCGTTGAAGTAGGTGGCGGTTCTATCCGTATCCACGACTCTCAGCTTCAGGCTAAGATGTTTGAAATCCTTGGCTTTACTCCAGAAAAGGCTCAGGAACAGTTCGGCTTCTTGATGAATGCCTTTAAATTCGGTGCACCTCCTCATGGTGGTTTGGCTTACGGCCTTGACCGTTGGGTTTCATTGTTTGCTGGATTGGATTCTATTCGTGACTGCATTGCATTCCCTAAGAACAATTCAGGTAGAGATGTAATGTTGGATGCTCCTGGTTGTCTTGATCAGAAGCAGCTTGATGAATTAAATCTTGTAATTGATATTAAAGAGTGAAAGAATCAACCCGTATTTTACGATTCATCATTATAGGAACGCTGAATGCCTTGCTTACAGCATTGATTGTTTGGCTGCTTATGGATGTAGGCAGACAGGATTATCAGTTGGCGAATGTGGCGGCTTATGTGGTGGCGCAGATACATAATTTTCTGTGGTGTAAATATTGGATCTTTCCTTTAGATAAACAAACAAAAAAGAACAGTATCTGGAAGCAGATACTGTTCTTTATTTGTTCTTTCTCCGTTGCATACGGAACGCAGTTCCTGTTTTTGCTGGCTTTCGTTGAGATTTTCCATCTGAACGAATATTTGGCTCAATTCATCGGATTATTCATTTATGGTGCCGTGAATTTCTTGTGCAACAAGATCATCACTTTCCGTTAAGTCAGTTGACTTAAATCTTTTTCTTGGACATAATCCAATTTCTTTTCTATAATCACTTCGCGGGCTTTTGCATTGTCATCAGTCCGGAAAATTAATATGCCTTTACCTCCCAGCAGAAAAGAGTACAGATAGGAAATGCTGATGCCGGCTTCAGTGAAGCTTCTTATCGCATCGGCTGCCCTTCCAGGGTGATTGTCGAGGGTGATGGCGAAAACTTCCGAGATATTGGCAGTAATGCCTGCGGCTTGTAGAATCTCAAAAGCACGGGTCGGTTCGGAACAAATTATTCGATAGATTCCATATTCTACTGTATCTGAAATGGTAGATGCAATCAGTTGGATATTTCCTTGCTTCAGAAGTTCAAGTACACGTAACAAGGTACCTGACTTGTTTTCCACAAAAACGGATAATTGATGTACAGTCATGATTTTCGATTTTTAATTATAATGCAACTTTGCGCAAATCTTTTACGCGGACAGCTTTACCTTCTTGTTGGGGGAGAGTTCCTGCTGGAACTAACTTGACACGAGGAGTAATCAGAATTTCATCCTTTAATTGACGGGTTATTTCTTTGGTAAGCTTCTGCATGAAACCATAATCGTCATTAAACTCTTTCAATTCAACTTCTACGCTCATTTCATCATTGGCATCAAGGTTGGTGAGTGTAATGAGGTAGTTGCTTCCCAATTCCTTGAAACGCATCAAGACTTCTTCTATCTGCATCGGGAAGATATTTACTCCCTTTAGAATCATCATATCATCGCTTCTACCTTTCATTCGGTCGAGGCGTTTGTGATGCCTTCCACACGGACATTCTCCAGGAAGAATGCGTGTCAGGTCACGGGTACGGTAACGGAGCAAAGGCATTGCTTCTCGGTTAAGGGTCGTCAGCACCAATTCTCCGACTTCACCTTCAGGTACGGGTTCGAGCGTTTCGGGATCCACTATTTCAACGATGTAGTAGTCTTCCCATATATGAAGTCCATTCTGTTCTTTACATTCAAAAGCGACACCGGGACCGCACATTTCCGACATACCGAACGAGTTGTAAGCTTTTACGCCTAACATTTCCTCAATGCGTTTTCGTTGCTCATCGGTATGAGGTTCAGCGCCTATGATCAATGTTTTGAGCTTTGTATCTTTTTTCGGATTGATACCCATTTCCTGCATTACCTCATACAGTCTTCCTGTATAACTGGGTATTGCATGCAAAGCTGTAGTTCCAAAATCGGTGATGAATTTGATTTGCCTTTTGGTATTGCCTGCCGCTGCCGGAACGGTAAGCATGCCCAGTCGTTCCGCTCCATATTGAAATCCCAATCCACCGGTGAACATTCCATAACCCGATGAATTCTGGAAGATATCTCCAGGACGAAGTCCTACCATATAAAGACAGCGGGCAACAGCGTTGGCCCATTCGTCCAAGTCGTGCTGAGTGTGCAGGATAACGGTAGGAGTACCTGTGGTTCCGCTCGATGAGTGTAGGCGGACGACCTCTTCCATGGGTACGCAGGATAATCCGAACGGGTAGTTGTCTCTTAAATCCTGTTTGGTGGTAAATGGTATCTTGCGTAAATCTTCAAGTGTTTGTATGTCTTCAGGTTTGAGGTGATGCTCTGCGAATCTTTTCTGGTAGAAATCAGAATTCATACAGCGAGCAATGGTCTTTTTCAAACGCTCCAGTTGAAGTTTCTCGATTTCTGGACGAGACATCGTTTCAATTTCTGGGTGTAAATACATGCTCTCGTTTTTCATTTGCATTAGTTTTATAGGATAGTATAAATGCAAATATAGAAATAATACGGACACGAGGAAGATAAGAATGACAAAAAATGACGATACGGGTGCGAATGGTACGAAAAAGTATAAGAATATTCTTGAAATCATGTAAAATGATATCAAAAAATCGGAAAAACTATCTTATACGTTAGAAGGGGTGTCCCGATGATTCTTGTCAGGATACCGACAAAAGGAAAGCCGTTTTAGCTTGAACTTGTCAACTAAAACGGCTTTTATGAGGGGAGATGTAAATCTTCCGTCAGGTATGCCTTACGGCAAAATCCAAATTATTGCAAAGTACCCTGTTCAGCCTGCTGAATCATCTGCTGGCTTGCATACATGTAGACTTCTACACGACGGTTCTGTGTACGACCTTCTGCGGTATCATTGCTTGCTACAGGATTAGCTTCGCCCATACCTTCTACAGACTTGATCTGAGTAGGAGTAGCTCCACAGCTTAACAAGTAAGAAGATACGCTCTGAGCACGTTGCTGAGATAAGTCAATGTTTTTCTGAGCACTCTGTTCTCTTGTAGAGTTTCTCCAACCTGTATTGTCGGTATAACCATAGATGGCAACGTCCATGTTCGGGTTCTTGTTGACAACATTGTTGGCAAATTTACTTAATGAAGCCTTGGCAGAAGGACTTAAAGAAGAACTGCTGGTGTTGAATAAAATTCCAGAGTCGAAAGTAACTTTGACAGCCTGAAGTCCGTTATTATCTGTAACCTGTTCAACTTCTGCACCTTCAATTTGAGCAGCTTCCTGAGCAGCTTTATCCATTTTCTTGCCGATGAGTACACCTGCTCCAGTTCCTACTGCAGCACCTACAGCAGCACCGATTGCTGCTCCTTTGCCATGTCCGGCTAATCCACCGATGAGAGCTCCAAGTGCAGCACCTCCACCGCCACCGATCAAACCACCTTTACCAGTGTTTGTCATTCCGCAGCTACTGAGAAGTAAACAGCCGCTCAAAGTAAGAACCATAAAACTTGTTTTTTTCATACCGTTTTTCTTTTTTTTATTAGTGTATATAGACCGAGAACATTCATTAGGTTGATGAATTTTCGATATACTCAGTCCTTGTATTGTATGCCTCTATATTTGCAAATATACTTATAAATACAATAAAGGCAATCCGATTGTGGATAAAAACGATTTTTTTACAATAATTAGTATGCAAACAAAGGATAATTCTTCATGGTTTCATTAACTCGAGTACGTACTGATGCGATAACATTGTCATTGTTGACATTAGAAAGTACCGTTTCTATCATCTCTGCAATTTCATACATCAAGTCCTCTTTTGCACCACGGGTGGTAATGGCCGGTGTGCCCAAACGGATTCCAGAAGTTTGGAAAGCAGAACGAGTATCAAATGGAACCATGTTCTTGTTTACAGTGATATCAGCACTTACCAAGGCTCTTTCTGCAACCTTTCCTGTAAGTTCTGGGTATTTGGAACGAAGATCTACCAGCATGGAATGGTTGTCAGTTCCTCCTGAAACGATGGTAAATCCTCTGTCCATCAAAGCTTGTGCCAGTACGGATGCATTTTTCTTCACCTGTTTCTGGTATTCCTTGTATTCCGGTTGCAAGCACTCTCCGAAAGCCACTGCTTTAGCTGCGATGACATGTTCGAGCGGTCCACCTTGAATGCCAGGGAAGACAGCCGAATCAAGCAGTTGCGACATCATCTTGACTTCTCCCTTTGAATTCTTCTTGCCCCATGGGTTAGGGAAGTCTTTTCCCATTAAAATGATGCCTCCACGTGGCCCACGAAGTGTCTTATGAGTGGTTGAAGTTACGATATGAGCATATTTTACAGGATTATCCAGTAAGCCGGCCGCAATCAGTCCCGCAGGGTGAGCCATGTCAATCATAAGGATAGCACCTACCTTGTCGGCGATAGCACGCATACGCTTGTAATCCCATTCTCTTGAATAGGCAGAACCGCCACCGATAATCATTTTAGGGTGTTCACGCAAAGCGATTTCTTCCATCTGGTCATAATCCACTCTTCCTGTTTCTTTGTCCAAATTATATTCACATGGATGATAAATGATGCCAGAAGTATTAACGGCTGAGCCATGTGACAAATGTCCGCCATGAGCTAAATTCAGTCCCATGAATTTGTCTCCTGGATTCAAAACGGCCAAGAAGACTGCAGCGTTGGCTTGAGCACCGGAATGTGGTTGTACATTGGCCCATTCCGCACCAAATATCTTTTTCAGACGGTCTATTGCGATTTGTTCACTTTGGTCAACGACCTCGCATCCACCATAATAACGCTTTCCGGGATATCCCTCGGCGTATTTATTGGTAAGGCAAGACCCCATGGCTTGCATTACTTGGTCACTGACAAAATTTTCAGAAGCTATCAGTTCTATTCCTTTTAGCTGACGCTGATGCTCTTTCTCGATGATGTCAAAAATTAAATCGTCTCTTTTCATGTTCGTATTAAATTAAGTAGGTTTTAGAAACTAGAAAATTACCCCTACGGAGAAACTGAACACATTTCTTCTGCGTTTAAAAACAAGTTCGTCTTGATTATGAGAAGGAGGAGTCGCATCTTTGTCGAATTTTATGTAGTCCGACATTCTGTTTGCTCCAATTTCATATCGGAAGTCGCAGAAAATCTTGGCAATATTGATTGCTATACCAAAGACAGCGCTATAATTGATAGGCTTTAATTTTTCGGTAATGTATTGTTGGTAAAAACCGGAGTATTCTACGTCGGTATGTTTTTTCCAAGTCCAAGCTATCTGCGGACCGATATAGAAAGCCATTCCATAAGGTTCCTTGTCTATAAATTTGTAACCATAAAGAAGGGGAAGGTCAAAACTCGTCATGTGAGTCTTGATTAATGCGTTCTCAGGCAGGAGTTCCGCATTGTATGGTTCGGAATTAATATAGACGCTGGCTTTGTTGATGGTGTACGAAAGTTCCGGTTGGAAGAAATGGTGTTTGAAGTTGAAACGTAGAAAGAAGGTTGCGAAATATCCCACTTTATAATTGTTCTGTATGTCGGATATTTCTTTACCTCCAATGGTAAATTCGTCGGCGAATAGCATCGATGAGTTGAAACCACCTTTCACACCGAAGTTGACAGTCGATTTCTTTTCTCCTGTCGTCATCACGTAGTCGGTTTCAGCAGCTGCATAAGCAGCGGTTCCTGCTAGAAAGATCAGTGTAAAGATCGTTTTTTTCATCATGGCATTATTTCTTTTTTTGTACAGACCAGCCGAACTTGCCGATTTTTTTGCCAAGCTCATAGTAACCGCCGTGAGCGTATACCAATAAGTTGGATTTGGCCAGGTCGAACTTCCCGGTCTCAGAATCTAAATATTTATCATCGGCACGAATGTTTACCACATCTGCAATGAACATATCATGGGAACCAAGTGATACGATTTCCTTTACGCGGCACTCTATACAAAGAGGAGACTCTTCTACAATCGGAGCATTTACGACAGTCGCTTTGCCCGGTGTCAGCTTCATCTCTTTGAATTTGTTATAATCTTTACCAGAACGTACACCGCACCAGTCGGTTGCATAAGCCATGTCCTTAGTAGTCAGATTGATGACAAACTCCATGTTCTTTTTCAGAATGTCATGTGAATGACGTTCCGGTCGTACGGAAATATAGCACATAGGCGGGTTGGTACAGATTGTACCCACCCACGCTACGGTTATCAGATTATATTCTTCTTCGCAACTCCCGCAGCTTACCAGCACTGCGGGCAATGGGTAAACCAGAGTGCCTGGTTTCCAGTCTTGCTTCATTTCAAATCAGTTTGATATTATCGATTTGTTGCTCTTTTTCGCAGTAATGACACTTCAACAAACCTTTTTCTTTATCGATTACATGGAACCATGTACGCATCGGTTCGTTGTTTGTGATACATTTCGGATTGTTGCAACGTACAATTCCTTTCAATTCATCCGGCATGATGACTTCCTTCTTTTCCACCACCTGATAATTGCGGATGATATTCAATTTGATGTTAGGAGCCACTACAGACAGACGACTGATTTCTTCAGGAGAGAAGAAGCGGTCGGCTATTTTGATGATTCCCTTTTTACCTAACTTTTTGCTTTCAAGGTTATTTCCGATAGTGATGTTTGAATCCATGTGCTGCATGTCAAGCAGAGACACTACAGTAAACAATTTATCGGAAGGTATATGGTCAATGACAGTACCGTTTTCTAAAGCGGCAACTTGTAATTCTTTCTTTTCGTTCATTTCTTGTGTAGTTTAAATGTCTAGAAAACGTTATTTCAAGGTGTCAGCCTTAACTTCATCCAATGTGATTCCCAAAACATCGCATAAGATAGCTTGGCGGGCATACAGACCGTTTTGAGCCTGCTGGAAGTAGTATGCTTTTGGACTGTCATCTACATCGTATGCAATTTCATTGACACGTGGCAGCGGGTGCAAAATACGTAAGTTCGGACGAGTATGTTCCAGCATGTCTTTACGAAGGATATACACATCTTTCACGCGTTCGTATTCCATCAGATCGGTAAAGCGTTCACGTTGTACACGAGTCATATACAGAATGTCTGCATCTGCGATGGTTTCGTCGTTGAATTCAGAGCTTTCTGTATAGTTGATGTTGTGCTTGTCGCAGTAAAGTTTGAATTCATCTGGCATCTGCAATTCTTTCGGAGCGATGAAGTGGAATGTCGGGTTGAAATGACGCATGGCCATCAAGAGCGAATGCACGGTACGTCCATATTTCAAGTCGCCTACCAGATAGATGTTCAGGTTCTCAAGAGTTCCTTGAGTCTTGTAGATGGAATAGAGGTCAAGCATTGTCTGTGACGGGTGCTGGTTTGCTCCGTCTCCGGCATTTACGATAGGTACTGGCGCCACTTCACTTGCGTAGAGAGCTGCACCTTCCAAGAAATGTCTCATGACGATGATGTCTGCATAATTGCTGACCATCATAATGGTGTCTTTCAAGGTTTCCCCTTTTGAGGAACTGGTGACTTTCGGGTCTGTGAAACCGATAACTCTTGCACCAAGACGGTTGGCGGCAGTTTCAAAACTCAGGCGAGTTCGAGTAGACGGCTCGAAGAAAAGGGTTGCGACAACTTTTTCAGCCAATAAACGACGGTTTGGCTTTTTCTCAAATTCTTTGGCCATCTCCAAAAGATAAAGGATTTTTTCCTTTGATTGTTCGGCAATAGTGACAAAACTTCTATTTTCCATTGTTTGCGGTTTTATGATTGTTTTATAATACCGGAGTTCAAAGGTAGATAAAAAAAATAAAAGAAGATACGATTTCATTTTTTTTAAGTGAACTTTCTTTATGTAGGCTGATATTCCGAAGATTTATTGTAATTTTGCAGATGCATAGTCTCTTTTTAGAGAATAGGCTTCTTTTATTTAATAAAGACTGAAAAATTACATTATGAGGAAAACATTCATAATCATTTTGTGGAGCCTGATTGTTTTGGGCGTATCAGCAGTAGCTGCTGTCTTTACGGCCATTGCTAAGGGTAAGATAGGGTATGTACCCCCTGTAGAAGAATTGGAAAATCCGAATCTTAAGTTTGCTACACAGATTATCTCGGAAGACGGACAGTTGCTGGGTACTTGGTCATTGAGCAAGGAAAACCGTCTGTATGTAGGTTATGAGGATTTGTCTCCACATTTGGTTAGGGCCTTGGTTGCCACTGAAGATGTGCGTTTCAGCGAGCATTCAGGTATTGATGCACGTGCTTTCATGCGTGCTTTGATAAAACGTGGTATTTTCATGCAGAAGAATGCAGGGGGTGGTAGTACCATTACCCAGCAGTTGGCCAAGCAGTTTTATTCTCCTGCAGCCGACAACGTGATGGAACGTCTGCTGCAGAAACCGAACGAATGGGTGATTGCTGTCAAGCTCGAAAAATACTATACCAAGGAGGAAATTTTGACCATGTATCTTAACAAGTTCGACTTCTTGAATAATGCCGTAGGTATTCAGACAGCGGCAAAAACGTATTTTGCCAAAACTCCGAAGGATCTGAACATTCAAGAGGCTGCCACATTGATAGGTATGTGCAAGAATCCATCCCTCTATAATCCGCGCCGTTTTAACGAACGTTCTCGTGGCCGTAGAAATACCGTGTTGGACCAGATGCGTAAGGCAGGTTTCCTTACTCAGGCTGAATGTGACTCGTTGCAGGCACTTCCTTTGGTCTTGAAGTTCCAGCCGGTCGACCACAAGGATGGAATCGCCACTTATTTCCGTGAATACCTTCGCAGCATCATGAGAAAGTCGAAAAAGCCGACACGCAAAGATTATCGTGGATGGCAGATGCAGCAGTTCTATGAAGATTCTGTGGCATGGGAAACCAATCCGCTCTTTGGTTGGTGTGCCAAGAACAAGAAGAAGGACGGAACAAACTACAATCTGTATACCGATGGCTTGAAGATTTACACTACCATCAACTCAAAAATGCAGCGTTATGCAGAAGAAGCGGTACAGGAACACATTGCAGAATACTTGCAGCCAAGATTCTTCAAGGAAAAGAAGGGAAGAAAGACGGCTCCATATACCAATAAGCTCAGCAGTGAGGAAGTTGCCAATATTCTGAACCGTTCCATCCGTCAGAGCGAACGTTACCGTGTGATGAAGGCTGCCAAGTATTCCGAAAAAGAAATCATGAAAGCCTTCAATACGAAGCATCACATGACCGTCTTCTCCTACGATGGAGACAAGGATACCCTTATGACTCCACTGGACTCTATCAAATATTACAAGCATTTCTTGCGAGTAGGTTTCATGTCCATGGATCCGATAACAGGATATGTGAAGGCGTATGTAGGTGGACCGAACATCAATTACTTCCAATACGATATGGCTATGGTGGGCCGTCGTCAGGTTGGTTCTACCATCAAACCTTATCTGTATTCACTGGCTATGGAGAACGGATTTTCTCCATGTGACGTGACTCGAAACGTACAGGGAACCTATTTTGATGAAAACGGTATCGCTTGGACGCCTCGTAACAGCTCGAGCCGCCATGTAGGTGAGCTGGTTACGTTGAAATGGGGCTTGGCCAATTCGAACAACTGGATTTCGGCTTATGTGATGAGCAAGTTGAATCCTTATGAGCTGGTTCGCCTGATTCATTCATACGGTGTCTTGAATCAGTCAATCCAACCAACTATTTCCTTGTGCTTAGGTCCTTGTGAAATATCGGTGGGTGAGATGGTCAGTGCTTATACGGCATTTGTCAATAAAGGTATACGTACCGCACCGCTCTTTGTGACTCGTATAGAAGACAATGAAGGCAATGTGCTGGCTAACTTTACTCCTCAGGTGAACGAAGTCATCAGTGAAAGCAGTGCATACAAGATGCTGGTTATGCTTCGTGCCGTTATCAATGAAGGAACCGGCGGTCGTGTCCGTAGACTGTATAACATAAAAGCCGATATGGGAGGTAAGACGGGTACGACGAATGACAACTCGGATGGATGGTTCATGGGATTCACTCCTTCACTCGTCTCTGGATGTTGGGTAGGTTGTGAAGAACGTGATATCCACTTTGACCAAATGCGTGACGGTCAGGGAGCCTCAATGGCTTTGCCTGTTTGGTGCTTGTACATGAACAAGGTGTTTAATGATAAGTCATTGGGCTATGAGCAGAGCGAAACCTTCGATATCCCAGAGGATTTTGATCCTTGCAAGGATAGATTGATTGAAATAGAAGAGGAGAACAACAGCCGTTTGGATGACGTCTTCTTTCAATGACGTTACACTTTAAATAAATAGAAGGAATCCTTCTCGTTACTTGCGTAATGGGAAGGATTCCTTTTTTATGTCTACGTATAAAGGGGAAATGAAGGATATGTATGAACATTCTTAACATAAACACTCCTTTAATAGCTTTTTTTCCGTAACTTTGACGATATGTTTATAAATGAATGAAATGATGGATAAGAAAATACTTTTATCAGGTTTGATGCTTGCTTCGTTGGCTTCATGTGAAAAGGCTCCGGAGCAGCCCAATATCATATTGTTTCTTGTAGATGATATGGGATGGCAAGATACTTCCGTACCTTTCTACAATAATCAGCTGAGTGATTTGAACCGTCGTTTCCATACGCCTAATATGGAGCGCATGGCAAAGTTGGGAGTCCGATTTACTGAAGCCTATGCTTGTGCCATTTCTTCACCTACACGATGTAGCTTGATGTCGGGCATGAATGCCGCCAGTCATCGTGTGACGAATTGGACCTTGGAACTCAATCAAAGTACGGATGCACCGAGTGATGTGCTTCTTTTGCCGGAATGGAACTATAACGGCATTCAGCCCGACAGTACGGCCGGTAAGATTGCTCATTCCACTCCTATTACCGCTTTGCCTCAAGTATTGAAAGACCATGGCTATTATACCATCCATTGTGGCAAGGCACATTTTGGAGCCCGACATACACCGGGAGAAAATCCATCCACTATGGGATTTGATGTGAATATAGGAGGAGGAGCTAACGGTGCTCCCGGAAGTTATTTGGGAACTCAGAACTTTGGAAAGATAAAGCAATTTGCTGTTCAGGGACTGGAAAAATACCATGGTCAGGATGTCTTTCTGACCGAGGTGCTGACACAGGAAGCCATCGCAGCTATGAACAAGTCGATAGAGGCAGACAAACCGTTTTATCTCTATATGTCGCATTATGCCACACATTCCCCTTACGATGAGGACAAACGTTTTTCTGGCAATTACTGGGGAAAATACGATGCCCATCTGAAAGATACCCTCGATCGTAATGAAGTGTGTTATGCTTCTTTAGTAGAAGGTATGGACAAGAGTTTGGGTGACATCTTGGATTATCTGGAGAGCAAGCCGGAAGTAGCCAAGAATACGATTCTGCTGTTCATGTCAGATAATGGAGGACAAGGTTTGACGAATCGCCGTCAAGGAATTGCCAACCGTTCGATGAATTATCCTGCACGTGCAGGCAAAGGCTCAGCTTTTATGGGAGGCGTCCGTGAACCCATGATGGTTTATTGGCCGGGTGTGACTCAGGCGAATACTGAAAACCATCAACGTGTCATGATTGAAGATTTTTATCCGACCATCCTCGAAATGGCTGGTGTGAAAGAGTATAAGACATACCAGAAAATAGACGGCATCAGCTTTGTGGATGCCTTGAAAGCGGCAGAAGTGTGTCGTGAACGTCCCATCGTATGGCACTTCCCGAACTTATGGGGAGAAACGCAGGATAAGGAAGAAGGGTATGGAGCCTATTCTTCTATCTTGAAAGGGGATTATCATTTGATTTATACTTGGGAAACTCGCCAGACTCGCTTGTATAATGTGAAAGAAGATATCGGAGAACAGAAGGATTTGGCAGCAGCCATGCCTGAAAAGGTAAAGGAACTTTCCAACGCGTTGACTCAGTATCTAAAGGAACGGAATGCACAGCGGCCTGTTTTGAAAGAAACCGGTGAGGTTATTCCTTATCCAGGTGAATGATGGATAGGGAAGAGGTGTATGACTATGGACCGAAAAAGAGAGGATACCCTTTCGGTCGCAGTGCATTTCTGATTGATTTCTTACCCCCAATTATCGTATGAATAAGAGATTTATAACTTATTGATAATCAGAGTGATATAGAAGTACTCAAAACGCCTTGTCGTTTTACCTAAAACGACAAGGCGTTTTTTTAAAATGACAGGTCGTTTTGAGTAAAACGTCAAGTCGAATTTTTTTTCTGTCTTGACAAAATAAAAAAACGTCTGCAAGAAGAAAAATGTGAGAGCCTTTTTTGCTAAACAAGTTTCGGCTTTGTTGGAGAAAAACAAGAAGAATGCGTCAATTCTAATCTTTTGATCAGAATAGATTTTTCATCTTCCCGCTGATTTCTTGAATGTCCAGACGGATGATTTCGGTACGGTGGAAAGACTTTTCAGCATTTTCCATGCCTTGGATCTTGTTGTTCGGACAATATTTGCTTACCAGCCAAGAAAGGGCCGACATGCGTTCTGCTTCATGAAGACTGTAGTGAGCGACGCAGCGCAGTACAATGCTTTCATATCCGGTTGTGAAACGTTCAGGAACCGGGTTGGTACGGCCAACTACACAAAACGAAACGTTTTCACAAGCTTCCAAACATTTTAATTTTCTTCCCACGGGTGCACAATGAATATAGATAGAGTTTCCTCTGTCCCATACATAATTCAAAGGAATGCCATAAGCACCTTTTCCATCTTCAGTCTGCATGCTTAAGATTCCGTATTCACCTTCCTTCAAGATTTCCAGAGCCCGTTTTTCATCCAGCAGTCGGTCCTGTCGGCGGACCTGTTCATTGGTAAATTCCATATTTTAGATTTTTTTGTTTTGATTATCGGAGACAAAGTTAGGATTTTTTTATCGTATATGCTCGAGTTTCCGTCAAAAGGATTCGTTTGCAGCAGAAGGTCCTGTTTTCAGAGAGATTTGATTTTTGGATAATCTGTTTATCTTTTTCATTTTAAAGTTGTATCTTTGTGCAGCTAATTATTTAACTAGTATGAAATCAGATATTGAAATTGCACGTAGCATTGAGTTGACCAAAATTAAACAGGTCGCACGTGATTATGACATTCCAGTAGAGGAAATTTCCAACTACGGACGCTATATAGCGAAAGTTTCAGAAACTTTGATTGACGAGGAAAAGGTGAAGAAAAGCAATCTTATCCTGGTTACTGCAATTACCCCAACTAAGGCTGGTATTGGTAAGACCACTGTATCCATCGGTTTGGCTTTGGGTTTGAACCGCATTGGCAAGAAGGCTATTTGTGCTCTTCGTGAGCCGTCACTTGGTCCTTGCTTCGGTATGAAGGGTGGTGCTGCCGGTGGTGGTTATGCACAGGTTCTTCCTATGGATAAAATCAACCTTCATTTTACGGGTGACTTCCATGCAATCACATCAGCACATAACATGATTGCTGCTTTGTTGGATAATTACATGTATCAGAATCGTGACAACGGCTTCGCATTGAAGGAAGTGTTGTGGAATCGTGTCCTTGACGTGAACGACCGTGGCTTGCGTTATATCATCACTGGTTTGGGAGGAAAGACAAACGGTATTACCCGTGAGTCCAGCTTTGATATTACTCCGGCTTCTGAAATCATGGCCATTCTTTGCTTGGCTAAGGATGAAAATGATTTGCGTCGTCGTATTGAAAATATCCTTTTAGGTTTTACTGTAGACAACAAACCTTTCAGAGTGAAAGATTTGGGCGTAGGTGGTGCCATTACCGTTTTGTTGAAAGATGCTCTTTCTCCTAACTTGGTTCAGACCACTGAGCACACACCGGCATTAGTACACGGTGGTCCGTTTGCGAACATCGCTCATGGATGTAACTCTGTATTGGCTACTAAATTGGCGATGACTTTCAGTGATTATGTGATTACTGAAGCAGGATTCGGTGCCGACTTAGGTGCAGAAAAATTCTATGATATCAAATGCCGCAAGGCTGGATTGAATCCGAAGTTGACCATTATCGTTGCTACAGCTCAAGGTTTGAAGATGCATGGTGGTGTACCGGTAGAAGCTATCAAGGAACCGAATATGGAAGGTTTGAAGGAAGGTATCAAGAACTTGGACAAACATCTTGAAAACTTGGCTTCATTCGGTCAGACTGTGATTGTCGCTTTCAACCGTTATGCAAATGATACAAACGAAGAAATTGAATTCGTTCGTCAGCATTGTGCTGAAATGGGAGTAGGTTTCGCTGTAAACAATGCTTTCGTAGAAGGTGGTGCAGGTGCTGTTGACTTGGCTAACTTGGTAGTGGATACGATTGAAAACAATCCTTCTCAGCCATTGACTTTCGCTTACGATGAAGATGATTCAGTAGAAGTGAAGGTTAGCAAGGTAGCTTGCGAACTTTACGGTGCAAAACAGGTGTTGTTTGGTCCTGCAGCTCGTAAGAAGTTGAAGTTGATTGAAGAATTGGGTTATAGCAAGTTCCCGATTTGTATTGCCAAGACGCAGTATTCATTCTCAACAGATCCGAAACAATATGGTGTAGCTCATGGATTCAACTTTGCAGTGCGTGACATCGTAATCAATGCAGGTGCTGAAATGTTGGTTATCATTGCAGGTGAAATCATGCGTATGCCAGGTTTGCCGAAAGAACCGGCTGCTCTTCATATTGACATTGTAAACGGTGAAATTGAAGGCTTGTCATAATTGACGCTTTCTATTCATTAAAAATATAAAGTTCCAAATGGCTTTCTGCTCATTTGGAACTTTTTTTGTGTCATAACCTGATTGGTTCGTTTTCCTTATGACGCATCTTATTAGTATAGATTTAAAAACCTTTATGTTATTCAATTGATGATGGAATATTTAAAGGCCAGTCCCAACGAGTAGACCACTGTTTTCACGCCAGCCTCTGGATATTTGGCTTTATAGATGTCGGTGACATCTTTATAGAGCCAAGGAGTTAGATTGACAGGTGCTGGACTTTTACTGGCAGATTCGGAACAGATAAAGGTATCATAAGCCGCAATCTCTTTGTCATCATCGTCCATGAACGTCCAACACTGATAGCCTTGTACGTGCTTGAGAGGTAGTATCTTATAGGATTCGGGTAGGGAAGAAGGCTCATCATTCACACGTCTTAAATTTCCATTGCCCAACATCTTCCCATCCTTGTCGAGTGCTATCCATCTTGATAGCTGCCCTCCATAAATAATAACATTGGCACCAACCATAAAGGGTGGATTTTCCTTCAGTTCCTTTTCTATCAGCTCCTTTTCTATCAGCTCCTTTTGTTCGGCCTCAACAGCATAACGGTATTCAGGCACAAAAGTTTCGTTCTCATAGTATTGTTTCGGAAGCAAATGTTCTGGCATATCAGCGGAGCTCTTCGCTTCTTCAGTCAATACCTTTAGGAGTCTGGATTCGGTCCATACAGGTTCGCCCATTTGAGGATCTTCATAAGTGGTCTCTTCTACCTGAATTCGGTATTCATTCCCAGGTTTATATTCGAAACCGGCAATATCCCCAAATGCGGACCATTCACTGTCATGTTCTTTCTTTCCAGCATAAACATCCCAAACGTAGTTGTTGCCACATCCGCCATACACTGTGCCGGGTACCAATTTTGAAGCGATGGTCAGTTCGTATGCTTGTTGATTGATGATTTTTCTTTCATTGTCATCGTCGTCAAGACATGATGAAAGAGAAAAACAGGCTGAAAGAATCAAAAGATGAGATAAAAATCTGGTTTTCATATTATAGGTATTTTGTGGTCCAACAAATATATTGATTTCTACTAATAAAAGGAATCTTGCAATGAAATACTGCGTGAACATTGAATCTTTTATTTGTTAGAAAAAGAACGTATTCTCTTTTGAATAAATCATAATTTAGAGGCGATGGCTAAACAACTTTATGATTATTGGTTTGTACAATTTGATTTTCCTAATGAAGATGGTAAACCGTATAAGTCGAGCGGTGGTAAATGGCAAAAACGGAGCAGACTGTTACAGCAAAAACGGCCATGCTGTTACAGTTCT
>JAHHQU010000024.1 GCA_020026225.1 Phocaeicola sp. | reverse complement strand
ACAAATTTATCCTTTCTATTTTATCTGTAATTCTCAGATGCAAATCTAAGGTATTTGTTTAAAATCTAATCACATGGAACCGATAAGGACTTTAAGTCAGATGGTAAATTGTCTGCGTTCGAGAGGGATCCGGCGGAGGGTAGCTGTCGTTTGTCCGAATGATCCGCATACGGAGTACGTAATAATGCGTGCTCTGCGTGAAGAAATCGCTGAATTTTGTTTGGTGACGGATGCACTTCATTCTGGAATGGCACATCGTCTGTATGAAGTTTCTCCTGATTTTATAAAAGTCTATGAAGCCGTATCGCCTGATGAGGCTGCTGCGGTTGCCGTTGAATTGGTGCGCACGGGTGAAGCCGACATTTTGATGAAGGGTCTGATTAATACAGATAATTTACTTCGTGCTGTGTTGAACAAAGAGCATGGATTGCTCCCTCCTGGCAATGTATTGAGTCATATAACTCTGGCTCAGATTCCTTTATATCATAAACTGCTTTTCTTTTCAGATGCGGCAGTCATTCCTCGTCCTACATTGGAACAGTATCGGGTACTGATACAGAATGATATCCGTGTCTGTCAGAGTTTGGGGTGTATTGAACCTCGTATTGCTTTGATTCATTGTACGGAAAAGGTGAATCCGAAATTTCCTCATACGCTCAGTTACGTGCAGTTGAAGGAAGACGCACAGAATGGAATGTTCGGAGCGGTCTTTATGGATGGACCGATGGATGCAAAGACGGCCTGCGATGCACACAGCGGAGAAATAAAAGGCTTGTCTTCTCCCGTAGTCGGGAATGCCGATTTGATGATTTTCCCGAATATCGAGTCAGGAAATACTTATTATAAAACACTGTCTTTGTTCGGCGATGCCAATATGGCTGGAATGCTTACGGGTACTACCTCTCCTGTAGTGGTACCTTCACGCAGTGATTCCGGCAACTCAAAGTATTATAGCTTGGTATTGGCTTGTCTGCAAGAAACTAAATAGAACTAAATTGCATGGAAATTCTCGTTATCAATCCAGGATCAACATCGACTAAACTGGCCGTCTATGAAGAAGATCGACCCGTTTGGCGTGAGAGTATCTATCATCCTACTAAGGAGTTGGAACCGTTTCATCATGTGAACGAGCAGTATGCTTACCGTATGACGCATGTAAAGGATGCCTTGCATCGAGTAGGTATGGACCTTCATTTTGATGCGGTGATAGCTCGGGGCGGTTTGTTGAAGCCGATTCCTGGAGGAGTGTATCTGATAGATGAAAAGGTGAAGGAGGATTTGTGGAATGCAAGTATGGAACATGCTTCGAACTTGGCCGCTTGGATAGCAGATGCTATTGCTAAGGAAGTGGGATGTCCGGCTTACATTGCCGATCCGGTAGTGACGGATGAACTGCGTGATGTGGCTCGCCTGACCGGCATTCCGGAGTTGCCGAGAATTTCCATCTTTCATGCATTGAACAGTCGTGCCGTATCGAGACGTTATGCGGCCAGCATTGGAAAGAAATATGAAGAACTGAACCTGGTGGTCGTGCACTTGGGAGGAGGTATTTCTGTCAGTGCTCATCAGCATGGAAGGGTGGTTGATGTGAACAATGCCTTGAATGGAGAGGGACCCTTTAGTCCCGAGCGGGCTGGAACTATTCCCGGAAGGCAGTTGGTAGATCTCTGTTTTAGCGGAAAGTATACGTGGATGCAAGTCCGCAAGATGCTGAATGGAAAGGGAGGGCTTGTGGCTCATCTGGGGACGACCGATGTGGCCAGTATCGTTCGTTGGGCTCATGCAGGCGACAAACATCATAAATTGGTACTTGAGTCCATGCTTTATACCGTAGCGAAACAGATTGGTGCCATGCATGTGGCCTTACGTTGCCAGACCGATGCCATTATTCTTACTGGGGGGATTGCACATAATGCGTATTGTGTACAATTGATTCAAGAATGGGTAGAAAATTTGGCTCCTGTCGTGGTCATTCCTGGAGAGGATGAAATGGGGGCATTGGCTATGAATGCATGCGGTGCCTTGAAAGGGACTTTACCTGTTCAATTATACAATCCTCTCAAGAAGGAAATTGATTCGGAGAATGTGTTGCAAGGACGTTCTGAATAAAAGGAGCGAAAAGAAAGTATGGAGCGGTTGCTTCTGAATGACAATAGTATGTCTTCCCATTTAATGGTTGGTCTCATTGCTTGTTCTAACCAAAGAGACCAGCCATTAAGGTGGGGTTCAATCTTGGTATGTTTTTATACCTGACCCAAGTTTATATCATGCGAAACGATTCACCTGTTCTCTCCACGCCTTGTTGAGGAGGTGAAAGGTGGTTGCCGGCTTTATTCTGCTTCAGTGTTATGGATGGGCACTTCTTTCTTGATGCTCTGTTCGAGAGAAATCAAGGTCTCGGTAGCTGTCACACCTGGAATTTCTTGGATACGTGAATTCAATAATTCCATCAAATGTTCGTTATCTGTTGAATAAAGTTTTGTCAACATGGTATACGGACCAGTTGTAAAGTGACATTCTACAATTTCAGGAATTTTTTCAAGTTCTGCTACTACACTCTTGTACATAGAACCTCTTTCCAACTTGATACCTACATAGGTACAAGTAGTATATCCTAAAGTCTTTGGATTTACATGGTATCCAGAACCGATGATAACACCTAAATCAATCAAACGCTGGACGCGCTGATGAATAGCAGCTCGCGATACACCACATTCGGCGGCAACATCCTTAAATGGGATTCGTGCATTCTGAGAGATAATCTCAAGAATTTGCTTGTCTAATTTATCAATTTTTTCCATAATGGTGATACTAATATGTCATTTTGTAAGCAAATATAAAGAAAGTTTTTGATTTCTCTAATTTTAAAGGGGTTAAAAACATATTATTTCTTGAGAATAAGTCTTTTGAAACTCTTTTTTATATCTTGACACTTCACAATGAACTTCCTGTACAAATTCTTTGTTTTTTATAGTGGAATTTGGACGCTTAATTCGACTGAAAAGGTTAAACTTCAGATTATTTCTTTATCTTTGTGTTTGTTATAAATTGAAGAATTATGCATCCTTTGGAGTTGATTAAATATTGTCCGAAATGTGGGTCGTCTCATTTCGATGAGCACAATGAAAAGGCCAAAAAATGTAGAGATTGCGGCTTTGTGTATTATTTCAATTCGAGTGCTGCTACGGTGGCATTTATCATGAACGATAACGATGAATTGTTGGTGTGCCGTCGTGCCAAAGAACCTGCGAAAGGTACGTTGGACTTGTCGGGAGGATTTATCGATATGTATGAGACTGGTGAAGAAGGGGTGGCCCGTGAGGTTAAGGAAGAAACAGGCTTGACGGTGACGGAAGCGCGTTATATGTTCTCTTATCCTAATACTTATCTGTACTCAGGATTTCTGGTGCATACACTCGACCAGTTCTTTATGTGCAAGGTGGCGGATGATTCAATCCTGCAGGCAATGGATGATGTGGCCGACACTTTTTGGGTACCTGTAAAGGATTTGCAGCCGGAACTTTTCGGTCTGGACTCTATCCGTAAGGGGGTGACTCGTTTTAAACAGGAATATCTTGCAGGGAAAAAAGAAACTTTGTAACAACAGACTATATTGTAAATATCATAAAATATGAAGAATAAGAAGTACGTATGGATAGCTGGTTGGATGTGTACACTTCCGCTGGCTGTCGGTGCACAGCAGGTTGAGCCGCTGACCGATTCCCGACGCTTGTTTGAGGATGGAAAGCAGTTGTTCCTTCGTGAGGATTACGCTGCTGCTCGCCAGACGTTGAATCGTTATCTCAGTGATAAGGAAAATGCTGATTTTCAAGATGAGGCTGATTATATGCTGGCTTGTACCGCTTATGAGTTGCGTATGCCGGATTGTATCAAACGTTTGGATGCTTATCTGACGGCTCATCCGGAATCTCGTTATAAGAACAGGGTAGAGGCGTTGATTGGTTCAGCCTATTTCTTTAAAGGTAAGTATAGTGAAGCCATTGCACTCTTGAAGAGTTGTGATTTTGATGCATTGGGTGATAAAGACCGTGAGGACTGTGTATTCCGTCTGGCTCTTTCGTACATGAAGATAAACAATTTGGAGGAAGCGAAGGCTTGGTTCCAGGTGCTGAAGACTGTAGGTGACCGTTATCAGACGGATGCGGTGTATCATTTGGCATATCTTGATTATGTGCAGCAGCGTTATGATTCGGCTTTGGCAGGCTTTCAGGCGGTGGGCAGTAACAAACAGTATGCTCATCTGAGTCCTTACTATGTGGCCGATATCTATTTGATGAAAGGTGATTATTCCAAAGCTAAGCAGATGGCTGATCAGTACTTGAATCGTTTCCCTAATCAGGAGAAATCGGGAGAGATGCATCGTATTGCGGGTGAAGCAAGCTACGCGATGGGAAATTACGGTGAGGCTGCTCGTGAATTGGAGTCTTACCGGTCTACTGCCGTACTTCCGGGACGTAAGCCCATGTATATGTTGGGTATGAGTTATTATCATACGCAGGTATTTTCAAAAGCGGCTGCTTGTCTGGGTGAAGCGACGGATAAAGACGATGCGATGGCTCAGAACGCTTATCTTCATCGAGGATTGGCTTATCTGCAGTTGAAGGACAGAAACATGGCTCGCTTGTCTTTTGAGCAGGCTGCAGCCAGCGATTTTGATCCGGCTATCAAGGAACAGGCTTTGTACAATTATGCGTTGAGTATCCACGAAACCTCTTATTCTCCGTTTGCAGAGTCTGTAACCGTTTTCGAACGTTTCTTGAATGAATTCCCCAATTCTATTTATACGAACAAGGTCAACGATTATTTGGTTGAGGTGTATATGAATACCCGCAGCTACATGGCGGCTTTACAGTCTATCGAAAAAATCAGTCAGCCGGGTCCGCGTATTTTGGAGGTGAAGCAGAAACTTCTTTTCCGTATCGGTACTCAGGCTTTTGCTCAGACAGCCTTTGAGAATGCGATTGATTATTTTTCTCAGTCTTTGCAGTTGGGCATTTACAACCAGCAGACCAAAGCGAATGCTTATTTCTGGCGTGGTGAATCAAAATATCGTTTGCAGCAATATGCACAGGCTGCTGCCGATTATCGCCAGTACCTGGAATTCGCTACAGACAAGAATGCACAGGAATATGGATTGGCTATGTATAATTTGGGCTACACGGCATTCAAGCAGAAGGATTACGCAGTAGCTAGAAATTGGTTCAATCGTTTCTTGGATTCGAAAGGCATGAAAGAGGTTGCTGTGGTAGGGGATGCCTACAACCGTTCCGGTGACTGTTATTTCTTTGCCCGCCAGTTTGATGAGGCCCGTCAACAATATGCCAAAGCTGTAGGCATGGACCCGTCTTTAGGTGATTATTCTCTTTTCCAAGAAGCATTCGTAAAAGGATTGCAGCGCGATTATACAGGAAAGGTAGAAACATTGAACCGCTTGTTGGCTAAATATCCTTCGTCACAATATGTTGATGATGCACTTTATGAACAGGGACGTGCTTTTGTGCAGCAGGAACAGGCTGGCAATGCTATCGAACGTTATCAGTTGTTGGTCGACCGTTATCCTGATAGTCCGCTGGCTCGTAAATCGGCGAATGAAATCGGCCTTCTTTATTATCAGAACGATCGCTATAACGAAGCGATTGATGCTTACAAGAAGGTTATCAGTAAGTATCCGGGTAGTGAAGAGGCTCGTATGGCTCAGCGTGACTTGAAATCGGTTTATATTGATTTGAATAAAGTCGATGAATACATGGCCTTTGCTTCTACCATTCCTGGAGGTGCTAATTTCGACGTGAATGAACGTGATTCGCTGACTTATACGGCAGCCGAACGTGTGTATATGCGTGGAGATATGGCTCAGGCTCAGGCTAGCTTCGTTCGTTATCTGCAATCGTTCCCCGACGGTGCTTTTAGTGTGAATGCTTCGTATTATTTGGGATTGATTGCCTATAATGCTCACGATTATGGGGCAGCTGCTTCATATTTGAACAAGGTGATTGAGTACCCTACCAGCAAATTCTCTACTGAAGCGATGGCACTTAGTGCAGATATGGCGTACAAGTCGAAAGATTATGCAAAGGCACTCGGCTTTTACAAACAGCTGGCCGATCGTTCTGTATCGCAGGAAAACAGATTGCAGGCTGAAACGGGTGCGTTGCGCAGTGCATGGCTTTTGGACGATTCTAAAGAAACTATTGCTGCTGCTTCCTCTTTGCTGGCTAACAATAAATTGATGCCAGAACTGGAAAATGAAGCTCGTTATTATCGAGCTAAATCGCTCTTGAAGGAGGGCAAGAAGACAGAAGCGGAAGCTGATCTGGAAGTATTGGCAAGAGATACTCGTAACGTGTATGGTGCTGAAGCAAAATATTTGGTGGCTCAATTATATTTCAATGCAGGAAATGTCAAGAAAGCGGAAGCTGAAATCTTGCAGTACATTGAGGTCAGTACACCGCATGCTTATTGGTTGGCACGCAGCTTCGTGCTTTTATCGGATGTCTATGTGAAGTTGGGCCGACAGGTAGATGCTAAACAGTATTTGCTGTCTTTGAAACAGAATTATCAGGCTAATGACGATATCGCTGAAATGATTGAAAGTCGTTTGGCTAAACTTAATACACAACAGAAACAGAATGAAAAATTATAAGAATCTTATCTTGACAGGTACTGGACTGCTCTGTATGACAGGTGCTATGGCACAGGAACAGCCTAAGGATTCTACACTCAATCGTACGGTGGTAGTGGAGAATCAGTATAATCCGGAGGTGATGGATGCCTTTAAGGTAAATGTGTTGCCTAAGGTGGAAGAGCCGGCGGTGCCCAAGCAGCATATCGATTATGCGACTTCGGTTAGTCCGCTTGCTTCTTATGGATTTGAACCGATGGGAATCATTACCCGCGATGTTCGTCAGAAAGGAGCGCGTAGAGGCTATCTTCGGGGCGCGTATGGAACGTTGAATCATACCGACTTGAAGGGAGCTTATCTTTGGAATATTTCAGACCGGGATTGCTTGGATGTGATGGCTTCATTGTATGGCTATTCGGGAGATGTGGACTTCCCAGGCACGAAGCAGGAAAATTCACAGCGATTCTTCCGTACCGATGCTTCTTTGAACTATACCCATCGTTTTCGTAAAGTGATGTTCAATTTGGGAGGTAGTTTCGGCTCTCAAGTTTTCAATCATATTTTATTGGAAGGCCAGGATGAGGGTGTATTCGGAACAGAAACGTCTGTTCCGAATACGCACCAGCATTTCATGATGGGAGAAGGTCATGTGGGACTTGCTTCCGTAAAGAGAACTTTACCGCTCGATTTTGCACTTCAAGTGGGCTTTGAAGGCTTTAAGCGTATGCATGTCATTGGTTGGATGCCAGCTGAGTCTTCAGAAAATCGCATACACACACAGGGCTATGTATGTGCAGACTTGGACGACGAACAAAATATAGGTGTAGGTCTGGAAATGGATAATGTCTCTTATAGTGGAGAGGCCGCTCTTGAAGATGCTTTGCCTGTTCAGATAAAAGATTATACGCTGGTGAAATTGAATCCTTACTATCGTATTCAGAATGAGGATTTAGCGATTCGCTTGGGTGCTCACGTGGATTTCCAAACGGCGTATGGCAGCGGATTGAAGGTCTCTCCAGATGTGAATCTTACTTATACTTTTTGTGATTCGTACAGTTTGTATGTTCAAGCCTTGGGAGGCACGCGTTTGAACGGGTATCGACAGTTGAATGAACTCTCTCCTTATTGGTACCAGGGTCCGCAGCTGCATACTACTTATACGACGTTCGATGCACAGGCAGGTTTCAAGGCTTCACCGGTAAGTGGTTTGGGACTGAAATTGTATGGAGGTTATCGGATGACCAAGGACGATGTCTTCGTTGACTTGTTCAGTGGAGAGGCAAACTCGGTATTTGTCGCTTCCTTGGCACAGGGCAAGTCGAAAGTCGCTTATATAGGTGCGGGTATTGAATATGCGTACCGTGACTGGTTTGACTTGGGCATCAATGGTGAATACAATAACTGGAAAATGGGCAACGAAGAGAATATTCGTTTCTTGCTCTTGAAACCAGAATATACGTTAGGCGTGACGGCTCGAGCTAAAGTTTATCAAGGAATTCATGCATTTGCCAACTATGCTTACGAAAATCGTAAGAAAGTGTCTGGTGAACGTTTGGATGCCCTTAATAATTTGAATTTGGGTGCCGAATATAACTATAATGAACGCTTCAATGTATTCGTTCATCTGAACAATGTATTGAACCAATCTTATTTTACTGAAACAGGTTATCCGGTTTTGGGAATGAATGTACTGGGAGGAATCAGCGTTAATTTCTGATTCCTATCGGAAAAATAAAAATCCTCCCCGTCTTTCCTGCTTTGATAGCTTGGAAAGGCGGGGAGGATTTTTTATATCTGTAGTTGGACTGTCAGATACGTGTATCTGCTCCCCACATCATCTTCTCGCGTAGCGTGTTGAAGAACGAGTGGTTGCAGCGTTTTACGATGCGTATGTAATGGTTGGCACGTCGGATGGTCAGTTTGGTTCCTTCGCGACAAGGTTCGCTTCGTCCGTCAATGGCAATCAAAAAATTGTGGCTTCGGCTTTCCACTTCCAACGTAATCTCCCAATTGTCACGGATGACGATGGGACGTACATTGAGCATGTGAGGGGCTACTGCCGTAATGCTGATGGTTCCGCTTTGAGGCACCATAATCGGTCCGCCGTTGCTGAGAGAATATCCAGTGGAACCGGTAGGGGTGGAAACGACCAGACCATCGGCTTGGTAGATATTCATCAGTTCATTGTTGACGTAAGCGTGGATGGTAATCATGGAAGATGTGTCACGTTTCAGAACCGCGATTTCGTTCAAACAATAAGGAGAACTTTTCAGAACATGTCCTTCACAAGTGAGCTTAAGCACCCTTCTTTGTTCAGCCAAGTATTTTCCCTGATAAATTTCATCGAACGTTTCTTCCATCTGTTCAGGTGTGATGTCTGCAAGAAATCCCAGTCGGCCTGTATTGATGCCTAAGATAGGGATACCCTTTTTCCCTACACGGCTTGCAGCTTTCAGGAAAGTTCCGTCTCCTCCGATACTCAATACCATATCAGCTGTGAATTTATTGCCTTCAAAAACTTCCAAACCACCCAAGTCGGCCTTTGTATGAGCATGCAAGAAATCATAAAATTCATGGCTGATACAAATCTGAGCATTCCTCTTCCGAAGTATCTTCAGCAGGTGCGTAATGTGAGCAGATTTGTGTTCTTGATACGTATTCCCGAAAAGGGCAAATTTCATGTCCTGTTCCATATCCAATCGTTATTTATCAATCTTTTTAGGTCCTAACATAACAAGTTTTTCATAAAACCTGCTAACTTTGCATTCCAATGACGCAAAGATATAAAATTCATGCAATATGACGAAATTAAGTGTAAATATAAACAAGGTAGCTACCTTGCGTAATGCAAGAGGTGGTAATAATCCCGATGTTGAAAAAGTAGCATTGGATTGTGAAGCATTTGGTGCACAGGGTATCACCGTACATCCTCGTCCTGACGAACGACACATCCGTTATGCGGATGTTTATGCACTTCGTCCCATTTTGAGAACGGAATTCAATATCGAAGGTTACCCGTCGAAAGAGTTTATTGATTTGGTCTTGAAGGTAAAACCGTCGCAGGTAACTTTGGTGCCTGATGCTCCAGACCAGATTACTTCTAATTCGGGATGGGATACCAAGACAAATTTATCATTCTTGACCGAACTCATGGATACTTTTGGTCAGGCTGGTGTGCGCACTTCTATTTTTGTGAATGCCGATGTAGAAATGATTGAATATGCGGCTAAGGCAGGAGCAGACCGCGTGGAACTGTATACGGAACCTTATGCAAGCACTTATCCTACCAATCCGGAAGCGGCTGTGGCACCATTTATTGAAGCGGCCAAAGCAACACGCAATATGGGTATGGGATTGAATGCCGGTCATGATTTAAGTTTGGTGAATCTGAAGTATTTCCATGAAAATATTCCATGGCTGGATGAGGTATCAATTGGTCATGCCTTGATTTGTGATGCCCTTTATCTGGGATTAAAGAATACAATTGAAGAATATAAAAAATGCCTTCTCTAATTATGACTTCATTAACTTTATTGACAGTTGCACAGACAGTCGTTGAAACGATGGCTGGAGCGAATCCGGTACTGACTCCTGTGGCTTCAGGTGAACCGCAGATGAATCTTTGGGATATGGCTTGCAAGGGAGGTTGGATTATGATCGTTTTGGCGATTATGTCGCTTGTCACCTTCTATATTTTCTTTGAAAGAATGGTTACAATCCGTAAGGCGGGAAAAGATGATCCGTTGTTTATGGACCGTATCCGTGACTATATCAAAACGGGAGAAATTAAGTCGGCTATCAATTATTGCCGTATTACCAATACACCTTCTGCACGAATGATTGAGAAGGGAATTACTCGTATGGAACGTCCGGTGGCCGATGTACAGGCTGCTATTGAGAATTCCGGTAACATAGAAATCGCGAAGTTGGAGAATGGACTTTCTATCATAGCAACCGTTTCAAGCGGTGCACCGATGTTGGGATTCTTGGGTACGGTAACAGGTATGGTGCAGGCTTTCTGGAATATGGCCAATGCTGGAAATAACATTGATATTGCATTGCTCTCTGGAGGTATCTATGAAGCGATGATTACTACTGTAGGTGGTTTGGTTGTAGGTATTTTGGCCATGTTTGCTTACAATCATTTGGTATATCGTGTGGACAAGGTGGTTAACCAGATGGAAGCACGTACCATGGCCTTTATGGACTTATTGAACGAACCGAACGATAAATAAGAGCTTATGGCATTGAAAAGAAGACAGAAAATATCTCCCAGCTTTAGTATGTCGTCCATGACCGACCTCATCTTTTTGCTGCTGATATTTTTTATGATCACTTCTACCATGGTCTCTCCGAATGCTATCAAGGTGTTGCTGCCGCAGGGCTCGGAACAGACTTCTGCCAAGCCGATGGCACGAGTGATCATTGACAAGAACTTGAATTATTACGGAGCTTTCGGTAATGAAGATGAAATGCCTTTGAGCGTGGATGAAGTGCCGGCATTTCTGCAGGAATGTGCCCAGAAGGAGCCTGAAATGTATGTCGCTCTTTATGCGGATGAATCCATTCCGTATCGTGAGATCGTAACGATTTTGAATATAGCAAATGAAAATCACTTCAAGATGGTGCTGGCAACGCGTCGTCCGGACAAGAAGTGAATGTAATTAATCATTCTAATAAGAGATTCTAACAGTGAAACAGAGTAAAATAACAGGAATCGTCGGAACCGTGGTGCTGCATATCCTTGTGTTGGCATTGCTCTTTCTGCTCAAGCTTACTTTGCCTGAAAAGCAGGAGGAGGGTGGAGTACCTGTTATGCTGGGTGATATGGAATTGGCACAGGGAGACGCTGACCCGTATACGATGACGGAAGTCGATGTGTTGCCGCAGCCCGCACAACCTGAAGCTGTACAACCGGAGGTCAGTCAGCCGGAACCTTCTCCCGAAGTGGAGCAGCCGATGATTACGCAGAAGGAGGAACCGTCTATCCAGGTAAAAGAGGAGAAAAAGAAGCCTGCTGAAAAGAAGGTGGAAAAGCCGAAAAAGAAGAAGCCGGTGGCTGAGAAGCCGAAGAAGAAAGTGGCGGAACAGAAGAAGGAGCAAAAAGTGACGGAAAAACCGAAGCCGAAGGAAAAAACGGAGGCTGAGAAGCGTGCGGAAGCAGAAAAGGCCGCCGCTCAAGCTGCTCAGAATCGAATAGCCGGTGCTTTTGGAAAGGGCTCAAAAATGGGGGCTAAAGGAAATGCTTCCAAAGGAAAGGGCGTTGAAGGCCGGAAAGATGGCAACAGCAGCATGGGAGGTATGGATGCATCACCCTCATTCGAATTGAATGGCCGTTCCTTGGGTTCGGGTGGATTGCCTGTTCCCGTGTACAATGTACAGGAAGAGGGGCGTGTGGTAGTGACGATTGTGGTGAATCCCGCAGGTCATGTAATCAGTACCCGCATCAACAAACGGACGAATACGGTAAATTCGGCCTTGCGTAAAGCAGCCGAAGAAGCGGCTCGTAAGGCTCGTTTCAATGCAATAGACGGAGTGGACAACCAAAGTGGTACCATTACGTATAATTTTAAATTGAAGTAAATTTATAAAAGATAATGGGGAAAGGTTGCTTTCATGTTTTTATTGAGGGCAACCTTTCTGACTAAAAAGGGAAATAGGAACTTTCTAATACTTTAATAAATAGATCGATGAAAACAATTTGCATTTTTTTGGCTGAAGGTTTCGAAGAAACTGAAGCATTGTTCCCGTTGGATATTTTGAGACGTGGAGGATTGGATGTGAAAACAGTGTCTGTAACTGGTGAAAAAATAGTGATGGGTGCCCATGGAGTACCTGTAGGAGCAGATTTGTTGTTCGAAAACTTGAATGAAGAAGAGGTGGAAATGATTGTGCTGCCTGGTGGTCTGCCTGGTGCGACCAATTTGGATGCTCATGCAGGTCTGGACAAGATGATTAGAAACTTTGCTGATGCAGGTAAGTCGTTGGCTGCGATCTGTGCTTCTCCGCTCGTTTATGGCAAGCGTGGTCTATTGAAAGGTTTGAAGGCTACTTGTTATCCTGGTTTTGACCGCTATTTGGAAGGGGCTGAGTATACAAGTAATAAAGTCGAAATTGCAGAAAATTTCATAACAGGTAAGGGACCGGCCGCTGCATGCGACTTTGGTTTTGCCATCCTTGAAAAATATGCGGGTGCTGAAAAGGCTCAAGAAGTGAGAAAAGGGATGCTGATTGACTGATCGGAAGCATGAAGAAATACATCATTATCGTTGCAGGTGGAAAAGGCCTGCGTATGGGAGGAGATATCCCCAAACAGTTTCTTCCGATAAAGGGAAAGCCAGTCTTGATGCGTACGTTGGAAGCTTTTCATGCTTACGATGCTTGCATGGAATTGATCTTGGTTTTACCGGTCGACCATCAACCGTATTGGAAATCACTTTGTGAAGAATATCATTTCACATTGCCTCATCGCATTGCCGATGGAGGAGAAACTCGATTCCATTCCGTACAGAACGGATTGGCTTTGGTGGATGATATGGAGGGAGTGGTAGGCGTTCATGATGGCGTTCGTCCGTTCGTGTCGCAAGAAGTGATTCGTTCTTGTTTCTCAGAAGCGGCAGCCGGAAAGTCCGTAGTTCCCGTTGTTGATGTGGTGGAAACTGTTCGGCATTTATGTGGCGGAGGAAACAGTGAGACTGTGTCACGTGCCGATTATAAATTGGTACAGACTCCTCAAGTCTTTCCTGTCTCTTTGTTGAAACGTGCTTATCATCAAACGTATATGCCGTTTTTTACAGATGACGCATCGGTCGTTGAAGCTTTGGGATGCAGCATTACCTTGGTTGCAGGAAACCGTGAGAATATAAAGTTGACCACTCCTTTCGATTTGAAGGTGGTTGATGCTCTTATAGAATGATAACAGATAGGGTAGTTGGACGATTACCTTTTTAATTGATAAACTGGCGCCCTTTTCTTTTGTAATGAAGGAAGAAAAGGACGCTTTTTATTTTGAATACCATTGAAATACGATTTATCTACACGTGACATTAAATTCTTGCCGGGCGTGGGCCCGCAGCGGGCTGGGATTCTTAATAAAGAGTTAGGAGTCTATTCTTTCCATGACTTGTTGTATACTTTCCCTTATAAATATGTGGACCGAAGTCGTCTGTATCGGGTAAGTGAAATCGATGGAAATATGCCTTATATCCAATTGAAGGGGCAGATTTTGAGCTTCGAAACTTTCGGAGAAGGAAGGCAGCGTCGTTTGGTGGGGCATTTCTCTGACGGAACGGGAATCATAGATTTGGTTTGGTTCCAAGGGTTGAAGTTTGTGACCAGCAAGTTCAAGACACGTGAAGATTATATTATATTTGGAAAGCCTTCCGTCTTTAATGGGCGTATCAATGTTGTCCATCCCGATATTGACCCGGCCAGTGAACTGACTTTAAATAATATGGGGCTTCAGCCTTTCTATACGACCACGGAACGGATGAAGCGGAGTAATTTTACTTCGCATGCTTTGGAAAAGTTGATGAAGAATCTTTTCACGGCTCTGCAGAATGAGAGGATGGACGAAACGCTGAGTCAGCAGATTATTATTCAATATAAATTGATGTCCATTACCGAGGCTCTTTATACCATTCATTTCCCAAAAAGTCCCGAACTCCTGCGGAAGGCACAGTATCGTTTGAAGTTTGAAGAACTTTTCTATATTCAATTGAATATTCTTCTGTATACCAAGGAGCAGCGAAGAAAGTTCCGGGGCTTGGTGTTTGAACACGTAGGACCTATTTTCAATACTTTCTATTCCCAATTTCTGCCTTTCCCGCTGACTGGTGCACAAAAGCGTGTTATAAAGGAGATGCGTCGCGACATGGGAAGCGGACGTCAGATGAATCGTCTGCTTCAAGGTGACGTGGGTAGCGGAAAAACGTTAGTAGCATTGATGACGATGCTGATAGCCTTGGATAATGGTTATCAAGCTTGTATCATGGCACCGACAGAAATTCTGGCCGGGCAGCATTTAGAGACAATCAGCAAGTTCTTGAAAGAAATGAATGTACGTGTGGAGCTTCTTACAGGTAGTGTGAAGGGCAAGAAGCGAGAAGCAATTCTGAAGGATCTGCTTACGGGAGATGTGCAGATTTTGGTTGGAACTCATGCGGTGATTGAGGATACGGTTCGGTTTTCGTCGTTGGGACTGGTGGTCATTGATGAGCAGCATCGCTTTGGTGTGGCTCAGCGTGCCAAGTTGTGGGTGAAGAATACTTGTCCGCCGCATGTATTGGTGATGACAGCCACTCCTATTCCACGTACGTTGGCTATGACCTTGTATGGAGATTTGGATGTGTCGGTCATTGACGAGCTTCCTCCGGGAAGAAAACCGATTCAGACTGTCCATCAGTTTGAGAATCGTCGAGGAAGTATGTATGATTTCATAAGAAAGCAAATTCGTGATGGTCGACAGGTATATATTGTGTATCCGTTGATTCAGGAAAATGAAAAGATGGACATTAAAAATCTGGAAGACGGTTACTTGAATATCTGTGAGGCTTTTCCTGAATATAAGGTCAGCAAGGTTCATGGAAAGATGCGTCCTGCCGAAAAGGAAGAAGAAATGCAACGTTTCTTGCGTAACGAAACTCAGATTATGGTAGCTACTACCGTCATTGAAGTGGGGGTAAACGTTCCGAATGCTTCGGTAATGGTGATTGAGAATGCCGAACGATTCGGCTTGTCGCAGCTGCACCAGTTGCGTGGTCGTGTAGGGCGTGGTGCCGACCAATCTTATTGTATTTTGGTGACAGGATACAAACTATCGGAAGATACCCGCAAGCGTATCGATATCATGGTAGAGACCTGTGACGGATTTGAAATTGCAGAAGCGGATTTGAAGTTGCGTGGTCCCGGTGATTTGGAAGGAACGCAGCAAAGTGGGGTTGCTTTCGATTTGAAGATAGCCGACTTGGCGAAGGATGGTCAGTTGCTTCAGTATGTTCGGGAAATTGCCGAGAAATTTTTGGAGGAAGATCCGGAAGCGAACAAATTGGAGAATGCCGTTGTATGGCAGCAACTCAAGGAAATGAGAAAGAAGAATGTAAACTGGTCAGTGATTTCTTGAGAAATCAAGGAGGAGCGTCGTTTCTCTTGCTTGCTGGTTCATAGCTGGCGAAGCCTGTATCTTGGTTGCGAAGAAAAGAGGTTCGGATATAGAGAATATAGTTGGAGGGAATAAAAAAATCGGTCGTTTTCATGATAAAAAGAAAACGACCGATTTTTTTTATTCGTTAGTATACCGTCAAAATTACTTCTTGATACGGTTGTAACGGTTCATGAACTTATCAACACGTCCTGCTGTATCTACCAACTTAGATTTACCAGTGTAGAACGGGTGAGAAGTACTAGAGATTTCCAACTTAACTACTGGGTAAGTTTCGCCTTCGAATTCAACTGTTTCTTTAGTTGCAACTGTTGAACGTGACAAGAACATGTCACCGTTTGACATGTCTTTAAATACTACCGGACGGTAGCTTTCAGGATGAATGCCTTTTTTCATTTCTGTATACTTATTATTGTTATTATTGGCTTTTTATGGTAACACCAATAAGTGTAATGGTCCATATTTCGGGTTGCAAAGATAGCGGATTTATTCTTAAATAAAAACACTTATCTCGTTTTTTTCCAAAAAAAAGTGTGCAGATATAAAAAAACGGCTGGAAAAGTATCGATAAAGTAGACTGATTGATTGATAGTTAGAGAAAAGAAGAAATTTGAAGGTGGAAAGCTCAGCCTTTATGGGCTCATGATATTGAACTTTTCTTTACCTTTGCATTACGGTTGGACAAACCAGCTCGTACTATTAAACATCACTAATAATTAATGTATATGGCTACAGAAGGTTATCGTGTAAAAGAATATCATGGTCCTGTAAAAAGATATTGCCAGACCTTGTCGTTGAAAGATGGAGATCCTGAATTGATTAAAGCTTATCGTCAGATTCATAGTAGAGAAGATATTTGGCCGGAGGTGCTTGAAGGCATCAAGTCGGTTGGCATTCTGGAAATGGAAATCTACATTTTGGACACTACCTTGTTTATGATAGTGGACACTCCTGTGGATTTTGATTGGGATGAGGCTATGGGAAAATTGGCGGCTTTGCCTCGTCAGGCGGAATGGGAAGATTATGTAGCTCGTTTCCAGAAATGTGCATTGGGTGAGAGCTCAAATGATAAATGGAAAATGATGGAAAGAATGTTCCATCTTTATGAATGACGACCCTTTTCAGTCTCGTTTCGTATCTAATTTAAACCGCAAAGCTGTTTTAAAACAGGTGGATTGTAATATCTACTTGGCAAAGTGCTGGTCTTTAATAAGGTATATTCGGGCAGTTGGGTTAAAGTAGTATAAAACCTTATTTTTTTCGATTTTGTCAATGTCGTTCTAACATTTATTGTTATTTTTGCATTGGAATTTAATCGCTAACATTATAAATAATTACAACAATGGTTAATTACAAAGACTTAGGCTTGGTGAATACAAGAGATATGTTTGCCAGAGCAATCAACGGTGGATATGCTATTCCTGCTTTCAACTTCAACAATATGGAACAGATGCAGGCTATCATCAAGGCTGCTGTAGAAACTAAATCTCCAGTTATTCTTCAGGTATCTAAAGGTGCTCGTAACTACGCTAACGCTACTTTGTTGCGTTACATGGCTCAGTTCGGTGGTGCTTTGAAGGCTGCTATCGGTATTCCAGAAGAACAGTTGCGTAAAGCTGCTAAATCTGCAGTTTGCAAGATCAACATTGACTCTGACTCACGTTTGGCTATGACTGCTGCTGTACGTAAGGTATTCGCTGAAAAACCAGCTGAATTCGACCCACGTAAGTACTTAGGCCCAGCTCGTGACAACATGGAAAAATTGTACAAACACAAAATCATCAACGTTTTGGGTTCTGACGGTAAATTGGTTAACTGCTAATTTGAAATTCCATAAACATACTAAGGCTGCTTCCCGAAAGGGAGGCAGCCTTTTTTATTTGTTTCTTGCTGATGTGAATATATAAAGATTGCATGTTCATTTCATGCATGAGCTTTTGGGTATGCCGTAACGGAAAAGGTTCTGGACGGGATACAAAAAATACCCCTTATTGAAAGGGGGTGATTGCTCTCTTTTCAATAAGGGGTATTATCTTAACAATAAGACTATTGATTAATTTGCGTTGTAAAGGTAAGTGTTTTCACTTGCTGTACGAACTTGAGCCAAACCTTCGGCATCAGGATTTACTGTAAGTGAACTTCCGTCCTGCAATTTAACGGTAATAGTACCGTTTTCGTTCATGGTCATCAGTTCGTAACTTGTGTCGTTGCAAACAGCATTCCAAGTATTCTTTTCATCGTTGTATACCAAGTTCAATGAATTGTCTTCACCTTTCTTTGTAATGGTGTAACCGTCTTTATTGGTTCTAACCAAATATTCACCGTTTTCACCTTCAATGACTTTTACACTGCCTACATCGGCCAATGGGTTTGAACCGCTCCAGAATTCAATTGAATTCAAAACGAGCACGTCTACCAAATAACTTACTTCGTAAACGGGAATTATATGAAATGCCAAGAATACGATTTCGTTAACGAACTTGTGACCAATGTTCTGGTTCCAGCTCTTTAATTGATTCCATAAACCAAAAGAACCAATGCAAGAAGAGCAAAGCATGCTTCCACATAGAAGAATAGAAGCTACTGCGATCTTAGATTTTTTCATACTTATATTTATGTGAAGGTTGTTAATAACACGTTATATTTACAAATTTATAACTTATTTGAGGAAAAGCAAGGCATTTACGCTAAAAAAAACGTATCTTTGTCAAAGATTGTAAGAAATACTAATAAATAAATAATAAAAATGAAAGAAAAAGTGCAACAAAAGCTAAGTGATTCCGCAGCATGGAGATGGACGGCTTTGACTTTATTGGCTTCTGCCATGTTTTTCAGTTACATCTTCATGGATGTATTGTCTCCATTGAAGGATATTCTTCAAACAAATTTAGGGTGGGACTCTACAGCGTTCGGTCGTTATGCGGGCTCTGAAACCTTCTTGAATGTATTCGTGTTTTTCTTGATTATTGCAGGTATTATTCTGGATAAGATGGGGGTACGTTTTACTGCTATCTTGTCGGGCGTAGTGATGCTTGTAGGTGGCTCAATTAATTATTATGCAGTGAGTGACCTGTTCTTGGGAAGTTCATTTGAACAGATCATGAATGGGATTCTTAATATTCCTTCTGCTTGGTGGAACGTGACTCCTTTTTATGAAGGTATGCCTGCTTCCGCCAAACTGTCTGCAATCGGTTTCATGTTCTTTGGTTGTGGAGTCGAGATGGCTGGCATTACCGTTTCTCGTGGTATCGTAAAATGGTTTAAAGGCAAGGAAATGGCAATGGCAATGGGTGTAGAAATGGCTCTGGCTCGTGTTGGTGTAGCAGTGGTAATGGTTGGTTCACCTTTCTTGGCTTCTTTTAGTGGTGAAGTCAGTGTCTCTCGTCCGGTGGCTTTCTCAGTCTTCTTGATGTTGGTGGGCTTGATTTCTTTCATCGTTTATTCTGTTATGGATAGAAAGTTGGAACAGCAGATGGGTGAAAGCGGTGAAGAAAAGGATGATCCGTTCAAAATCAGTGATTTGAAATATATTTTGGGTTCTAAGGTCTTTTGGATTGTAGCTCTTTTGTGTGTCCTGTACTATTCTGCTATCTTCCCATTCCAGAAGTATGCCATCAATATGTTGCAGTGCAACTTGGGGTATACAGCAGAAAAGGCTGGTTTGGTATTCTCTGTATTCCCGTTGGGAGCAGCTGCTGTCACTCCATTCTTAGGTAATTTCTTGGATAGAAAAGGTAAGGGTGCGAGTATGTTGATTTTGGGTGCCGTTCTGATGATTGCTTGTCATCTTTCATTTGCTTTCTTGGTTCCTATGACTCAATCTGCTTTCATTACTTTATTGAGCATTGTTTTGCTGGGAATTTCTTTCTCTTTGGTGCCTGCTGCCTTGTGGCCGTCAGTTCCTAAATTGGTTGACAACCGCTTGTTGGGTTCTGCGTATGCAGTCATCTTCTGGATTCAGAATATCGGTTTGTATTCTTTCCCAATGATTATTGGCTCGGTTCTGACTGCAACCAATCAAGGGGTAGAAGATCCGTTGAAATTCAATTATACGGTTCCAATGATTATCTTCGCAAGTTTGGGCGTGTTCGCTTTCTTCTTGGGTTTGTGGCTGAAAGTAGAAAACAAGAAACATGGTTATGGATTGGAAGAACCGAATATCAAGGGATAAGAAAAGATAAAATCTTTTTCAGATAAACAGTAAAAAATAAGGGACCGGATTCTCGTGAGAATCCGGTCCCTTATTTTTTACTGTTATCAGCTCAGCGTCAGTCTTTATCGATTTTTACGATTGCTCCTGTTTCAGGATTGAAGATGACGCGCGTATTGATTTTTCTGTTGAACAAGTCATTGACGAGCAATTCGGTGCTTCCGAACTGAGTGACTTGTAACTGGTCCTCAACCAATTTCTTACCTTTGAAGCTGACAGTGACATTCCCTTTTCCTGGAATGTTGTAAAGGATGCCTTTCTGTCTTTTCTTGCTTTTCTCCTTTTCTTCTTCAGAAACAGCAGGCATCGGAACAGGATTTGTCAGTTTGATGTAAATCGGTTCACCGGCAAGGTCTGTACGAGGAAGTACGCCCAGCTTCTCTGAGAAACGGAAAGCAACATACTTTTCAGCAGCATCTTCAGGAGCTACATAGAAGGTGAACAGTTTGTCTTCAGATTGTGTGATGCCTGTAAACATTTCTGTCAAAGCCTTTTCTTGCTTGTCCAAATTATCGATGATAAGTTTCAATGAAGCTCCGTCTTTGGGCATGGTGTCAGCTTGTCCTCGTAGAATCAAATTCTTGCTTTCACGGATATTGTAGATTTCCTTGGCTGTTAGTTCGGCCATCTTGGCGGTAGAACCAGCCATCAGGATTTCTTCCGTCATGTATTGTCGTGCGTTTTCGTTAGGTTCCGACTTTTCCAACTTATATGTCTTTTCTTCTTTGGCAGGTAAATTGGTATTGATTGCTCTGATGAGGCGTTTGTCGGTCACTTCAATGTTTGAAGCTACCGATTTGTCGCTCAGTTTCATGATGTATGCTTTGGTAGAATCTGGAACTCCCGTTCCGCGTACCTCAATCTGTTTGAATTTCCAGTATGATTCAGGTTGTGAAGTCACATGATTCATACGGAGATAACGATTGGCATACTGACAGAAATCGCCCGGTGTATAAGTCACTTTAGTGGCTATAACATTTATTTCCATCATGGTTTTGGGAAGGAAATAGACGATTCCTTCATTTTCGCCAGGAACATACGGTACAATGTCCTGTGCGTACATCGGCGCAGCCGCCAGCATGGCGATTACTATTAAACCATTCTTGTTCATAATACGATGTTATTTATTCTGTTATTGATTTCCATGCCTTTGGTAATGCTTCGATGATGTCAGAAGCATTCATGCTGATTTGGCCTTGTTCTTTGGCTGCAATGTCGCCGGCTCTTCCGTGAAGGAACACTCCCAATTTACAAGCTTCTTCAGACGTGTAGCCTTGTGCCAGTAATCCGGTAAGGATACCTGTTAGAACATCACCGCTTCCAGCGGTAGCCATGCCTGGATTTCCGGTTGTGTTGAAGTGGAATTCTCCTTCAGGGGTGATCACTGCTGTCCATGCTCCTTTCAGTACGATGTAGCATTGCAGGTAAGCGGCTAATTCTTTTGCTTTGGTGAGTCGCTCATAGGAATTGCTGCATCGGCCTACCAGACGTTCTAACTCTTTCACGTGTGGAGTCAGAATGGCATTCTTGGGGATGCGTGTCAAGTAATTGCGGTGGGTGCTGAAAATGTTCAGTGCATCCGCATCGATGACAAGAGGAATGTAGCAGCAGCTTACTTGATCTACAGTAGCCTGTGCGGTAATGTCTTCTTGGCCAAGGCCCGGTCCGATACCTACAGCTTGATAGATGTCCAAGTCTTCGGGTTCTGCAAAGAAGCGTTCGTCTACATCGTCTTGAACCATCGCTTCTGGTACAGTGGTTTGCATGAGTAAATGGTTGCATACCGGCGTGTGGACGGTAAGCAGGCCAGCACCGCAGCGCATGCAACTTTTAGCGGCCAGAACGGCTGCTCCTCCCATGCCATACGAACCGGCAACGATCAAGGCGTGTCCAAAGTTTCCCTTATGGTCAAATTTCTTTCTTGGCTTTACTAACTTGCGAACCTCTGCTTCTTCAGTCAGATAGAAGCGAGACTCTGCTTGGTCTATGAATTCTTGGCTGATACCAATGTTCAGCACTTCCCATTCACCGACAAACTCTTCGTTTTCAGCAAAAAGGAAAGAGAGCTTTGGCATCTGCATGGTCAGGGTCAGATTGGCCTTCAGAATGTTCTGTCGGATATTCATGGTGTTGTCTTCGCACATCAAACCCGAAGGGATGTCGATGGAGACAACGGTTGCCTGTGAGGCGTTGATGTATTTAATGACAGCAGCAAAACCTCCGTTCAATGGCTTGTCCAATCCAGATCCGAAGAGACCGTCAATGATGATGTCACCGCTACCTAATTTGGGAGGGTCAAACTTGGTACTGACTTCTGTATAATTTTTGCAGCCGCATTCATTCAGGCGGTGTATATTGGTAAGGCAATCTTGTGAGGGGTTTCCACTTACATTGAAGAGAATAACCTCGACTTGGTAATTTTTTAGGAAAAGCATACGAGCTACAGCCAGTGCATCGCTTCCATTGTTTCCCGGTCCGGCAAATACAATAAAGCGGTGAGATTTATCCCATCGCTTGCAGATAGCTTCCGTAAGCATTCCTGCTGCTTTTTCTATCAGATTAATGGACAGAATGGACTGATGCTCTATGGTATAAGCATCGGCTTCTCTTTGTTGGGTGCAACTTAAAATTTTCATTCTATAAATATGTAATTTGTCGGTAAAATTAATAAAAATGACTCGAACTCTTTGCATTTTACTTACAAAATATATTTAAATACTCGTTGCTATGTGTGGCAGTTTGTGGGATTTTACGTAAATTTGCACCATTAAAAATAATAGCATAATTGTATGAATACAATTCAGATAAAGGACAAGTCTTTTACTACATTCTTGCCTGAGGAACAGATATTGAAAGAAGTGACTAGAGTTGCTGAAGAAATCAATCGTGATTTGGCAGGTACTAATCCGTTGTTTATAAGCGTATTGAACGGATCTTTTATGTTTACAGCCGATTTAATGAAGCGTCTCACTATCCCTTGTGAAGTTTCGTTTGTGAAATTGGCTTCTTACGAGGGCACTTCTACTACGGGTAAGGTAAAAGAGCTTGTTGGACTGAATGATGACATCGAAGGACGTACGGTAGTGATTGTAGAAGATATCATTGATACCGGTTTGACTATGCAGCGTCTGCTCGAAACTTTGCGTGCTCGAAATCCGAAGGAAATCCGTATTGCTACTTTGCTGGTAAAACCTGATAAGTTGAAGGTGGAATTGCCTATCAATTACGTAGCTATGAATATTCCTAATGATTTTATAGTTGGGTACGGACTAGACTATGACGGTTTAGGTAGAAACTACCGTGACATCTATACGGTAATTGAATAACAACTATATATTAAATAATTTCAAGAAAAAAAGAATGTTGAACATTGTAATTTTTGGTGCTCCGGGTTCTGGTAAAGGTACTCAGAGTGCTCGTATTGTAGAAAAATACGGTTTGAACCATATTTCAACTGGTGACGTATTGCGTGCTGAAATCAAGAACGGTACAGAACTTGGAAAAACAGCAAAAGGATTCATCGATAACGGTCAGTTGATTCCAGATGAATTGATCATCAATATGTTGGCAGGCGTTTTAGATAGCTTCAAAGAAAGCAAAGGCGTAATTTTCGACGGCTTCCCACGTACTATTGCACAGGCAGAAGCATTGAAGATTATGTTGAATGAACGTGGTCAGGAAGTTTCTGTAATGCTTGACTTGGAAGTTCCAGAAGATGAATTGATGACTCGTTTGATCAAACGTGGTCAGGAATCAGGTCGTGCTGATGATAACGAAGAAACAATTAAAAAGCGTCTCGTCGTTTATCATTCACAGACAGCTCCACTTATTGACTGGTACAAGAATGACGGTAAATACCAGCACATCAATGGTCTTGGCACCATGGAGGGTATCTTTGCTGACATCTGTGCTGCTGTAGATAAACTTTAATTTTTTTGGACGGGAATCCGTCTATTTAACTTATAATTATGGCTGAATCGAATTTTGTTGATTATGTGAAAATCTACTGCCGCTCCGGAAAAGGAGGGCGAGGCTCTGCGCATATGCGTCGTGAGAAATACGTACCTAACGGTGGACCCGACGGTGGCGACGGTGGTAGAGGAGGTCATGTCATTTTACGCGGTAATCGTAATTACTGGACTTTGCTCCACTTGAAGTATGATCGTCACGTGTTTGCTGAACACGGTGGCAACGGCTCTAAAAACAAGAGTTTCGGTAAGGATGGTGCAGACAAGGTGATTGATGTACCGTGTGGAACGGTAGTTTATAATGCTGAAACAGGCGAATATGTGTGCGACGTTACTGAACACGGACAAGAGGTAATCTTGCTGAAAGGAGGTCGCGGCGGTTTGGGAAACTGGCATTTCCGTACGGCTACTCGTCAGGCTCCGCGCTTTGCGCAGCCGGGTGAACCGATGCAGGAAATGATGGTGATTCTGGAATTGAAGTTGTTGGCTGATGTGGGTTTGGTAGGTTTTCCTAATGCCGGAAAATCAACGCTGCTCTCTACGTTGTCTGCAGCTCGTCCGAAAATAGCCAATTATCCGTTTACTACACTGGAACCGAACTTGGGTATCGTTTCTTACCGTGAGGGTAAGTCGTTTGTAATGGCCGATATTCCAGGAATCATTGAAGGTGCAAGTGAAGGAAAGGGATTGGGATTGCGTTTCTTGCGTCACATTGAACGCAACTCGTTGCTCCTTTTCATGGTGCCGGGTGACACAGACGATATTCGCAAGGAATATGAAATTCTGCTGAACGAATTGGCTACGTTCAATCCGGAAATGCTCGACAAGCAGCGCGTACTGGCAATTACCAAATGTGATATGCTGGATGATGAGCTGATTAGCATGCTGGAACCTACGTTGCCGGAAAACGTTCCTCATGTATTCATTTCTTCGGTAGCGAATATGGGTATCCAACAATTGAAGGATATGCTATGGGCTGAATTGAATAAGGAAAGCAACCAGTTGGAAGCTGTCCGTCACGAAGCCATTGTACATCGCGCCAAAGACCTGTCCAAACTCCAGAAAGAGTTGAAGGATATGGGTGAGGATGAAGAAATCGAATATGAATACGACGATGATTCAGACGATGATTTCGAGTATGAATATGAGGAGTATGACATGGACGATGAACCTCAACCCTAATGAACATTCAGTTATCAAATAATAAGAGAATGTTGGAGTACGGTTTGAATAAATCGCATTCCAACATTTTTTCTTTTTCCACCACACGATACGGTGGATGCAGTGAAGGAGCTTATGCATCTTTCAATTGCAATGATTATTGTGGTGATGTTCTGGCACATGTGGCCCGAAATCAGGCTCTTCTGCGAAGCTTGTTGCCGGGAAATCCTGAATTGGTCATACCGCATCAGGTCCATAAGACTGAGATAGGAATCGTTGATGAGGCTTTCCTTGCGATGGATCCAGTTGCCCGAAAGAGAACCTTGGAAGGTTTGGATGCTCTGGTGACGGCAAGCAAAGGGGTATGTCTTTGCATTTCGACTGCAGATTGTATTCCGGTGCTTTGTTATGACGAACGTCATGAAGTGGTCGCTGCCATACATGCAGGTTGGCGGGGAACAGTAGCTCGGATTGTGGAACGGACTTTGACGCTTATGGAAGAACGCTTTGGAACTCAACCGGCAGATGTACATGCTGTCATTGGCCCTGGAATCTCTCTTGAGTCATTTGAAGTGGGTGATGAAGTGTATGAAGCTTTTCTTTCCGCAGGGTTTGACATGCCGTCTATTGCCAAGCATTATGCCAAATGGCATATTGATTTGCCTGAAGCTAACCGGTTGCAACTTCTGGCGAAGGGAGTGTGTCCGGACTTTATTGAAATGTGTGGAATATGTACTTATCTTCAGCAAGAAGACTTCTTCTCAGCCCGCAGACTTGGAATTCATTCAGGTCGTATCTTATCGGGTATAATGATGAAAAAATAAAATGAAAGCCCAATGAAAAAACTGGTTATTGAAGTATCAGATGAACTCAGACAAGCTTGGCCTCAGTTCCGCGGAGCCGCTGTCTTTGCATCGGTGAAGAATTCGGCCTATAGCGAGGCTCTATGGAAGCGGATAGAAGAGTATACGGCACTTTATCGTGCGAAGTATACCACAGATTCCATCAAGGAAATGCCGGCCATACAGGCTACACGCTTGGCTTACAAGCAATGCGGAAAGGATCCGAGTCGGTATCGCCCGTCATCGGAGGCGTTATGTCGCAGATTGCTTAGAGGTATTCCTCTGTATCAGATAGATACCTTGGTCGACTTGATTAACTTGGCCTCCATTTATAGCGGTCATTCCATAGGAGGATTTGACCTGGACAAAATAGAGGGTGAGAAATTGGTGCTGGGTATCGGTAAAGCAGGTGAACCTTATGAAGGAATCGGACGCGGTAAATTGAACATCGAGGGAATGCCGGTTTATCGTGATGAAGTAGGGGGCGTAGGAACGCCTACCAGTGACAATGAACGAACAAAGATTACCTCAGAGACTCACCACTTGTTGACTATCATGAATGCCTATAGTGGAGAAGAAGGATTAGATGACTCTGTGCAGTATCTGGTTGACCTGCTGAAAGAGTTTGCCGAAGCGGAAAGCGTAGAAGTCATTCGCTTCGAATGAAAAAATAATGATTGATACATACCTAAAAAACGGAATTATGGATATAGAAAAGATTATGACGGAAGGTATTGTTTTCCGTGGTGCAAAGTCTGCTGTAAAGAAAGAAGAAAAAGTAAAGACGAAGGCTAAAAAGAAAACATATATAACAGGATTGCATGGTTCTGGTGCAGCAAAAATGAAGGCTGAAATCCGACGTAAACGTGCAAATAGACATAAATAAATATTTTTTTTTCAAAAAAATAGGATAAAGGATGCTTTATAACATGAAAAGTTCTACCTTTGCAGTCACTATTAATGTATCTCTTACGCAAAGAATAGAATTTTTTAATAATATTTTTATGAAGAAAATGTTTTTGATTTTGGCTGTGATGATGGTATCATTGGCAGCTCAGGCTCAGGAGATTTATGTAGGTGGTGGCGTTAGTTTGTGGAGAAACAATGACATTGACGAAACATCATTTACTATTACTCCAGAAGTTGGTTATGAATTGAACGAAAAATGGGCAATCGGTCTTGCTGTAGGTTTCGCTCACAAGGCTTATGACAATGATGAATTGGATTTGGATTGGGATGGAGATGACCATCTTACATCAAATGCTTTCGCTTTTGCTCCTTATGCTCGTTTCTCTTTCTTCCAGAATAAAGTGGTTCGTTTGTTCTTGGATATGGGCTTTGGATTTTCTACAGCTAAAGTAAAACATTTCGATTCTGTTAATGGTTTTGAAATTGGTGTTAAACCAGGTTTGGCTATTAAATTAGACCGTCACTTCAGCTTGGTATCTAAAATTGGTTTCGCTGGTTATCGTGATGATTATTGCGCTAATTTTGCAGGTAACGGTTTTGGAGTTGCTTTGGATGGTGAAAATATTTCATTGGGTATCGAATACAAATTCTAATTGACACTTTAATACGAGATTTGTGGAGTTATTCCTTTTCAGGTTATTTTACCTGTAAAAGGAATAACTCTTTTTTTGTCTCTTCTCATTGATTCTTTCCTTCAGATTTTTTGATTCATATTTGGAAATAGCTTGAATCTTACTAATTTTGTGAAGAATAATCATTAAAATGAACTAGTATGAAGAAACTATTTCTTATGTTGGTTTGTGTATTTACTACACTTACCATGGCAGCACAGACAAAGGTTACCTGGAATATGGAACTTGGAATAGGTATGAGTGGTTGGATGGGTAAGCATGCCGACAATTCGAAAGGCATCTTCAACCAGAAGGTAGGAGTTGGCTTGGACATTCCTCTTACGGGTCTCGTTTCTTTCCAGTCAGGATTGATGTGGGTCTCTAAAGGTGCTAGCTATGAAGAAACTCAGTCTAACAAGATTCGCGTAAACCAGAATTATTTTCAGATGCCTTTGTTGGCTGCATTTCACATAGGAACGGCCGCCGATTTTGATATGGTGTTTACAGCAGGTCCCTATTTGGCTTATGGTGTATGCGGCAAGTCAGAGTTTGACGTAGATGATTTTACAGTAGGATGGGATACTTTTGAGGATTCCAGAGTTCCAGAAACAGATCATGAAGTGATTCCTGGCTTGAATCGTTTCGATGCTGGTCTGCAGCTTGGCATTGGCTTGGATTTTGGAAAGTGGACAGCAGGTTTGGACGGTGAATTCGGGTTCTGTAAGATTGCAAGCGGAAAGGCTCCACATAATATGGCCTTTTTCTTGAAAGCGGGATATAAGTTCTAACGCAGTAATCCATAAAGGATGCTACAACGGCATCTTGAAAAAAGGTCTTTTCAATGTTTGACCATTGAAAAGACCTTTTTGTTTGGCACTGGTATTGAAATGTCTTAATGTTTCATTCTTATTAAAATGTAGTTGCCATTGTATTGGGAACACAGATAAAGAAGTCTGCTTTTCCCAAATGACTTTCTTCCAAAGATTCCACCTGGTCTTGGTGTACCACTTCTACTGTTCCAATCGTTAATCCTGGACGGTATACATTCAAGTAGTTGATGATGCCGGCATGACCAGTAGAATGATAACTTCCGTTGAGGTGAATCATTTTCCCTTTCAGCCTTTGAGAGATAGACCAAGCCATGGTTGCGTCTTTTACGGCCTGTGCTTGCGAAAGTTTTTCTGTTGAGGCTCCTTTCATAGTCGGAGGAAGCATATTGGCAAAATAAGCGTCAACTAACGGATTAGGGATATATTCAATGGGAAGAGGGGCAATGAACTGGCGGCCATCCTCATTTACGGCATCTAACCCTTCAAAACCGTTTTTCGATACGATGTTCGCATAGCGGCGTGCTACATTTGTTGCAATGAAAGGTAAGGAATGTTTCTTGGCGAATTCAACGATAGGAGCATAGTCAGTAGCATAATTGTCCCATAACTTAGCTTCTGCCTTGAAACGTGATTCTGGGATGATACCTCCAAGATATTCATCAAGCAGAAGCTGGTCATCACGCTCAAACATTTCAGCTCCCAACATCAGACTGTCTCCATGAACAGCATGTAAATCCTTTACTATCAGTTTTTCCATCCAATGTGCAATGGCACAATTATGGATTTCTCCTAAGAAAACCACATCCTTCTGACTCATCTGATGAATCATGTCTGCGTATTCAACCTGTTTCCCGTCTTTGTCATAAAGCACGAAAGCTTTTGGTGACTGAGCCCAAGTCATGCAGAATGCGAGAAGGGCTGCCAAAGTGATAATCAATCTTTTCATGTTATTTGGTCCTTTAAATGATTGTTCTTTATATACAAATGGCTAATGCCTTCATATAAGAAAGCACTAGCCAGTCCTATTGGAAAATAATTATTGTTCTATAGCTGCAAACATTAATTCAGGAAGTCCTCGTTCGCCGCCATCTTCTTCACAGAAACTCAAGAAGACATATTTATAGAATCTGCCATCTGTTCCTTTCGTTACATAAAACCGGTCAAAAAGAGGTCCCGGTGTGGAGCCTGGCATAGGAGCTGTACGCCAAGAGGTTCCGATGACATCGGCTTCTTTGTGGAATTCCACATCTTTTAGATGAGCCATGCTGAATTCGTCATAGCTGCAAACCTTGTCAACGATGACGATAGCGGTTTCTACTCCCTTATAGCTGTTGGTTGTAATAACATCACTAGCCGGACCAAAGATGACTCTTCCGTTGGGCATGGTGTTGTTGGCCATTGCACTGGACCACATGATATCCCATTTCTCAGGAACGTCTACCGTTTTCCCATTTTGTAAAGAAAAGTAGATGAATGTCTTTTCTGCATCCTTTGCAATCTCTTTTACGGTAGGTTCTTGATCGTTCACACGACCATATTCCACTTTATATCCGTTTGAAGTCTTGGTTACTTTTACTTTATACCATGTATTGCATTGCGTCATTTCTTCAGTAGCCAATAAAAAGACCTTGCTCTTGGAAGGCTCTGATTCAATGGTACCGAATAAGGTCTTGTTCAAGTCATGACTGGTATCATCTGTAATTTTGACATTGGCAAGGGTACCGAATTCCATCATTCCAGCAGCAAGATTAGGAGCTTTCTCAGCATCCTCAACTGTGACAGCTGCAAAATCTGTCTTCTCAGTAGCCCAAGCACGTGAGAGAGACTGATTCAAAGTGACATGGAATTCTTCACCGCAGTAGAATCCCAAATGCCAAGATCTGCGTGCCACCGCATGTTGCTGATTGGTAGAAAAGTCAACGTATACCATGTTGGCACTTGCATCATTACCTACTTTCCCTTGAAGCACCATCTCTGCATCCTCTTCAGGAGCATCAATGTAATGTTCGTCATCGTCGCATGACGAAAGAGAAAAAGCGGAGAGACAGATGGCCGAAGCCAAAATCAATTTTATATTCATGTATTGAATTTTTTAATCGTTAGTTAAATCTTTATTTTCCTTTTTTGAATTTTCCGTCTAAGTCAAAGTTCAGACCGAAAAACCAGCTGCGTCCGCATCCCATGTAGCTGACGGGCATGACACCCACGCTTTCCTGATCAGAACGTACTTGAAGTGAAGTCAGGTCAAACAAGTTCTTCACACCTAAATTCAAACTCAAGAACGAAGTGATTCTTTGAGAGATTGTGAAGTCGGCATAATTATATGAAGGCATTGTTCTCAAATAAACCAAGTCTTCGTTCGACATACCAGATCCCAAGTAATATTCAGCACGCTCTCCTGTGAATTTGTAGTAGAAACTGAAATTTGTTCCCCATTTAGGCAGCGTATAGTTTACATTCGAACTGACTTCCGGCGAGAAGCGGAACTGTGAACCGATATTGTTCTCTTTGGCATAACGGTTGTAGCGTCCAATGACCGAACTGTTCAAGTTTGCGTTCAAATTGCCCCAAGCAAAAGAAATTTCCAATGTACCACCGGTCGTCTTATAATTATCGATGTTATAATGTGTGTGGATAGTAGGGTCTGTTATACTCTGTGCAATAGAAATCTTGTCTTTAAACATGTTGTAAAAACCGCTTAAAGAAGTTGTCAAACGCATACGTTCATTGTGAATGATGCGATAATTGTAAGAAGCAGTAATGTTATGCGAGTATTCCGCTTTCAAATCAGGATTACCGGTAATGTGGTTATCTTGATGTGTGAAGTCCATATATAATTCCTGGATTGTAGGAGTACGGAAACCATAAGCATAAGACAGACGCAAGTCCATTCTGGAATTTAGGTTGAATTTCGTCAGAATAGAAGGAACTGCTACCGGAGCGTCGTAATTGGTCTTTAAGAAGGTTCGTACGCCCGGACGCATACTCAGCCATTCCCAAGGCTTGTATTCTGCAGAGAGGAAGAATGCAAGGTCCTTTACAGCATTAGTCCCTGCAACTCGGTCGCCGCTTCCTTCCGTTTGCTGATATTCCAACCCCGGTTGCAAGCTCAATTTGGGAGCAATGTTCCAAGTCGCAGTAATTCGTCCGTTCCAACTGTTGTATTTAGTAATATCTTGTCCGCCTTTTTCTTTTGACAGCCACTGGTCTCCTGTCTGGGTATTAGTAAATACGCTGCGTGTACGGCGGCGATAATTTTGGTATGAAAAGGCGAAATTAAAGATTAATTTCTGATTGATGTTCCAGTCGGCTTGTACCTGATGGTTCTGGCGTTTGGTCAGGAAATCTTTGTCTTTGATACGGGTAGGACGGAATGGGTTCGGATTCGTAGGAGTCTTGATGGTTTCATCGGTATAGTTCATACGATACCAAACATTCATGTTGTGACGGCGATATCCCACCATTCCTCCCAGAAGGAGTTGGTCTTTCGGATGCCAGCGCTTTTCACGTCCGGTTTTGTCACCTTGCCATCCGTTGTTGTCGTTTCGTGTGATATTTCCGTTTACATAAAATCCGTTTCGAAGATTGACTCCCAAATCCAGGCTTTCATTATGTTGGCCGTCCTGGTCAAGGAAATGGTATTCACTGCCGTTTGATTCTTCATGAACGCGTGCATTTACATTCCATGTACTTTGGTCTGACAAACCTTTTCCTTTCTTGGTAATGATGTTGATAACTCCTGCCAAAGCATCCGTTCCATAAATGACAGACATCGGTCCCTCTACGATTTCTATACGTTCAATGCTGTTGACATCCAATTGGCTAAGACTTTGTTTTTTAGCACCTCTATCCAACAAGGCTATACCATCGAGCAGGACTTTTACATTGTTTCCGCTCATTCCCATCAATTCGAAATCAGATTCTCCCAATGCCATATCATTGGCTATACGGATACCGATTTCGGTATTCAGCAATGCTTCAACACTGGAAGGAGCCTTCAATTTGATGGCACGGCTGTTGATGCTTCTAACTTTATAAAGGGATTTGCGCATAGACTGTGGTGAAAACTGTCCTGTGATGACCACGTCTTCCAATTGGTTTACGTTTTCTTTGGTTTTGATATCCTTGAAGATATTTTTACGACCTTCTACAATCTTGACTGGCATTTCTTCACGATGAGTCATGATAGATTGAACCACAAGAATGTATTCACCGGCAGGAGCGGTAAAATAAAAGCGACCATCTGCATCGGTCGTTCCACCATAAGTGGTATTTTTTAAAGAAACTGTAATGAATTCAGCGGGCTTTCCATCCGTCGTGATAACGTTACCCGAAATTTCAACTTTTCCCTGTGCCGCAGCAGAGAGGATTGAGAGTGCCATAAGAAAGGCAGCACATAAAAATCTCATGTTTTATACTATATTTAAATCTTGTTGCAAAGTTCCGAATTATTTGCAAATATGTCAATAACCATTTTTTATTATTTTGCAAGTTGCTTACTCACTATTAATGATTATCTAATCGCCCAGATAAAGGGTTGTTCTTGTTTTTTCAAGTTTTAAGTACTTATTAGTAGGTATGTATGTGGAGATAATAATGGAACATTTATCTCTGCTTTCAAGATAAAATGTCTTCAGTTGGGAAGTATGGAATCCTTATCATCTGTTGTCTGCATAAAAGACAAAGTAGGTAGGAATCAATAAATATTTATCTTTGTAGAATATACAAAACTGATTGTTATTAAACTTCTCAAATTTTAAATTTATGTTGAGTCCTTTATGTTTATTTGGCAAATCAAGAGATTCATATCGGACATAAAACGTGAATTGGCCGTAAGGAGCAGAATGATATTGGCTTTATTTGAATGGGAACCGAAGATATAGTATTGCAGTATATGTGAAAGATTCGATGGAGGATTTAAGGACTAATGAACATATCATTGCTGAAATTTCGCGTAATGTCTATTCGTTTTTGAAAGAGTTTTTCTTTGGTAATCTGCTTGGGGCTTTTATCTTATCGGTTAAAAAATAATATATATTTGTAACGTTAACCCTAAAGATGATTAAAATGAGTAATACGTTTAAACTTCTTTTCCCAAAGAAAAGACTAAATAAAAAATCTTTTTATCTATCAGATGATAATGCGGTGGTATTGCCCCATAGAATAAGATTATTTTTGGATAGCAAAGCCTACGACTACGATAAATTAACAATAGAGGATAAGCTTTGTGAATTAGGTGTTGTTATTACAAGAGGAATAAATCTTTATGCCATAATAAAAGAAGATGTTGAGAGCCATAAAGCTATGTCTCAATATGCTGATTATGAAGATACAGCGAAAGAGTCGTTGTTGTCTTATATCGATTTTTTAAGAGAAACAGAAAGCTGTCCTTTAGAAGATCAAGTGGTAGAAATAGAGAAAGTTAACTTGAAACAAATAGTCAATCTATTGGAGGAAGAAATACAGCTTCGTTATCAAGAGGATTTAAAACCGACAGATCAGACATTAGAGGTGAGCTTTTCTAGTGTGCCGGTAGATTATTCAGTTATTAAAGCTGCTTACGATATGGCATCTGTTGATGGATTGCAGAAATTTAGAAACTATGTATTAACTTCTCAGGAATCAATAAAAAAGTCAACTATTCGTAAGGAGTATATTACTTATTTAAACCATTGGAAGGATTTATTACCCAAACTTACAGGATATAACCTTTATTTTAATGATGAATTGATTTATCCTGGCGATGAACAATATCTAAAAGCTTATAATGATTCACAAAAGAATAATCCTAATAAACAGCTGATATTGCAAGTTCCCCCTGAACCTTGGACTGCCAATATATTAAATTCTAACCTTGTTCTGCTTTCAATGAATCCTGGCTATGTGGAACATTTGAATAAGAATCTGGCTAATATGTTCAGACCGCAGATGGCTGAAGAAATAATGGAAGATAAGCGTTGCGTTTTGTCTATGGAAGGTGGTACCTTTGATAAATATGAACCTACAAGAATCTTGGGAGATTATTATTGGCGAAAAATATTATCCCAATTAGGAAGATCCATTTACGGTGAAGAACATCAGGAGGAGATTTTCTCGCAGGTTTCTTTATGTCAATATCTTGCCTATACTTCGTCTGAGTCTGTTCAGATGAAAGATCTTTTGCCGTCTCAAAGACTTACTAAAATGGTTTTGTTCTATTTAGCTACTTCACAAAAGAATGTAAAGTTTTTGGTGCTTAGGTCTTCTAAATGTTGGAAAAGTTTGATGGGGGAGGGACTTTGGAACTATCTTTTAGTAAATGAACGCTTATTTGTGAGTGAACATTATATGAGACAGAATATTTCGGAAAAGAATATAGGAACAGAGAATTATAAGAAGATAAAAAGGTTCTTAAAAGGGAATAGATAGATTGGTCTCGGTGATTTTATATTGTAAGAATCAATGTTGAGTACGATTCTCACCCTTTTTTGAGTAATAAAATAAGTATATAAATAGTTAATAATCAATTAAATAATATACCTATTAGCGGAATTAAATCAGTGCATATTTAACTTTGCTAATGGGTTAGATATTTATGTATCTACATTGGTACAGCATTTATTACCTTTGCAAGGGTACTTATATATCTAAATCTAATTGTTCTCCAAATCTCAAAATTACATTCTGTTCTTTTTGTTTAGTCTTATATCAGTTTTTTAAACTAATAATATACCCGAGCAGGTGTAATTATCGGATATAGTCATTGATTATACCTTAACTGGTATAAATCTGAGAAAAAATATTAATTTTGTACCCGTAATGATATAATATTGCTATTTATGAATGATTTGTCAGCTA
>JAHHQU010000023.1 GCA_020026225.1 Phocaeicola sp. | reverse complement strand
TGTTAGCAAATATAATATTTTATTCTTTGCTGACACAGTTTAATTTACATCCTCTCTTTTATATACATTTCTGAACCAGAACCACGCCAAATAGCCTCATATAGTGCATTGCACCAGAAGCCAGAAGGTTTAATGGCACTTAAATACTATTACCAGACATTTAAAACAAGGATTATCCCAATCCTCAATTGCTGACTACAATCCTTATAAAGAGTTTGCAAAGACTTTTAGAAGAATAAAATATCTCCTTTCCATATAAAAATCAAGGCGGTTACTCACACGAGCAACCGTCTTATTATTTCTTTATAGAAAAGCTGCGAGCGTTGATTATTTCTTCACGTCGATTTTAGCAGCTTCTCTACGACCTGTACCTTTCTTGCGAGTCAGGTTATCTCCCAAGTCTTCACGTGCTTCATCAGCAATCTTCATCAATTTCTGTACTACGTCAGGATGCTGGCCAATTACATTGTAACGTTCTCCTGGATCACGACGCAAATCGTACAATTCTGGTTTTCTGATTTCCGCATTGGTAAGCTGACCCGGCTGTCCGTCGTTGCCCGGTTCGTAAGCTCCGTAAGTAACGTACTTGTGAGGGAATACCAACTTGAATTCTCCATCGGTAACAGCTTCCAAATCGTTCTTGTGGTAGTAGTATACGAATGACTTTCTTGGGTTCGCATCTTTCTGACCTTCAATCAAAGGCAACAGGCTGACTCCGTCGATCTTATGGTTAGGAAGAGGAGCTCCGGTAATTTCGGCGAAGGTAGGCAACAAGTCGATATTAGAAGACAATTTGTTGCAGATGGTACCTGGTTTGGTATGTCCTTTCCAGTAAACAATACATGGAACGCGGTTACCACCATCGAAAGTACATGCTTTCGCTTCACGAAGACCTCCTGTAGAACCGGCATGGTTACCGTAATTAGCCCATGGTCCGTTGTCAGAAGTAAGTACAATCAAGGTATTGTCTGCTACTCCTGCTTCTTCCAAAGCTGCCATTACCTGACCTATACTCCAGTCGATTTCCATCATCACATCACCGAAGAGTCCCTGTTCGCTCTTTCCCTTGAACTTATCGGATACTGCCAATGGAACGTGTGGCATGGAATGAGCCAAATACAAGAAGAATGGTTTCTTGCGGTTCTTCTTAATGAAAGATACGGCACGAGTGGTGTAGTCGGTGGTAAACTTGGTCTGGTCAGTATTGTAACCTACCACTTCATTTCCTTCGATGGTTGGAAGATCAGGGAATTCATACTGAGGATGGAACGGCCACATGTCGTTAGAATATGGAAGGCCATAGTACTCATCGAATCCGTGCTGCAATGGAAGGCTTTCTTTTGCATCTCCCAAATGCCACTTTCCGAAGATGGCTGTCTGATAGCCTTTCTGCTTTACGAGTTCTCCCATTGTCATTTCATCCGGATGGATACCAAAGGTAGAATTCGGATTCGGTGCATAAGCGAAACCGATACGGTTAGGATAACAACCTGTCAACATGCCGGCACGTGACGCTCCACTGATGGGCTGTCCTGCCAAGAAATGAGTAAAGCGAACTCCATCGGCTGCCAACTGGTCGATATTAGGAGTGGTATAACCATAGGCTCCATTACAAGAGAAGTCTCCATAACCAACATCATCCAAATTGATCAAAACGATGTTGGTGTAATCTGCTGCATACAGAAGAGGAGTACAACATAAAAGTCCTCCAGACAATAACGCATGTTTCATAATAATTTCTTTCTATAATTTAAGTTTCATAATAATTTTCTTCCATTCCATCAAAAGTCGGCTCAGGGGAGTCCCCAACCCTCCCATACAAGCGTCTTTTATTTCGGAAACGAACTTGCTTTCTATCCACAAAGGGTCATCTCTTTTTCCCTTTTCCTTTCAATGCATTGAATCCTTCGCCGTAAACACCGATTACCGCACTTTGAGAAACGAATGCTTCCGGATCAATGTCATTGATAATATGGAATATAGCATTCGACTGTCTGCTTGTAGCCAGCACGAACATCATTTTCTGCGGATTGCCGGTGTAAAGTCCGGTAGCATCCATAATGGTAACTCCACGATGCATCGCATTGATTTCACGACCAATTTCTTCGTATTTCTTTGATATGATGAAAAACTGAACTGAAGAGCGCGCGGAATTCAATATCTTATCGATAACGAAACTAACCACATACAATGTGACATAACCGTATACTACCTGTCCCCAATCTTTCAAGACCAGATAACTGCAAGTGACAATGGTCATATTCAAAACCATGATGATACGGCCCAAAGACACGTCATGGTATTTATTGATGATGGCTGCCACAATATCGGTTCCTCCCGAACTTCCATTCACAGAGAAAGCAATACCGATACCTGCACCGCATAAAGTAGCTCCCAGAATGCAAGACATGAAGACTTCATCCTTCAAGAAGACAACTCCTTCGGTAAACTGTTGGATAAACAACAGGAAGAAAGTCAAGGTAAAGACGGCAAATATGGTCTTGACACTGAATTTCCATCCCAAAATTTTGATAGACAATAGCAATAGGATTGAATTTATGGAAAAATACAAGTATTGTACCGGCAGGCCTGTAGCCCAATACACGATAGACGCAATACCAGGAAGTCCCCCAACCGTAATTTCATTCGGCAACAGAAAGACCGTCCAACCAATTCCATAAAGAATCATTCCCAGAGCTATGAATACATAGTCCCTCACCTCTCGAAAAATCGCCTGTCGAGAAGGTTTAGATAGCACTTTTCCCATTTTTAATCATTTTTTTACGAAACAAAAATAGAGAATACTCATTTCGAGTCCCGTTAAAATATATTAATAATATAAAATTTTATTCATTTCAAGACGGGCAAGCATCCACAAAGAGACTTTCAAAAACAGCCTCTTCACCGAGAAGAAGCCATTCTTAAGTCCGATACCGAAGCAAGCTACTTTATTTATTCTTGCGTTCCAATTCCTGCAAGCTTTCCATTTTCTTCTTTTCCAGGAACTCATAAATGCCGCAAAGATGTTCTTTCACCCGCTGATTGCCAAACTCACAAACTTTGGTAACCAAGCCGTCCAAGAAATCACGGTCGTGTGAAACCACAATCAAGGTTCCGTCGAAATCCAACAGGGCCTGCTTCAGGATGTCCTTGGTCTTCATATCCAAATGGTTGGTAGGCTCATCGAGAATCAACAAGTTCACCGGTTCGAGCAGCAATTTTATCATAGCCAGACGGGTACGTTCTCCTCCTGAAAGGACCTTCACCTTCTTCATGGATTCTTCCGGTCCGCCAAACATGAAGGCACCGAGCAAGTCGCGAATCTTATTGCGGATTTCTCCCTTCGCCACGTCATCGATGGTCTGGAATACCGTGAGATTCTCATCCAAAAGGGAAGCCTGGTTCTGTGCGAAATAACCTATCTGCACGTTATGGCCCAGGGTAAGTGTACCCTCGTGTTCTATTTCATTCATGATGCACTTCACCAAGGTAGACTTACCTTCACCGTTCTTACCGACAAAGGCAACCTTGTCGCCTCGTTCGATGGTGAGATTGGCATTCTTGAACACGGTATGCGCTCCATACGTCTTTCCTACCCCTTCCATAATAACCGGATAATTTCCGCTACGAGGTGAAGGCGGGAACTTCAGACGCAATGCCGAAGTATCTTCTTCGTCCACTTCAATCAGTTCCAACTTCTCGAGCATCTTCACACGGCTCTGCACCTGCAGGGTCTTGCTATAGGTACCCTTGAAGCGTTCGATAAAGTCCTTGGTTTCTTGAATCATCTTCTGCTGCTCTTCGTACTGCTTCATCTGCTGTTCGCGACGTTCCTTACGAAGCACAAGGTACTGAGAATAGTTGACCTTATAGTCATAGATTCGTCCCATCGTCACCTCAATGGTACGTGTCGTGATGTTATCGACGAACTTACGGTCGTGGCTGATGACGATTACCGCCTTCGCACTGTTGATGAGGAAATCTTCCAGCCATTGGATAGACTCGATATCCAAGTGATTGGTAGGCTCATCCAAGAGCAAGACGTCAGGATTCTGAAGCAGCAGCTTGGCCAATTCGATACGCATACGCCAGCCTCCGCTGAAATCGCTGGTAGGACGGTCGAAATCTTCACGAAGGAATCCCAAACCAAGCAATGCCTTCTCCACATCCTCTTCGAAGTGAGTCATGTCAATGGCATAGAACTTCTCGCTCATCGTTGCGACCTTCTCAATGAGAGCCATATAAGAATCACTCTCGTAATCGGTACGATTCGCCAGTTCCAGATTCATCTTTTCTATCTCCTCTTCCATCTCTCTGAGATGTGCAAAGGCTTGAGAAGCTTCTTCAAATACGGTACGACCGTCTTCCGTCATCAAATGCTGCGGGAGATACGCCACTACACAATCTTTCGGAGCTGTCACCTTACCGCGTGTAGGAGGACGAACTCCGGCCAGAATCTTCAGAAGCGTTGATTTGCCGGCTCCGTTCTTACCCATCAGGGCGATACGGTCCTTCTCATTGATTTGGAAACTTATGTCACTGAACAAGGTGGTTCCGCCAAATTCGACGGTCAATCCATCTACTGATATCATAATTATTGGAGTTAGGATGTTTACGAATGCAAAGGTAGTTGAAAAATGGGTACAAAAAAAGCACAGTCACCGCAATTTGGTGTAGGAAAAGCGTTTTCCTGCACCAAATTACAATCACTGTGCTCTATGCAGTTATTAATCTTTACTTACTTATGAAAGCAACAAGACAATCATCTGTGCCGTCAAGATACGCAAGAACATAGCCAACGGATAAACGGTAGAATATCCTACAGAAGGAGCATCGTTTCCTGCTGTTGTATTTGCGTATGCCAATGCAGGAGGGTCTGTGTTACTACCGGCAATCAAGCCCATCAAAGTAAAGTAGTTCAACTTGAGTTTGAAGCGGGCAATCATACCCATCACAATCAATGGAATGAACGTGATCAAGAATCCGATACCTACATACAGCAAACCATCGCCTTCCACTACGGTCTGGAAGAACTTACCGCCTGCCTTGATACCTACGCTGGCAAGGAAGAGAACCAAACCAACCTCACGCAACATCAGGTTCGCACTCATGGTGGTATAAGTCACTAATTTCACTTTATAACCGAAACGTCCAATCAAAATGGCAATGATCAGCGGTCCACCTGCCAAACCTAATTTTACCGGTGTCGGCATACCTGGAATGGCAACAGGAAGGCTACCGAACAAGATACCCACAAGGATACCGACGAAAATCGTCACGATATTCGGATGATCCAAACGTTTCAATTGGTTACCCAACAAATCTGCTACACGGTCGATGGCATCTTCCGGACCTACACACATCACGCGGTCACCTACCTGAAGTGCCAATGCACGAGATGCGAACAAGTCCATACCTGAACGGTTGACACGAGTCACGTTGACACCATACATGCTGCTGACACGCAAATCGGACAATGTCTTACCATTCACTTCTGAACGGGTTACCAAAATACGGCGAGAAACCATCGGAGTATCCTGCTTTTCTTCTTCTTCCCAGTTGATGTCGTCTACACGAGAACCGATGAAAGTCACAATTGCTTCTGCATCATCTTCTGCACAAACGATATGCAGCACATCGTCCTGACCCAAAACTGTCTTTGCATTCGGAATCAAGATGTGACCGTTCTGCATGATACGTGAACAAACGAAATCACGACCTAAGAACTGATGTATCTTAACCAATGTCTTGCCGAAAATTGATTCGTTGTGTACCTGTACCGAAAATTTATAAGGTTTCATACGTGCGTTCTTGTCATCGCCATTCTGCAAATCGTCTGTTTCCTTCTGCAAGTCTACACGGCAAATGTAACGAAGAAGAATCATAGAAAGAATGATACCCATTACACCCAATGGATAAGCACAAGCATAACCCATCGCGATGTCCGGTCCATTGTAATCTACCTGAGGCAACGCTTCGTTAGCAGCACCAAGACCCGGAGTATTGGTCACCGCACCGCAAAGGATACCTACAATCATAGGCAGCTGTACTCTACCTCCCAAGAGGTAATACATGGTCAATGCTACCGCAATGTTCAAGACCACAATACCAATGGCAATCAGGTTCATCGAAACTCCTCCCTCCTTGAAGGACGAGAAGAACGAAGGACCTACCTGAAGTCCGATACAGAAAACGAAGAGAATTAACCCGAAATCTTGAACGAAGGTAAGGATGGAAGCATTTCCGGTAAAGCCGAAATGTCCAGCCAAGATACCTACAAACAAGACAAAAGTAACCCCCAGTGATACACCGAAGATTTTAATCTTGCCCAACAATACTCCACACGCTATCACAAACGCATACAATGCGACGATGTGTGCGACAGAGTCGGGGTTCGTTAATAAATTTTGTAACCAGTTCATAACATTTTTTAATTTGCGTACAAAGTTACAGAATAAAAAATAATCACTCAAATTTTTCCTCGGGAAAAGCTTCTCCTTCCGCCTTTATTTGCGATGTAGAGTTTACAAAACAAGAAATGGAGATTCCATTCACTTCATCCTACTTTTTCCGTCTTTTATTCAGGACCTTTCAGAACTCAGAGTGAACAATCGCCTATTATGATTCGGCATCCAGCACCCTACCGCTGATAGAAAAATGCCATTTTTTTCTTCCAGATTCAGCAAGACGGGTGTATTTGTGGGAAAAACGCTTTGAATTCAGCGAGAAAATTTGTATATTTGCTACTATCGTATATTAGCAAGGGGTTCATTGCCTTCTTGCTGACTTTAAATCTATCACAATCTAAAAACATTCACTCAGTATGGCAGATAGTAAAGCAAAGCTCTTTTCTGATTTTTCGAGCGTAAGCACTCAAGAATGGTTGGATAAGATTCAGGTAGACTTGAAAGGTGCCGATTTCCAAAAGAAATTGGTATGGCGAACTACCGAAGGATTCAACGTGCAACCTTTCTACCGAAAAGAAGATTTGGAAGGGCTCAAGACTACCGAAGGGTTACCAGGAGAATATCCTTATGTGAGAGGAAATAAAAAGGAGGACAATTCATGGTTTATACGCCAAGATATCACCGTAACAGATGCTTCAGCAGCCAATGCGAAGGCTTTGGACCTCTTGAACAAGGGAGTAGATTCTTTAGGCTTTTCTTTGAATAAGACAGATGTAAGCAGCAATTTCATCGAAATCTTGTTAGATAATATACAATGTGACTGCATAGAACTGAATTTCTCGACCTGCCAAAAACATTGTGTAAAATTGGCCGAGATATTGGTGCAGTATTTTCAAGATAAGGGCTATGACCCTCAACGGCTGAAAGGTTCCATCAATTTTGACCCTTTGGCACACATGATGCAGAAGGGAAAAGATTTGAGTCCGGTCCTGAACTTCGGAAAACGTCTGGTGGAAATCTTAAAGCCATTGCCTTATTTCCGTTGCATCAATGTCAATTCCGTCCTGCTGAACAATGCCGGTTCGTATATTTATCAGGAACTGGGATATGCCTTGGCTTGGGGTAACCAATATCTTTCATTGCTGACCGAAGCGGGAGTTCCAGCCGATTTGGCTGCTTCCAAAATCCGTTTCAACTTTGGTGTGAGCTCCAATTATTTCATGGAAATCGCCAAAATCCGTGCCGCACGCATGCTATGGGCGAATATCGTCAACGAATATCATCCTGTCAATGACAAAGGAGAGCTCGATTTGGATGCCTGCAAAATGTTGATTCATGCGGAAACTTCACAATTTAATCTGACTTTATTTGACGCTTATGTCAACCTGCTCCGTACGCAGACAGAGGCGATGAGTGCTGCCTTAGCAGGTATAAACTCAATGCGAGTGGTTCCTTTTAATACCGCTTATGAAGCTCCGACAGACTTTTCTGAACGTATCGCACGCAACCAGCAACTTTTATTGAAGGAGGAAGCTCACTTCAACCGAATTGTTGACCCGGCTGCCGGATCTTATTATATCGAGAACTTAACGGTATCCATCGCACGACAGGCATGGAACCTTTTCTTGCAGACTGAAGACGAGGGCGGAATGCTGCAGGCTGTTTTAAGCAGCAAGGTGCAAGATGCCATCAACGCCAGCAATACGGCACGCCACGAAGCGGTTTCCAAACGAAAGGAAATTCTATTGGGTACCAACCAATTCCCGAACTTCAACGAAACCGCCGGCGACAAGGCTCCTTATGTGAATCCAACCTGCTGTGGCGGACACCACGAGAGTGGAAGTCTTTCTTCCTTGAACACCTCACGGGCAGCCAGCGAATTTGAATCCCTGCGCCTGCAGACCGAAAAATCAGGCAAGCGGCCGATTGCTTTCATGCTCACCATCGGAAACTTGGCCATGCGTCAGGCTCGTGCCCAGTTCTCCTGCAACTTCCTTGCCTGTGCCGGTTACAAGGTGATTGACAACCTGGGCTTCGCCAGCATTCAGGAAGGCATCGCGGCAGCCATCAATGCCGAGGCTGATATCGTGGTACTCTGTTCCAGCGATGACGAGTATGCAGAATATGCCATTCCTGCGTTCAAAGAACTGAACGGAAGGGCTTTGTTCATTGTAGCGGGAGCACCCGCCTGCATGGAAGACTTGAAAGCGGCAGGCATCACCAACTTCATACATGTACACAGCAACGTTTTGGAGACTTTAAAAGCATACAACGAACTTTTAGGAATCAAGTAAACTATGAGAGTAAATTTTAAGCATATCGATATATTTTCCGCCTTTCATCCTCAAAATGGGATGGAATGGCAAAAAGCGAACGGCATCGAAGCCAACTGGAAAACACCGGAACAGCTTCAAGTAAAGCCTGTATATACAAAGGAAGACTTGGAAGGCATGGAACACCTGGATTTCGCAGCCGGCATTCCGCCTTATCTGAGAGGACCTTATTCCATGATGTATACGTTCCGCCCATGGACCATCCGACAATATGCCGGATTTTCGACTGCTGAAGAATCCAATGCTTTTTACCGACGCAACCTCGCTTCCGGACAAAAGGGGCTATCGGTAGCATTCGACTTGCCTACGCATCGAGGATACGACCCGGACCATCCACGTGTAGTAGGAGATGTGGGTAAAGCGGGGGTTTCAATCTGTTCACTCGATAACATGAAGGTGCTGTTTGACGGCATTCCTTTGAATAAGATGTCGGTTTCCATGACCATGAACGGTGCAGTACTTCCCATCATGGCCTTCTATATCAACGCCGGACTCGAACAAGGGGCGAAGTTGGAAGAAATGGCCGGAACAATCCAGAACGACATCTTGAAAGAATTCATGGTGCGTAATACCTACATCTATCCACCTGCTTTTTCCATGAAGATCATTTCGGATATTTTTGAATATACTTCCAAAAACATGCCGAAGTTCAATTCCATCTCCATTTCAGGCTATCACATGCAGGAAGCCGGTGCTACTGCCGACATTGAACTGGCATATACTCTGGCCGATGGATTAGAGTATATCCGTGCCGGAGTGGCTGCAGGCATCGACATCGACGCTTTTGCTCCCCGACTCTCATTCTTCTGGGCCATCGGCATGAATCACTTCATGGAAATTGCCAAGATGCGCGCCGCTCGCATGTTGTGGGCGAAGATTGTAAAACAATTCAATCCGAAAAATCCCAAATCACTGGCCTTGCGTACCCACTCGCAGACTTCGGGATGGTCGCTCACGGAACAAGATCCTTTCAACAACGTAGGTCGTACTTGCATTGAAGCGATGGCCGCAGCATTGGGACACACGCAATCATTGCATACCAATGCCTTGGACGAAGCCATAGCATTACCGACTGACTTTTCAGCCCGCATTGCACGAAATACGCAGATTTATATTCAAGAAGAAACGAAAGTTTGTAAGAATATCGACCCATGGGGCGGTTCGTATTATGTAGAGACCTTGACCGAGGAATTGGCTCAAAAGGCTTGGGAACATATTCAGGAAATCGAACGATTGGGAGGAATGGCCAAAGCGATAGAAACAGGTATCCCCAAGATGCGTATCGAAGAAGCGGCTGCCCGTACCCAAGCTCGCATCGATTCCGGCGAACAGACCATCGTAGGTATCAACAAGTACCGACTAGAGAAAGAGGACCCTATCGATATCCTTGAAATCGACAATACGGCGGTACGCCAGGAACAGATGGATAATCTTCGCAGAATCAAAGAAGGACGCAATCAAGAGGAGGTAGACAAGGCACTGGCTGCCATTACAGCATGTGTGCGCACCGGAAAAGGCAATCTGCTCGAACTGGCGGTAGAAGCTGCCAAAGTGCGTGCAACACTGGGAGAAATATCCGATGCCTGCGAATCGGTAGTAGGACGTTATAAAGCAATCATTAGAACCATATCAGGAGTGTATTCATCAGAAAGTAAAAAAGACAATGATTTTGCAAGAGCTTGCGAACTGACAGAAGAATTTGCAAAGAGAGAAGGCCGTCGTCCGCGTGTCATGATTGCCAAGATGGGACAAGACGGACACGACCGAGGAGCCAAGGTAGTAGCTACAGGCTTTGCCGACTGCGGTTTCGACGTAGATATGGGTTCCCTGTTCCAAACACCGGAAGAGGCTGCCCGTGAAGCCGTGGAAAATGACGTGCATGCGGTAGGTGTATCTTCATTAGCAGCGGGACACAAGACGCTGATTCCGCAAATCATCGGGGAATTGAAGAAACTGGGACGTGAGGATATTCTTGTTTTTGCAGGAGGGGTTATCCCAACTCAAGATTACGATTTCTTGTATAAAGCGGGGGTAGTAGCCATCTTCGGACCAGGCACATCGGTCGCCAAATCGGCCTGCCAGGTAATGCAGCTTCTGTTAGAGGAAGAATGATACCACTCGTATTTTCCGATTGACGTCCGTTCAAGCTTTCTCGGAACAAACCATCAGGCTGGGTTCCTCTTCAAGAGGAGTCCAGCCTTTTTCACATCTTGGCTTCAAGAAACCCGGAGCCAATGACAAGCACAAAAAAAAAATCGGCCCGCCGCATACACGACGAGCCGAACCTTTTCAATTAACTATGAAATATCCTTAGTATTTATTCTGAATCATTTCACCTTTGCTGACGTCTATTTCAATCTGTGGAATAGGCAAGACTTCATCACCCGGTTCAAATCCTTTAAATACTTTCGGACCCCATCCTACACGAACGACATCGAAGAAACGGAAACCTTCCATACCGAACTCCAAATGACGCTCATTCATAAGGTCTTCAAACAATTGTTCTCCTGATGAAGTAATGTCATTCAAATGAGCACGTTTTCTAATCTTATTCAAATACACCTTTGCTTCAGCCTCATCGCCTGTCTTAGCACAAGCTTCGGCATAATTCAAATAAACCTCGGCCAAGCGAATCAATTTATGGTTCAACGGCTGGTTATTGCCATAGTTTTCTTCTCTTTCACCCGGTTTCAGGTATAATTTACGGTTATAGAATCCTGTTCGATCATTGGTCAGCGGATATTTCTGTACGATGTCATCTCCATAAGCTTCCTTTTCGATTGCAATGGCTTCCTCGCTGCTCAAAAGAGTAGCATGCTTACGGATTTCATCACCCGCTTTATCATAAGCCTCAGCCAAGGACTTAGAAGGCTGTGCAACACCAAAACCAATGGTCAAGTTACGCGGCATGCACATCAATACATGACGGTTACCATTGTTGACATTCCAAGCACCCAAAGTAGGTGAATTATACATGTTCACTTCCAAAATGGATTCAGAACCATGTTCACCCGACAGCAAGAACTGTTTCTGGTAATCCTCTACCAAGCTGTATTCATTCAATGCATACAATTTCTTTGCTGCTTCTTTGACCTTATCATACTTCTTTTCATACAGATACACACGGGTCTGCATAGCCAAAGCTGCACCTTTGGTAATTCTTCCCGCATATTTCTTCATGTAATCCTTGATTTCACCTTTCGACGGCAACACATCTACAGCATCCTGCAAGTCTTGTTCGATAGCAGCATAAACTTCTTCAGCGGTTGCTCTTCCCAATCTCTTGTGGTCCAATTCAAGTACATTGGTATACAATGGAACGCCACCGAAAGTCTTGACCAACTCAAAATAAGAGTAAGCACGAATAAACTTGGCTTCTCCAATCATCTGTTTCCGATTGTATTCCGAGAACAAGTCATCGCTGGTCTGCTCCAAATCACGGACAAACAGATTCGCTTTATTGATACACTGATATGTCTGTGAATACTTGTTGAGAATTTCGTTATGATCAGCCGGATACTGATATTTTTCCATCAGAATGAAGGTAGAAGCATCGTGATCAGAACCGCTATATGTAGCATCGTCAGACAACACATCGCCGAAAGCCACATTAGACCATGTATAACGGAAGTCCTTCATATCGGAATAGACAGCGACCAAACGTAGAAATGCCTGCTTTTCGTTCTGCACTTCTCCAGCACTGACACTTCCCAAAGGCTCCTTATCCAAATCAACGCAACTGCTGAATGCCACACATGCAGCCATTGCCATACCTGCTATAAATTTATAATTAATCATCGTACTGTTCTATTTAAAAAGTAATGTTAATACCACCGGTTATTGTTCTTGATTGAGGATAGATACCAAAGTCTACACCTCTTGACAATGAAGAAGCTTGTCCGACTTCTGGGTCAATACCGCTATAACCTGTAATTGTAAATAAGTTCTGTCCACTAATATAAATGCGTACTTTCTGGAGCATCGCTTTCTGAACCCATGCAGCCGGCAATGTATAACCCAACTGGATGTTTCTCAAACGAAGGTAAGATCCGTTTTCTACATAACGGTCTGAAAGTCGGTTGTTATTGTTGTAATCAGCTGCTGCCAGACGAGGAATATTCGTATTCGTATTTTCTGGAGTCCAGTAGTTCAACAAAGCTCTATCTTTATTGGTAATGTCAGTCAAACTGTAAGTATACATTCTCATGGCATTGAAAATATCATTACCGATAGTACCACCGAACTGCATGTTCAAATCGAATCCCTTCCATGCCATTCCGATATTGAAACCATAGATAACGTCTGGGATAGGATTACCGATCATGCGTTTATCCTTTTCATTGAGTTCGCCGTTTCCATCTGTATCCACAAAGAAGACATCACCCAATTCTGCATTTGGAGAATGACCATCCTTCTTGACAGAAGCCAACTGTTCCGGTGTCTGGATCAAACCGTCTGTAACATATCCATAGAAGGCTCCGATTGGCATACCTTCATTGGTATAAGTACAATACTGAGAACGAAGTTCGCCTGACGGAATAGGAGTACCACCGTTCAACTTGGTCATACGGTTACGGATAGTAGACAAGTTGAAGCCGATATTGTATTCAAAGTCCTTCACCTTATCTCTCCATTCCATATTCAACTCAATACCACGGTTATTGGCGGCACCGATATTAGTAAAGGTATTATTGACATAACCCATATATTTAGGCATTGGAGCTGCCAGCAACATATCTTTGGTGGACTTGTTATAATACTCGAAACTAAACATCAATCGGTTGTTGAAGAAGGTAGCATCAATACCTACGTTGGTAGATTCGGTAGTTTCCCATTTGATATTCGGGTTACCCAATCGTGCCACCGCAATACCTTGATACAATGTTTCGTTTGCCTGTGCACCGAACAAAGCACCATATTGCTTAAACAAGGACAACAAACTCCGGTCAAGGTAACTTCCGATATTCTGGTTACCGATCTGTCCCCAACCTACACGAAGCTTCAAAGAAGAAATCCAATCGGCATGCAATTTCTTGAAGAACTTTTCATTGTCGATTCTCCATCCCAAAGCGAATGACGGGAAGTTACCCCAACGATTTTTCTTTGAGAATTTAGAAGAACCATCTCGACGGAAAGTAACGGTCAATAAGTACTTATTGTCATAATCATAATGCAAACGACCAAGGTATGAAATCAATCCGTAATCAGTAGCACTGTTGCTTCCGGTAGTCTTTGTCTGGTTAAGAGTAGCATTGATATAATGCAGGTTGCCCGATTCTCCGATAAGGTCTTGAGCACCCAATCCATACGATTCTGTCTTACCCCACTCATTCGTATAACCCACCAAGACATTCAAGTTGTGCTTTTCAGCAAAAGTAGCTGAATAGTTCAAGGTATTTTCAAAGGTATAATAGTTACCATTTGTCAAATTCTTTGACAAACTGCTCGTCTTGTTGTTCTGGCTGTTAGAAACAAAATAGACCGGTGTGAAGTATTTGTCTTCATCACGACGAATTTCCGCTCCGAAACTACTCTTGAACTTCAAGCCTTTCACAATATCCAATTCACCATAGACATTACCAATCACAGCCAAACGCTTTCCTCTCTGGTCGTTATAATTGATATCTGCCAACGGGTTATAATAATCGATATAAGGAGAAGAACCGTAACTACCATCCGGCTTAACAGCAGGAATAACCGGTTCTACACGGATAGCATTACTGATTACACCATAATCGGCATCATAATTACCTGAATTATTAAATTCACTGATACCAGAGCTGTTTGATTTTGAAATAGACAGATTGGTACCAACAAGCAAACGATTCTTGATTACTGTCTTTTCCGAACTCTGACGAATATTGATTCGTTCATACTTCGTCTTTTTAATGGTACCTTCCTGATTCAAGTAGTTGATACCTAAATTAAATTTATAATCATCGGCTTTACCTGCACTGATACCGATACTGTAATTGTGCATAAAGGCACTGCGTGACACTTCATCCAACCAGTCGGTTGAGGTATTTCTATCGACCAAACTCAAATCCAATTCGCCCACATTTTCTTTTGCTCTGACCTTATTGACTTCAGTCTGCAAGTCATACCATTCAGGACCGGACATCAAATCCAAGTTGTTCAGCAACTTGCTGGAACCCCAATAAGCGTCAAAAGTGACGACAGGTTTACCTACAACACCTTTCTTGGTAGTAATCAAGATGACACCGTTCGCACCACGAGAACCGTAAATAGCAGAAGCAGAAGCATCTTTCAAGATTTCCATTGATTGAATGTCCGATGAACTCAAATAACCTATATCCGTTACCGGCATTCCATCTACTACATAAAGAGGTTCCGCATCGTTCACGGTACCTACACCACGAATACGAATGGTTGAAGAAGAACCAGGAGAACCAGAATTGGATGTAACCGATACACCGGTAGCCAATCCCTGCAAAGCAGAAGATACATTTGCGACAGGCTGTGCGGTCAACTTTTCTTGACTGACTGAAGAAATGGCACCCGTAATATCACTTTTCTTCATGGTACCATAACCTACTACCACTACCTCATTCAAGGTCTGCTGGTCTTCCTGAAGCACAATCTTCAACATGGTCTGGTCACCTACTTTCACTTCTTTCGTCACATAACCAATATAAGAGATTAACAAGACAGATGATTCACTCACATTTTCAAGAACAAAATTACCGTCCATATCCGTGATAGAACCAACCGTAGTACCTTTCACCAAAACATTGGCTCCGATGACAGGTATTCCATTCTGGTCTACGACCACTCCTTTGAGGGAGTGCTCCAATACTTTTTGAATTGCTTTACTTTCAGTGACAGCTGATGAAGTCGGTGACGCGTCATACGTATTTACTGCATTCGCACTAGCCATAGTGGCTGTAAGACAGAGTGCAGTCATCTTTATACGTGAAAGTGTCTTTTCTGAGAAATAACTATTTCCTCGCATAGATTAAAAGGTTTTAAAAATATAGATGAAAGATTAAAAGGAGACTTGCCTATCAGCAAGTTTTGTTTTATATACGAAATCCACAAATCCTTCCGATTTGTGGAAAACTCTTAAGGTTCTCTAATTTTCATAAGTACAGTTTAATTAGGTCTTTATAAATTATCTTTTCCTGATAATTTACAGCTTTCAAGTATTTGGGTCAATATATGAGTCTATTATTCATCCTTTTTTTATAAAAAAGAAGTAAAAAAGGCAGTCTCAGTGTTTTCAGTTATCTTTCTCAAAATTATACAAAAATCTATATAAAGTCAATGCTACCCCCAACTTTTTTCACTACCCACTCGATATTTAACACAAGGCCGAATATTTATGTGACTTTTTGATCTTTTTCTCTTTTTTATCAATCACTTAGAATATTTTGTTATTCATTATTTACAATAGTAACGTGTTTTATTATTACGATAAATAATAGATAAAGCAAAACTAATTTTAACTTTTTTATAGAATTTCGTATCGTTCCTGAACGTTTTTTGCAGAGCTCGTTCTTCATACGAGACTGACTTCCTTTATCATCGATTTCAAAACATCCAATTTTCGGCATTTCCTTTCGTTTCTTTATCGTATCTTTGCGATAAAACCTACGCAAATGGCAACATCACCCATCGACACCAATAATCCTGAGTTTCAAAATGCACTGAGATTGATTCAGTACACCCATAATTCAGTATTTCTTACAGGGAAAGCGGGAACCGGTAAATCCACTTTCCTCAAATACGTGTGCCAACATACCAAGAAGAAGTATGTCGTCTTGGCTCCTACAGGCATTGCAGCCATCAATGCGGGAGGCAGTACCTTACATAGCTTCTTCAAGCTTCCTTTTCATCCGCTTTTACCGGATGACCCTCAGTTTATCGGCCGACGGTTACGTGACTTCTTGAAATACAACAGCGAGCACCAGAAACTGCTGAAAAAGATTGAACTGGTCATCATCGACGAAATTTCCATGGTTCGTGCGGACATCATTGACTTTATAGATAAAGTGTTACGGATGTATTCTGGAAATACCCGGGAACCTTTTGGAGGTAAACAGCTCTTGCTGGTAGGAGACGTTTTTCAGTTGGAACCTGTAGTGAAAACAGATGAGAGAGAAATCATCAACCGATTTTACCCGAATCCTTATTTCTTCTCGGCTCGGGTTTTCCAACAAATGGAACTGGTAGCCATCGAACTGAAGAAGGTATACCGACAAACGGACCAAGCCTTCATCAGCATACTGGACCGTATCCGAACCAATACCGCCGGAGCCAGCGACCTGCAATTGCTCAATACCCGCTACGTTCCACCCCAGCAGGAAAAAACAACGGAAGATGACAAACAAGAAATGTATGTTACCATTGCCACACGCCGTGACACGGTAGACTACATCAATGAAAAGAAATTAGCTGAGTTGCCTCAAGCACCTGTCACATTGAAAGGTATCGTGAAAGGCGAGTTTCCTGAAAACAGCCTCCCTACCCTTCCTGAACTGATTTTAAAAACAGGAGCCCAAATTATTTTCATCAAAAACGACTTAGAGAAACGCTGGGTTAACGGAACCATCGGAACCGTCACCGGATTTTGTGAGGATGGTTCCTTGTCAATCTGCACAGAAGACGGACTGGAATACAATGTGGAACAGGAGACCTGGAGAAATATCCGCTATTCGTATAATGAGACTGAAAAGAAAATAGAGGAAGAAGAGTTGGGTACCTTTACGCAATACCCTGTCCGACTGGCATGGGCAATCACCATACACAAAAGCCAAGGGTTGACTTTCAGCAAGGTCTGCATCGATTTTACAGGAGGTATCTTTGCCGGTGGCCAAGCGTATGTGGCATTGAGCCGCTGCACTTCCCTGGAGGGAATCACCTTAAAACGTCAAATCAATCCGTCTGACATCTTTGTCCGCCCTGAAATTGTCACTTTCTCCAGACAGTTCAACAACCAGCAAGCTGTGGACCGTGCCATCAAGCAGGCTCAAGCGGACCTGCAATACATTGCGGCTGTCAAGGCATTCGACAAAGGAGACTTCACGGAGTTCCTTGGACAATTCTTCAAGGCGATACACAACCGGTACGACATCGAAAAGCCATTAATCCGGCGATTCATCAGTAGAAAGTTAGGCATCATCAACCGGTTGAAAGAAGAAAACAACCGGCTGAAAGAACAATTGCGCACCCAACAAGAGAATCTGAAGAAGTATGCCCATGAATACTACCTCTTAGGAAATGAATGCATTATCGAAGCCCATGATGTACGTGCTGCCATCGCCAATTATGACAAGGCCTTGGAGCTATACCCTGATTATGTAGATGCATGGGTACGCAAAGGAGTGACCTATTATGACAATGGAGACATTCCTAAAGCTGAAGAGTGCCTTAACCAGGCGGTTAAGATACGTCCTAAAGAATTCAAGGCCGTATACAATCGTGGCAAACTACGCTTGTTCAATAAAGATATTGAAGGTGCACTGCATGACTTGGACCGTGCAACGACTTTAAAGCCAGAACATCCGGGAGCTCATGAATTTTTCGGAGAAGCCTTGGAAGCTTTCGGGAAAAAAAACGAAGCACTCATTCAATACCGATTAGCAAAAGAACTGAAGAAAAAGAAAAAGCAATTATAATTTTTTGTATTTTTGGATATTCTCCTATTCAAAAGGAACATTTAATTCCATCTTATTACCATGCTTATCAAACTATACGAAAAAAACAACAGCCAAGCTGTGCTTCAAGAAATAATCGACCTCTTGAATGATGGCGGAATCATCATCTATCCTACCGATACCATGTATGCGATAGGATGTCATGCACTGAAAGAACGCCCCATCGAACGAATCTGCAAGCTAAAAGGATTAGATCCCCGCAAACACGACTTATCCATCATCTGTGACAACATAAGTACCATCAGCGAATATACACGCATGAGCAATCCTATCTTCAAGCTGATGAAAAGGAATTTGCCCGGACCTTTTACGTTCATTTTAAAAGCCGACAGCCGATTGCCGAAAATCTTCCGCAACCGCAAAGAAGTGGGAGTGCGTGTACCAGACAACAAGATTGTAAACGAGTTGTGCCGGTTACTGGAAGCTCCGATTCTAACCACGACTCTTCCCTTGGATGAAAATGAGGATATTGAATATGTAACAGACCCTGAACTGATTGAGGAAAAATTCGGAAAGGAAGTCGACTGTATCATCGATGGAGGTATCGGAGGCATTGAACCCTCAACCATCGTGAACTGCTGCGAAGATGATTTTGAAATCATCCGCCAAGGGAAAGGTATTTTGGATATGTAAAAATTATTCGCTCGAGATTCCACTAAAATTGAATGCAAAAAAAGGCAGCTTACTGAATAATTTAAATATATTCATTACCTTTGCATGTCTTTTTTTTCGGAAGACAGGGGAACTTGATAAAAAATCACTTTGATAAAACAATTTTTTTAATATTTCAAACATTATGTTACTTACTTCAGGTGAAATCTCGAACATTAACCTCGAGCAATTATTACAGAATCTGACCAATTCATGTATTGAATTAGGAAAGAGCATTATTGGTGCGATTATAATTTATGTTATTGGTCGATTTCTGATCAAACAGATCAACCATCTTGTAGCAAAACTATTAGAAAAACGTAAGTTGGAAATCAGCGCTACCACTTTCTTGAAAAGCTTGCTGAATATTCTGCTTAACTTGATTTTAGCTTTCGCTATCGTCAGCAAATTGGGCGTTGAAACTACCAGCTTCACAGCCATCCTCGCTTCTGCCGGTGTCGCTATCGGTATGGCACTTTCCGGCAACTTGTCAAACTTTGCAGGCGGTTTGATTATCTTGGTTTTCAAACCGTTTAAAGTAGGTGATTTTATTGAAGCACAGGGTGTAAGCGGTGCAGTAAAGGAAATTCTGATATTCCACACCATTTTGTCTACACCAGATAACCGCATCATTTACATTCCAAACGGTTCTTTGAGCAGCAATACAGTCATCAACTACAGTAAAGAAAATATCCGCCGTGCTGAATGGAACTTCGGAATTGAATATGGTGAAGACTTCGAAAAGGTCAAAGCTGTATTGGAAGACATCATCGCTTCAGACAAACGTATTTTGAAAGACCCAGCTCCATTTATCGCTTTGGGTTCCTTGTCAGCAAGCAGCGTAGACGTCAAAGTACGTGTATGGATGAAATCTTCTGATTACTGGGATGTATACTTTGACATGAACAAAGTGGTCTATGAAAAATTCAACAAAGCAAGCATCGGTTTCCCTTTCCCACAACTTACTATTCACCAGGCTGAATAATCCCAAAGGAAAATCGTAATACATAAAGAATCCGCCTTCACAACTGGATGAAGGCGGATTCTTTTATTTTCTAAACTTGTATACACACAAAAAAGGTCTTGATAGAAGTATATCAAGACCTTTCCGTAAAGCGAATAGAATTAATTACTTGCGGTCGGCTTTCAAACGATCAGCCATAGCCTTTGCAAGTTCTTTTGCCTGTACATAATTGTCAGCAGACATAGACTGCTTCATTTCCACAGGATCACCAACGACTTCAAATTTCAGTTTTTCAGTGTATTCACCTATCTTCTTCACTGCAGCACTTGCCCATGTGAAGGAACCGAAATAACCCATAATGCGGTTCTTCATATCACGACCAGCAATCTTGCTCAACAACGCTTCCATAGAAGGATACAACTGCGTGTTATAAGTGGTGCAACCTACAATCAAACCTTTATATTTGAATATATCAGACAAGATATATGAATGATGTGTATGTGAAACATCGTGCATGATGATATTCTTAATACCTTGAGCACTCAATTCTTCTGCTATGGTTTCAGCCAGTTCTGCAGTGTTTCCATACATGGTTCCGTATGCAATCACGACCCCTTCTTCACCTTCATAACGACTTAAGCGGTCATAGATATCAATGACTTTAGGAATCTGCTCTTCCCATACCGGACCGTGAGTAGGACAGATTGTCGTAATGTTCAATCCACCCAATTTCTTCAATGCTTTCTGCACAGGAGCACCGTATTTACCTACAATGTTTGAATAGTAACGGCGCATTTCATCCCAATACACATCTGTATTGATATTTCGGTCTACACAACCACCGTTCAATGCACCAAAGCAACCAAACGCATCACCAGAGAACAAGATACCTTCCGTTTCATCATACGTAACCATTGTTTCCGGCCAATGCACCATAGGAACTAAATAAAAACGTAAATTATGATGACCTAAATTCAAAGCATCCCCTTCATTCACCACCAAGCGGTTGCCTGCCACACCATAATAACCTTCTACCATGTCGAAGGTTTTCTTATTACCTACCAAAACGATTTCAGGATAGTATTGCTTGATCAATGATATCGCTCCTGAATGGTCAGGTTCCATGTGATTGATTATCAAATAGTTTATCTTACGGTCACCGATGATACTGCGAATCTTCTTTAAGTAAACCTCAAAAAAAGAAACATCAACCGTATCTACCAAAGCCACTGTATCACCGTCATCAATCAAATATGAATTATATGATACGCCGTTCGGCAATGGCCATAGACTCTCAAACAACGCTTTAGTGCGATCGTTTACTCCTACGTAATGTACGTTTCCTTTAATTTTCATATCTTACAAAATTATTTTGTTATATTTCTTACTTATTCTCTCCAGAAATAGCTTTCCAACGCTTTCCTTGCCATGAATCTCGCTCACGCAAACGCTTACGTACCTTATTGGAAAATTCATGATTCTTCACTCCCCAATCGGGAGCAATGAGCAAATCCTTCGGCGACTGGGAAACGAATCGTTCAAGTACCAGATCGGAACGCAGCAATTCAATATAGTCGATGACCAAATCGATGTATTCGTCCACATCATACAAATGAAAGTCCTCCGGATGTTCAGCATATTCATGAGCCATACGAGTTCCTTTGATAAGCTGCAGCTGATGGAGCTTGAGCGTAGTAAGAGGCAATTCTGACAGTTGGGCAGGTTGCTGCAAGATCATTTCTTCAGATTCCCCAGGAAGACCTAAGATGACATGTCCTCCCACGCGAATTCCGCGTTCTGATGTCCGGCGAATCGCATCTGCTGCACATTCATAGCTGTGTCCCCGATTAATCCGCTCGAGAATCTCGTTATGAGTGCTTTCAATGCCGTACTCCACAATCAGAAAAGTACGACGATTCAATTCTTCCAAATAATCCAGCAAAGAATCAGGCATACAGTCTGGACGAGTACCGATAACCAATCCTACTACATTGTCTACCTGCAAGGCCTCTTCATACTTTCTCTTCAAGTCTTCCAATTCACCGTATGTATTGGTATAAGCCTGAAAATAGGCCAGATATTTCATCTTAGGATACTTATGTGCAAAGTACAACTTTCCCTCTTCCAACTGCTGCGCCACCGATTTTTCCGTACGGCAATAGTCTGGATTAAAAGTCTGATTGTTGCAGTAAGTACATCCACCATACCCTCTCGAACCGTCGCGGTTGGGGCAGGTAAATCCTGCATTTACTGAAATTTTCTGAACTTTAAACGGGAATATGCCAGACAAGAATCCAGCAAAATCATTGTATCGGATGTTTTCCTCCATAGTCATTTTCTTTGCTTCACAAAGATAATACATATCTATAAAATATACTTAATACAACCTATTTTTGTAGAAATTTTAGTATTTTATACATCTTCTCGAAAGTATTCAACAGGAACAAACAGGAAAAAGACAGGACAGAATCACTACTTTCCATATTGGAACCAATACGGTTCATTCCTTTCTGAATAAAGACGGGAAAGTTCAAGCAGCAAAGACATACCATAAAAAAATAAAGATGGGAATAAAATCAGCCAACCGACGGTTAACTCTTGAAACGTAAAGCGCAAGGTTTCTCTTGCATCATCCGACCGATATGAAAGTCAGCCATTAATTTGAAGGATCATCGGATGCTCCTTAACAACCTCACTTTTGATAGAATGAACTGAAAACTCTTTTTACCTAACTATCTACCTATAAAAAACGGTTCTTTTAATTAAATCTAGATTTTTAAAAAGTCTCAGCGAACCTCACGGTCGGCTTTTGACATTAATACCTTAATCATTTTACCTAATAACCTATTTTAATTTAATTCTTAAATCTATTCATTCAAATTTCATGCCACAAAGGTACAAGCTTTCTCATGTCATTATATATTCAAAAGCATAAAATTCACTAAAACTTTCAATTTATTGATATATATCAAAAACATGGCTTTCCCTCCTTACTTCTTCTTAAAAACAAGCCAGACTCTTCAATTCTTATCAGTTCTTCCACGACACATACCATAAAAATCTTGTAATTTTGCATTCCAAATGAAGAAAGCAAACATTATGACGAACCGCTACGAAGAACGTTTAGGTACTGCTCCCATACTCCCGCTGATATTCAAGATGTCACTTCCCGCTGTAGCAGCACAATTTGTAAACTTACTTTATAACATTATCGACCGTATTTACATCGGTCATATTCCAGAAATAGGAACCGATGCTTTGGCTGGCGTAGGTGTAACTACCTCCATCGTCATCCTCATTTCGGCATTTTCATCCATTGTCGGTGCAGGTGGAGCTCCTCTTGCCGCCATCTCTTTAGGACAGGGAGACCGGAAACATGCCGGTGAAATTTTAGGAAACGGATTGGTACTGCTCATCTTCTTCAGCTTGGCAATAGCGGCCAGCGTATATGCATTCATGAAACCTATCCTCCTGATTACCGGAGCTTCAACAAATACACTTCCCTTTGCAGAAGATTATCTATCCATCTATTTGCTGGGGACTTTTTTCGTGCAGGTATCTACCGGATTGAATACGTTCATCAGTGCCCAAGGACGCCCCTCCATCGCCATGTGGTCGGTCATCATAGGAGCTCTGCTGAATTTGATTCTTGACCCGATTTTCATTTTCGTGTGGGATATGGGAGTCAAAGGTGCGGCTATAGCGACCGTCATCTCACAAGCCTGCAGTGCGGTTTGGATTATCCGATTCCTCACTTCACGCGAATCCTCACTCCCCCTTGAAAAGCGTTACATGCGTCTTCACAAACGCACGATAGCCGCCATCATCGGTCTGGGTATCTCACCTTTCATTATGGCAAGTACTGAGAGTCTGGTCGGATTCGTTCTCAATGGAAGCTTAAAACATTTCAGCGACATCTATGTCAGCTCGCTGGCCATCTTACAGAGTGCCATGCAATTTGCCAGCGTTCCATTGGTGGGATTCTCACAAGGATTCGTTCCCATCGTAAGCTACAACTACGGACAAGGCAAGTTAGAACGGGTAAAAGCATGCTGTAAAATTGTCATCACCGTCATGTTTTCATTCAATCTGGTTTTAATGTTAATCATGATTTCATTTCCCTCATTCATTGCTTCGGCCTTCACAAGCGATGAAAAACTGATAGAGAAAGTCGCCCAAATCATGCCTCTCTTCCTTGCGGGAATGACCATTTTCGGTTTGCAGCGTGCCTGCCAGAACATGTTCGTAGCCTTAGGTCAGGCCAAGATATCCATCTTCATCGCTCTTTTACGAAAAGTATTTCTACTGGTACCTTTGGCTCTGATTCTGCCCCACTTCATGGGAGTGAACGGTATTTTTGCTGCAGAAGCAATATCCGACTCTACCGCAGCCATCTGTTGCACGCTTCTGTTCCTGCACTTCTTCCCACGCATTCTGAAAAAGGCAAGAGCTATATCTTAATAAAAAAGGAGCCGCCTCCCATGCGGGAAGCAGCTCCTTTTTTATTATTTGGCAAGTCTTCTGAAGCGGATCTTCAAATTGGAAAGTTCCGTATCACTGTGCGGAGAAGGCAATCCGTTCTGTCGTACTTGAATGGTATGATACCTTCCTTCGGCTGTACCGTCCAACGTAAATGTCTGACGATAAAGTGTCTGGTCAACAGCCGGACGCAACAAGTAAGAAGCTTTCTTTTCAAAACGGTTGTACAAACGAAGGACGATCTGATTTTTCCCTTTGAGCAAAGGCAGCAACACCTTTTCAGCACGGAACTTGCATCGATAAGGATTCAGATGTTTCAAAATGGATTTTCCATTCAGATAAACTTCCAAGCCATTACCGGCACCTACTTCAACCAACACTTCTTGCTCACGAGGTGAAGTCACTTCCTGCATCAAGAAATAAGTTTCCAGAATATTTGCAGGAAATTCCGCCTGGTTTTCTTCTACTTCTTTCCATTCTCCCTGACGGATTGGAGCATGATACACATCCGTCTGCAAAGTAGAAGGAGCATCAAACTGTCCACTGCCAGGACCACAGAAATAGCGTTTACCCCAAACCGTTCCATTGGCCAACGACAAAGAAGATGTCTTTCCGCCAACCAAATCCACAGTATAAAGGTGACCGTCTACCGTGACGTCCAACTTCTTACCCATTTCCTGGTCTGTATAGATGAATTCCAGTTGCTTCAACATCAATTGTTCCACATTCCAAGAATAGCTCACTGTACTGCGGAAGTTACTGTAGTAATCAAAACAAGAATAGCTATAATTAGGAGTCGCATTCTCAGCTGTCAACATCGTTCCCTTTACCGTTGCCAAAGGTTGAGGTTCAATGGTACGGTCGAAATCCAGCGTCAACACATGAATGGTTTTATCTTTATATGCAGAAGCAGGAACAGCGATTTCCACCACTCCACTCTTCTGGATGCAAGTAGCCAATTTGCCATCGCTCTTCATCAATTTATAATCCGGCATATCCAGTCGGATAAAGCCGTCTTCAGGATAGGTTCCGGACAAGAACAGATTCAAGCGATTCCCTTTTCGGGTAATCATCCCCCATTCAAAGTGATTTCGGAATGGAGAAGCTTCCGTATCATAAACGGCATTGCCATTTTGCTTCAACCAATTTCCTATTTCAAGCAATACTTCTCTTTCAAAAGGAACCACGGAACCATCGCCCTTAGGACCTATGTTCAACAAGAAATTGCCACCATGTGAAACGACATTGATCAAGCTGCGCAATTTTTCCATCGCCTTGACATGCACATCTCCTCTTTCCTGCCATGAACGATAGCTCCAGGTTTCATCAAACATAGAAGCCGCACTCTGCCATGCACACTGCAATGAACCTTCCGGATACTTGTTGTCAGCCATCACACTGAAATCATACTGATCGTTGCCGACACGTCCGCTAACCATACAGTCCGGCTGCAGATTATGTACCAGTTCATACAATTCCTTGCTCTGTACAGGAGTATTGGAACCCATATCGAACCACAACTCAGATATCGGGCCATAATTCGTAAGCAATTCTGTTACTTGCGCTTTCGAATATTCATGATGTTGAGGAGTGATGAAGTCACAATTATGACTGGAAATAGGATATGCGTAAGGATAATGCCAGTCGATTACCGAAAAGTAAAGTCCCAAACGGATTCCACCTCGCTGGCAGGCATCGCTCAACTCCTTCACATAATCGCGGTGTGCCGGAGAAGCGTCAAACGAATTATAATCGGTAGTAGAAGTGTGGAACATGCAAAAGCCGTCGTGATGTTTGGTCGTAATGACAATGGAACGCATTCCTGCATCCTTGGCCAAAGCCACGATTTCATCGGCATTAAATTTCGTAGGATTGAAACGCAAAGCCGTATCCCCATACCAATCACTAAAGATACCGGCAAACGACTGGATTTGTTCACTGTAACCGCGAGTCACCGGCTTGCCTTCCCAAACCCCTCCCAATTCAGAATAGAGTCCAAAATGGATGAACATTGAATACTTATTTCCATGCCATTGTTTAAAGGCTTTTTCGGAAACTTGAGCTTGCCCCCCAAACACCAAGAGGAAAGAGAGGATAAACAATATGTACCTTTTCATTATTAGAATTTTAAAGCAAAGATAATTTTTCTTAGTTCAGCAACACTTTTATATAAATTTTAATTTAAAATCACTGATTTACAATATATTACTCAGTACTTTGTCATGTCAGAAGATTCACTTAACTTAGTGTTGCAAACAAAAGCTCATAAACCTTCATCAGACATAGCTAATATACAAATAAAACCTGAACAAATAACACCTTTTGGCTGAATATTTTCCATTATGGAGCAATTCGAAACTCTTTTAGCCAAAGTGATTGATTCAACGTCAAGAAACCGCTGCCAGCCATTCAGCTACAGCTATAGTGAAATACTCCGTTTCTCATGTGCTTATTCTTTATTTTCTGTAGAGAATCTTTACCGGACTGGGAAATTACGGCATCCGCATAAACAGCGCATGCATGATGAAGGCTCACTGCAACCATTTCTATATCCGCTCAAACAGATACCCAGCCTTTTATGATGACATGTCCATTCTCAAAGAATGGAGAGCAGAAACAATCAACGGATTTGAACTCGAACAGTACTCAATGACTGTAGAAAATAGAATCATACGTACTTGTTGTTCAAAACGTCTGCCTAAATACTTCATGTCAAAAAATGCAGTTTATCTTCTGGTGACAGTGCTGATAAGAAACTTTTACAAGACAATCATTCGGAAAATAAACATAAAAGATTTTTGACTGTCCGTAACGAATCGTATCATTTTTTGTATTCAAGTACATTTCCATTGCTATCAAATGAATCAAAATATCCAAAATCTACAGACACCATATATACACTGCAAAATTTTGCATACTCAAGAGTCGTTAATATGGACTACGACTAATCCTTGATTTTTTGTTTGTTATTGTTATAACGCATTGTCTCAAGTCGCTTTGCGGGTAAGTGGAAGCTATGCACAAAATGCTTATTTAATCACTCATCATACAAATATATCCTGTAAAGAATAGAAAAACTCCGTGCATATTAATAATGTCATGAAATTTGCATCAGCTTGCGAAAATCAGGATTAAGAAAAAACAGCCATCATGAACAAAGCGTATTTTCAAAAATGTGTTCGTATCAATACCGATAAAACATTTTAGATCAACACTAAAATTCAATTAGGTAGACTAGCTTCACAGCCAATCTACCTACTACATTTATCTTTAATAACCCGGATTATTCTTCAATGTACCCTTTGACAAATCAATGTCATCTTGAGGGATGCCCCAAAGATAATCTTTTTCAGGATTAAATTTTCTCTGTTCTACCAAGATCTTTTCGCCTGTAGAAGTCATACCGTAAACAGGTTTGTTTACACAAGCTTCAGTGGTTCTCCAGCTACGAGTTTCAAATAAATGGATACCTTCGAAAGTGAATTCCACACGACGTTCATGACGTATAGCGTCACGCATTTGGTCCTTGTTCAAGCCTGCAGTAAGTTCTGCTACACCAGCACGTTTACGAATAGCATTTACTTGATTGTAAACTTCAGCAGTAGGTCCTTCCAATTCATTAACAGACTCTGCATAAATCAACATGACTTCAGCATAACGGAACAAAATATAGTTCAAAGCACCCCAATAATTGCAACCATAGTTTGTTTCATCCACAACCTTTCGGATGCTGTAACCGGTACGTGTATGGTTACCGTCACCCATATTTCTTGAATCGAAAGTGATAGGACCAAACTTAGATCCGTGTCTCAAGATAGAGGCAGCCAAACGAGGGTCACGGTTTTCAAACGGTTTGGAAGCATCATAAAGTGGAGAATCTTCAATAGACTTGCCATCGATACATTCATAAGTATCAACCAAATCCTGTGTTGGAGAAAGAGCTTCCCAACCACCGAAATCAACCGGAGCAAAGAACTGGTCTACCCAGCTACCAGTATCCAGCGGATCCACTGCATTATCCATGAACTGATGGTCGAAAATCACTTCGCAGTTGTTTTCGTTTGCTTTGGCGAACAAGCCAGCGTAATCAGGATACAATTCATACTTGCCCATATCCATAATCTTCTTGGCTGCATCTTTGGCAACATCGTATCTGTGCATCAAATAAGCGATGTGAGCCTTCAATGCCAAAGCGGCACCTTTTGTGGCACGACCTACTTCACTGGCATCAACCGGCAATTTTTCAATGGCCTTGTCACATTCAGTGACAACGAAGTTATAGACTTCTTCTTCTGTCTTTCTGGCAGGGATTGCTTCATTCAGTTCCAATGCCTTTGTAAGGATAGGCACACCACCATAGAACTTCAACAATGTAGCATGGAAATAAGCACGCAAGAATTCCACTTCACCTGTCAACGCAGCACGCTGTTCTTCGTTCATGTTGACACGACTGATATTTGCCAAGAAAATGTTACAGCGGCGGATACCATTGTAAGCATCGCTCCAAACCTGGGCAAAGTGAGGGTTGGTAGAAGTAGCCTGACAAGCAGAAATCTGACCTTGTTCAGCACCAACATGCACAGGCACAGCATTATCAGTATAAGCATCCAGCATCACCATGTGGTTACCCGGCTGAGTCATGTAACGATAAATGCCAGTGGTATATTTCACAGCATCTTCTCCTTCTGACCAATAAGATTCATCGGCCAGCTGATCTTGTGGAAGACGTTCCAAGAAACTGTCGTTACAGCTAACTGCCATCAGCGACAAACATGATACAAATATATATTTGAATTTCATAAGTCTACTAGTTTTTTTTAAAATGAAAGATTAACACCGAATGAGTAATTACGAGTCAAAGGATAATAACTTCCTCTAGAACCATTGTTCAAGAAGGTAGCTTCCGGATCAGCTCCGTTAAATCCTGTGATAGTAAACAAGTTATCAATACTGCAATAGAATCTCAAACGAGAAATTCCTGAATTACCCAAGATAGATTTCGGGAATGTGTAACCAATCTGCATATTTCTCATCTTGAGGTAAGAAGCATCCTGAGCCCAGAAAGAAGAAGTATTCCAGTTTCTGTTAGCTTCACGCATAGAAACACGTGGCTGAGATGCATCTCTGTTTTCCGGAGTCCAACGGTCCAAGTGTTCTTCTGTAGCCTTACCACCATTATAGAAAGCACGGCCGATTTCAGGTTTCACGATACCCTTAACGGCTGCAGCACCTTGCATCAAAGCAGAGAAATCGAAGCCCTTGTATTCCATACCGATACGCAAGCCGAAGTTGATTTTCGGGAAGTAAGAACCCAAAGACTTGCGGTCATTGTGGTCTACCACTCCATTCTTGTCCAAATCAGCATATTTCAAGTCGCCCGGTTTAGCGCCCCATACCTGAGGAGCATGTGCGTCAATTTCTTTCTGATCCTGGAAAATACCTTCACAAACCAAACCATAGATATTATTAATAGGGTCACCTACTGAACGTCCCGGAGTATCACCACCGCTCAAGTCAGTAATTTCATTCTTCACATAACTGAAGTTGGCAGTCAAGTTATAACGGAAATCGTTCACCTGATTGTTGTGAGTCAACTGAAGTTCGAAACCTGTATTGCGCACCTTACCAGCATTCTGCATAGGAGGTTCAACACCTACGATAGAAGGAATAGGAAGCTGCAACAAGATATCCTTGGTATTCTTCACGAAAAAGTCACCTACGAATCCCAACTTGCCACCGAAGAACTCAGCATCGATACCCAAGTCCAACTGGTCTGTCTTTTCCCAAGTGATATGGGTGTTGGCCATAGTGCTGTTGATAGAAACACCTGGAGCCAATACGTTGCCGAAGCTATAGTTCTGACCGAAGAGGTAAGTATTATAGAATGCATAGTCACCGATTTCCTGGTTACCCAACATACCCCAAGATGCACGGATCTTCAAGTTGTCCATCCAAGAAACGTTGAAAAAATCTTCTTCAGAAATACGCCATGCAGCAGAGAATGAAGGGAATGCACCGAAACGTTTGTCCTTAGGGAAACGAGAAGTACCATCGTAACGTACATTGGCTTCCAACAAGTAACGGTTATCGTATGCGTAGTTTACACGAGCAAATACAGAACGTAATGCGTATTCCAATTTGGTTCCGCCATTTTCCTGAGTATTCGGCCCACCGGCATTCAATTCGCCCAAGTTGTTGTTCATCGGAAGATCTTTACGGCTGGCATTGACAATCTTCACCTGATTATACAACTGAGAGTAACCCAACAAAGCCTTTACATCATGCTTTCCAAAGGTCTTCGCATAATCCAAGAAAGCCTGCAGGTTCACTTCGAGCATCTTGTTATCCTGGTCAACTACCTGGCTACGTGTATTCTTGATAGGATCTGGAGAGTCTGCGTTGTAGAACTTCATGCTATGCAAGAAAGAATGAGTATCGGCCAAATTGAAAGTTGAAGAAGCGTTACCTCTCAAAGTCAATCCGTCAATGATCTTGTAACCGAAAGAAGCGCTGCCCACGAAGTTATTGTTGTAATTCTTCGTCAAACCGCTGTTGCGTGCAGCAGCAACAGAGTTATGTTCGTTCTTGAACAAGCCATAATTGCCATTGGAGAACTGGATTGGAGTGACCGGAGTTTCACGGAATGCATAGTGAATGATGTTGGCCATACCTTCGGCAGGTTCAGCCTGGCGGCTACGGTATGCTGACAAATTCAAAGAGATGTCCAAACGGTTATTGATTTTGGCATCAATATTAGAACGGACGTTGAACTTGTTGTAATTCGTATTCGGAATCAAACCATTCTTATCGTGGTAACCGAATGAAATAGAATAACGGATATCCTTGGTACCTCCATTCACACTCAAGTGGTGGTTATGGAAGAAACCATTTTCGCTGAGCAGTTCGCCCAACCAGTTGCTGTCACCGTAATGATCCATATCAGAATGGTTACGGAATTTTTCCAACTGTTCTTCAGAATACAACGGTTTCAATCCATCGTTGGTATAAGCCTCGTTAATCAGCTTGCCATATTCATAGGAATTCAAGTATTTTGGCATACGGGTTTCGTTCTGCCAACCCACATAAGCGTTATAAGAAACGACTGGATGACCTACCTTACCTTTCTTGGTAGTTATCAAGATTACGCCATTGGCAGCACGCACACCATAGATAGAAGAAGCGGCAGCATCTTTCAATACAGAAATGTTCTCAATATCATTCGGATCGACATTATTCATAGAAGATTCCACACCATCTACAATGACCATAGCTTCAGAGTTACCCAATGTACCCACACCACGGACACGCAGTGTACCGGTATCGGCACCTGGTTGGCCTGAGTTTTGGACAATGGTAACACCAGCAACGTTACCGGTCAACATGTTCACTGGGCTGGATGAAGTACGGTTTTCCATCAAATCGGCTTTCACGTTACTTACAGAGCCGGTCAAGTTCACTTTCTTCTGTGTTCCATAACCTACTACTACTACTTCTTCCAAGCGTTGAGTATCTTCAGTCAAGCGCAACTTAAATACTTTCTGGTCGCCCACTGGAACAGTCTGTTCATTGTAACCGATAAAGGAAACAAGTAAAACAGCTCCCGGATTCACTTCCAATGAGAAGTTACCGTCCAAATCAGTAATGGTACCGTTCAACGTACCTTTTTCTACCACATTAGCACCAATGATAGGCATTCCTGTAGCATCTACTACTTGACCTGAAACTTTCATTTTTTGTTCTTGTGTGAGATTGATTTCAGTCGAATCAGCACCCATAGCATTCATATAACTAGGATACATTGCTCCTGCACATAAAGACAAACATAAACACAAAGTTCCGTTCTTCATGATTAGTCTGGTCTTGGAAAAATTTCGATTCAATTCCCGATTGGGACATAAAGACAGATGTTTCTCCATTTAATTAAGGTTGTTATTTTAAGATTAGACAATATATCGAATAAGGTTTTAGAGTACTGATTTTCAATCACACTACTTCTTATTCTATATAAACTCTATTAACTATATATTTTTAAAGTGTTATTCTGTATGACATATTAATATAACGCGTTGACGGAATTAATTTGACTTTTATTCGAGTAACTATTGTCGTTTTGTTATCAATTTATATTATATGATATCATATTTATAAAAGAATCTTACATTAACACTTCTTTGACTACAGGAGTGAAATCATACAAATGATTATAGCTAATCCTATTTACAAATTAATTCCACCAATAGGTTTACATGAATTTAGGTTCTATTAGTTTTCTTTACATAAAGAATGTTTTTTTGCAAAGATTTATTTTTATTTTAAATAAGCAAGAATTTACTATTAAATAATGTTAAAAATTTATTTAAACGCTCAGTTTACTAATATTTTCCGTAAAGAGAAGAGAAGAGAGACTTTGCGCATATTTATAGTGGCACGAATTTAGCATCAGCTTGCAGAATTTGGATTTTTTCTTCAAAACTAACAAGTGATAAGAAGTCACTTGCAAAAACGAGATTTCCATAAAATAGATATTCTGTTTATGAAGGAAGAAACAACAAAAAAAAAATGAAACGATACTAAAGGTTTGCAGAACGCTTCTTATGTCGAACAACATAAAATAAAGAAAAAAAGGTTTTTATAACAATAAAGAACAAAAGAAAAAGGTTTTCAGCCGTAAAAATCTGGTCGAAATATTTTCAATTATCAACCCAACATAGTATATTTGTGTAGATTTTTGGTATACAAATGACTGAAGAAGACAAAAAGCAATTGAATACTTTCGAGGGCAAGTTGAAACATTTAATTTATCTGTATGAAGAATCAAGAAAAGAAAATGCTTCACTTAAACTGCAGATTTCTGAAAAGGAAGCTGAAATAGAGCGTATTGAAAATAGCCGGAAAGAATTAGAAGAACAATATACCAATTTAAAAATGGCTCGCATAATCAGTATCAATGACAATGAAGTCAAAGATACGAAACAACGATTGGCGAGACTTGTGCGTGAAGTCGACAAATGCATCGCTTTACTGAACGAATAATGTTTTTCACGAGTAAACGTATGTATCTATGAACGACAAAATGAAAATACATCTGCTGATTGACAACGAAAAGTACCCACTCACCATCCCCCGCGAAGATGAGCTATTGTACCGTGACGCTGCCAAACAGATTGACTATAAATTAAATAAATACCGAAGATTATATCCCGAATTCGGTCCAGTGAAGCATTGGGCAATGGCTGCTTTAGAATTGGCCTTTGAAAATATGACACTGAAACACCGGAATGATACGGCTCCTTATATGGAAATCTTGAAAAGGATGGAGGAATGCATTGATCACTGCATTGAAAAAGACAGGGAATAAACTTAGGTAACACTTTGAAGCTATTCACGCACATGTCTGTAGTTAACTTAACGGTTAGCCTATGGAGTGTGCGTTTTTTATTTATATAAACTCTATTAAAATGTTGCTAACAGTAATATTAACAGTTGTAGCGTTCCTTGTAGGAGGAGCAATCTCATATAGTTTTTTCAAGTATGGCTTGAAAACAAAGTATGATGCTATTATTAAGGAGGCTGAAAATGAAGCCGAAGTGATTAAGAAGAACAAGCTCTTGGAGGTCAAAGAAAAATTCCTTAACAAAAAAGCCGATTTGGAAAAAGAGGTTGCCATTCGTAACCAAAAGATTCAACAGGCTGAAAACAAGTTGAAGCAGCGTGAAATGGTCTTGGGACAGAAAAACGAAGAACTTCAACGCAAGCGCTGCGAAAACGATGCCATCAAAGAAAACCTGGAAGCTCAGCTGGTAATCATAGAAAAGAAAAAGGAAGAACTGGATTTCTTGCAGTCACAGGAACGTGTGAAGTTGGAAACCATTTCTGGACTTTCTGCAGATGAGGCAAAAGAACGCTTGGTAGAATCTTTGAAGGAAGAAGCCAAGACACAGGCACAATCATATATCAACGATATCATGGACGATGCCAAATTGTCGGCCAACCGTGAAGCGAAACGTATCGTGATTCAGTCTATCCAGCGTGTAGCTACAGAAACTGCTATTGAAAACTCTGTAACGGTATTCCACATTGAATCGGACGAAATCAAGGGTCGTATCATCGGTCGTGAAGGTCGTAACATCCGTGCCTTGGAAGCTGCTACCGGTGTAGAAATTGTAGTTGATGATACTCCTGAAGCTATCGTTCTTTCTGCATTCGACCCTGTAAGACGTGAAATCGCCCGTTTGGCTTTGCACCAGTTGGTTACCGACGGTCGTATCCATCCGGCTCGTATCGAAGAAGTGGTTGCTAAAGTCCGCAAACAGGTTGAAGATGAAATCATCGAAACCGGTAAGCGTACTACCATCGACTTGGGTATCCACGGCTTGCACCCTGAATTGATTCGTATCATCGGTAAGATGAAATACCGTTCTTCTTATGGTCAGAACTTGTTACAGCATGCACGCGAAACAGCCAACCTTTGTGCTGTGATGGCTTCTGAACTGGGATTGAATCCAAAGAAGGCAAAACGTGCCGGTCTGTTGCATGATATAGGTAAGGTGCCTGATGAAGAGCCAGAATTGCCACACGCATTGCTGGGTATGAAATTGGCTGAGAAATACAAGGAAAAACCTGATATTTGCAACGCAATCGGTGCTCACCACGATGAAATCGAAATGAACACCTTGTTGGCTCCTATCGTTCAGGTTTGTGACGCCATTTCCGGTGCTCGCCCAGGTGCTCGCCGTGAAATCGTTGAAGCTTACATCAAGCGCTTGAATGACTTGGAACAGTTGGCTATGTCTTATCCTGGAGTAACCAAGACTTATGCTATCCAGGCTGGTCGTGAACTTCGTGTCATCGTTGGTGCCGACAAGATTGACGACAAACAGACTGAAAGCTTGTCAACTGAAATCGCCAAGAAGATTCAGGATGAAATGACTTATCCAGGACAGGTTAAGATTACAGTCATCCGTGAAACACGTGCTGTCAGCTTCGCTAAATAGTCGTCCCTTAAGAACATCTTTATCTATTGATATTCAATAATTTAGTT
>JAHHQU010000022.1 GCA_020026225.1 Phocaeicola sp. | reverse complement strand
AACTTATTTGTGAATTACTCATGTGTATAAAATTAATTTTGAACAGTTACTTAAATGAAAGAATTTGTAATATCTGAAGCACAGACCGAGAAGACTGTACTCGTGGGATTGATCACTCAGTTCCAAAATGAAAGAAAGACCAATGAATATTTGGATGAATTAGCCTTTCTTGCCGAGACGGCAGGGGCTGAAGTCGTAAAACGATTTACTCAGAAATTGGATACTCCGAGTTCCGTTTCTTATGTAGGAAAAGGTAAACTGGAAGAAATAAAGAATTATCTGCAGATGCAGAATGAGGATGAAGAAACCGAAATCGGTATGGTTATCTTCGATGATGAACTCTCTGCCAAGCAGCTTCGCAATATTGAAAAAGAACTGAATGTCAAAATATTGGACCGTACTTCCCTGATTCTTGATATTTTTGCCATGCGCGCTCAAACCGCCAATGCAAAGACACAGGTTGAATTGGCGCAGTATAAATACATGTTGCCTCGTCTGCAGCGTTTGTGGACTCACTTGGAACGTCAGGGTGGTGGCTCTGGTGCCGGTGGCGGTAAGGGTTCTGTTGGTCTTCGTGGACCGGGTGAAACTCAGTTGGAAATGGACCGTCGTATCATCTTGAACCGTATGGCATTGCTGAAACAGCGTCTGGCTGATATCGATACACAGAAGAGCACGCAGCGAAAGAATCGAGGACGCATGATTCGTGTGGCCTTGGTTGGATATACGAATGTGGGAAAATCCACTTTGATGAATCTTTTGGCTAAAAGTGAGGTCTTCGCAGAAAATAAGCTGTTTGCTACTCTTGATACTACGGTACGTAAGGTGATTATTGAAAATTTGCCGTTCCTGCTTTCAGATACAGTTGGTTTCATCCGTAAACTGCCTACCGACTTGGTGGAATCTTTCAAGTCTACATTGGATGAGGTGCGTGAAGCGGATTTGCTGATTCACGTCGTGGACATTTCTCATCCTGATTTTGAAGAGCAGATTCAGGTGGTTGAGAAAACCATTGCTGATTTGGGGGCTGCAGGAAAGCCGAGCATGATTCTTTTCAATAAGATTGATGCCTATACGTATGTGAAGAAAGATGAAGATGACTTGACACCTCGAACCAAAGAGAATATTCCTTTGGAAGAATTGATGAAAACGTGGATGGCCAAGATGAATGACAATTGCTTCTTCATTTCTGCACGTAATAAATTGAATATTGATGAATTTAAGGAAATTCTTTATAAGAAGGTGCGTGAACTGCATGTGCAGAAGTATCCGTACAATGATTTCCTTTATCAGACTTATGAACCGGAAGAATAATCCGCTTGTCCTTTCTGACAGTTAGATACAAAGGTTGTCAAGATGATTGTTTTGCGGACAATTACGTGACATCGTGGAGGAACCGCCCTTCCTTCTTCGGAAACGGAGAAAGAAAGGCGGTTTGGTATAGCAGGCAAAGATTGAGGAAGACAAACGAACTTTCTGTGAAAAAAAACTATGCTGCTTACTCTATATTCTTAAAAACTTCGTACCTTTGCTCAAAATAAACTAATCAACTAATTTATAACATTATGGCAACACCCGAATTTAAGTATCAGCCGATGTTCGAAAAAGGACATGACGACACTGAGTACTACTTGCTTACCAAAGACTATGTATCCGTAAGCGAATTTGAAGGAAAACCTATCTTGAAGATTGAAAAAGAGGGTTTGACTGCAATGGCTAATGCTGCTTTTCGCGACGTATCATTCATGTTGCGCCGTTCTCATAACGAATGCTTGGCTAAAATCTTGAGAGATCCTGAAGCAAGCGATAACGACAAGTATGTCGCTCTTACTTTCCTTCGTAATGCAGACGTAGCTTCTAAGGGAGTTCTTCCTTTCTGCCAGGATACTGGTACAGCTATTATTCACGGTGAAAAGGGTCAGCAGGTTTGGACAGGATACTGTGATGAAGAAGCTTTGTCAAAGGGTGTATATAAAACTTATACAGAAGAAAATCTTCGTTATTCTCAGAATGCACCTCTTACCATGTATGAAGAAGTGAACACTCGTTGTAACTTACCGGCTCAGATTGACATCGAAGCTACTGAAGGCATGGAATACGAATTCCTTTGCGTTACAAAAGGTGGTGGTTCTGCTAACAAAACTTACTTGTATCAGGAAACAAAAGCTATCTTGAATCCTGAAACTTTGGTTCCTTTCTTGGTAGCTAAGATGAAGACTTTGGGTACTGCTGCTTGTCCTCCGTACCACATCGCTTTCGTTATCGGCGGTACTTCTGCAGAAAAGAACTTGTTGACTGTTAAATTGGCTTCTACTCACTTCTATGATAACTTGCCTACTACAGGTAATGAATATGGTCGTGCTTTCCGTGACATCGAATTGGAAAAGAAAGTATTGGAAGAAGCTCATAACATCGGTCTCGGCGCTCAGTTCGGTGGTAAATACTACGCTCACGATGTACGTATCATCCGCTTGCCTCGTCACGGTGCATCTTGTCCTGTAGGTTTGGGTGTATCTTGTTCTGCCGACCGTAACATCAAATGTAAAATCAATAAGGATGGTATCTGGATTGAAAAATTGGATTCAAATCCAAGCGAACTGATTCCGGAAGAAATGCGTAATGCAGGTGAAGGTGATCCAGTACGTATTGACTTGAACCGTCCAATGCCGGAAATCTTGGCTCAGTTGGACAAATATCCAGTTTCAACTCGTTTGTCTTTGAACGGTACTATCATCGTAGGTCGTGATATCGCTCACGCTAAGTTGAAAGAACGTTTGGATAGAGGTGAAGAACTTCCACAGTATATCAAGGATCATCCTATTTACTATGCTGGTCCTGCCAAGACTCCTAAGGGTATGGCTTGTGGTTCTATGGGGCCTACAACTGCTGGACGTATGGACCCATACGTTGACTTGTTCCAGAGTCATGGTGGTTCTATGATTATGTTGGCTAAGGGTAATCGTAGCCAGGCTGTTACTGACGCTTGTCAGAAACATGGTGGTTTCTACCTCGGTTCTATCGGTGGTCCTGCTGCAATGTTGGCAAAGAACAACATCAAGAGCATTGAATGTGTAGAATATCTGGAATTGGGTATGGAAGCTATCTGGAAAATTGAAGTTGAAAACTTCCCTGCATTTATCTTGGTAGATAACAAGGGTAATGACTTCTTCAAACAGATTAAGCCTCGTTGCGCTGGAAAGTGCTAAGCTGTCAAACTCTCCATTTGATATAATGCTATCTGGCTTGTTTGAGCCAGATAGTCTCTCTTATATTACATCTTGAACTTGATGTTCCTCTGCTTTTAGCGTAAACGAGGGGGCATTGGGTTCAAGATGTTCTTTTATAAATTCATTTATTTTTAAGGTAGCGGCTCTTTGATTAGGGGAATCTTTGATTGTTATTGATGAGTATGTTACCACTTTAGGTGTTATTTTTAAGCGTTAAAGAAATGAACATCGTTCGCTTTGTCAAGGATTGGACATTACCTATTTCCATGTTGATGGGGGTAGTCCTCTACTTTGTTTATGTAAACATTCCTTTTTTGGCTCCTACCAAACCGTTGGTGGAGCGTTTGGTTGGCATCATTCAGCCCACATTGATCTTTTTAATGTTGTTCCTTACCTTCTGTAAGGTAGACGTACACGATTTGAAGCCGTGCCGCTGGCATGCAAAGTTGCTGTTGATACAGGGTGGTGTGTTTGTGGTATTGGCACTGCCTTTGTTCTTCTTCCCTGATATGCCGGGAGGATTGCTGTTGGAAGGTGCCATGCTTTGTTTCATCTGTCCTACTGCAACGGCTGCTCCGGTGATTACCCGTAAATTGGGGGGCGATGCGGCGCGTCTGACTTCTTATACCATCTTGGTCAACTTTCTGGTGGCTATTTTGGTCCCATTGGTTGTGCCGTTGGTTCATCCGCAGCCGGGATTAAGCTTTATGATTTCTTTCTCAATGATTTTGGGTAAGGTGTTCCCGTTGTTGCTATGCCCATTTGTCTTGGCCGTTATCTTGCGTTATCTGGTGCCGAAAGTGCATGCAAAGATTGGGGAGTGGCATGAATTGGCTTTCTACTTGTGGGCAGTGGCGCTGGCATTGGCGATTGCAATGACCGTAAGAAGCATTGTTCATAGTGAATATTCTTTCTGGTATCAAGCTGGCTTGGCATTGATTTCTTTGATTTCGTGTGCTTTGCAGTTCTATTACGGAAAGAAGATTGGTAGAAAGTATGGCGATACCATCAGTGCAGGACAGGCTCTTGGACAGAAAAATACCGTCTTGGCTATCTGGATGGGATACACTTTCTTTACACCGGTAACTGCTATTGTGGGCGGTTTTTATAGTGTATGGCACAATACTGTCAATTCATACCAACTTTATAAACAGCGTAAACTGGAACAGAAGTGATCCTTGTTAAGTGAAAGGCTTTTTAGAAGCGTCGTTGAAATGCGGGCAGGAAGTAAGAGTTCTCCTGAAGACAAGTTTATCGTTTCACATTTGTGAAACTACCGTTTCATTATTGTGAAACATATGTTCCATGGATGTGAACAAGATGTTTCATGTCCGTGAAACGATAAGAAGGAAAGGACATGGTTGGATAAGATTAAGAAAAAGCCGCTTCGGAATTAACCGGAGCGGCCTTTTTCTGGTGTGTTTATGCGTTTTTCAGAGATTTGTTTTGTTCAGCATCCGAAAGGATCAGGCCATTCGGTTGTCGATAGCTTCCAGAACGGGTACTTCTTGAATGGCTTCTTGAGGTACGTAGTCATTTTGGAAGAAACGGCTGGCACGGAGGAGATGTCGCCATACGCTGACCATTTCCTGTGTTTCCTGGAGTACGTTCAGGTAAACCATAGCGGCTTTGATACCTGTTCCATCAGTGGCATGCAGGTGGTTCATCTGGCTTTTACGGATAGAAGAGATGGTATTCTTCAAGTTGTCTCCTTCCTTCAAGATGGTATCAGCATGCTCGTAGTTGTTGGTTGCGATCGCTTGTTTGGTCTGTTCCATCAGCTCACAGAGTCGTTCGCGGATGGGTAAGAACTGGGCTACGCTTTCTTTGGAAACCGGATTGAAATTATTGTCAACATGTTCTTTGCAAGGTTCACAGATGCGCTTCAAACAGTACAGCATTTCTTCACAGCTGTTGGTGCCCAAGTGGAACCAAGTATTTTTTTCAATCGCAATGGCTGTCGGGATACGGCGCAGTCCGAGAATTTCTTTTCTGCGGTGTTTCTTCAATAGCTTGCGTTGTTCATCGGTAGCGTTTAGTGCATTTCGTAATCCTCTCAAGTCTTCTTTTAAGAATCCGTCGGTCATCTGGGTATAGGCTTTTGCACTGAAGTCGATGTAGCTGGTCAGTGTTTCCTGTACGTGCATGCGCAAGAGAGATAAGGTCTCTGTCTTGTCTTTTGAAGCCATCATACGCTTGAAGAGATCGTCCTGCTTTTCAGCTTTTTCTTTCTTGCTGTATTGGATGTTGCTGCGGATAAGAAGGAAAATCGAAATGGCGATGAAAGCGAACATGCCTACTGCATTGGTGTAGAACATGATAACTGTTACAATGGCACAGATGGTAAAGGCTACGAAAGCGGTGATGAACCATCCGCCGATGACTGATAACATACCTGTGATACGGTAAACTGCACTTTCACGGCTCCATGCACGGTCGGACAAGGAGGTACCCATGGCAACGATGAAGGTTACATAGGTAGTAGAAAGTGGTAGCTTCATGTTGGTACCGATGATAATCAGCAAACCGGACAATACGAGATTGACAGAGGCACGGACCATATCGAAAGCAGCTCCGTCTTCCAGAATTGCTTCTTCTTTATTGAATCGGCTGTTAATCCATGCACGTACATGAGCTGGAATGATGCGTTTCAAGCCTTCGTTGATGCTGTTGGCACGGCGTACTATGGTACGGGCCAAGGCTGAAGAGCCGAACATTTCTTCTCCTTCTTCCTGACGGGCAAGGTCAACGGATGTCTTGATGACATTCTTCGCTTTTTTAGAAGTTGCCAGGGCGTATGTCATGACCAATCCTGACAAGAAAAGGAAAATAGCCGGAGTCTGGGCTGAAGACATGAGCGAATGCATGTTGAAATCATAAATGCTGGCACCATTGGCATTGGCCATGTAATCGGTATAGGCCGAGAAACCAGCCAGAGGAACTCCGATGAAGTTGACCAAATCGTTGCCGGCAAAGGCAAGAGCCAAAGAGAACGTACCCAAAAGAACGATGATTTTGAATACATTTATCTTCAACCAGTGAAGCAACTGCATAAATAAGGTAAAGAAAAGGAAGAATCCTATCACCAAAGTTGTGGTATGGGTATTGATCCATTCCATGATTTCAGGAGTTATGAACGGTGCACTTTGCAAACCTTTAATCAGAACGAAATAGGAGAGTGAAGTTACCGCAATACCTCCGAATATACCGATGGTCCAAGACAGGTTCTTCTTGTAGTTAAAGCTGAAAATGAGTCGGGAAATATATTGTACCAAGGTACCGGCGATGAATGCGATGGCTACTGAAAGGAAGATACCCATGATAACAGAAAGGGCTTTTTCTGTGTTCATCATATCCCCTAAGGAAAGAACGGCTGTTTCGTCGGCTACGATCTTCAAGATGGCAAGAATGAAAGTACCTCCCAATAATTCGAATACCATGGATACGGTAGTAGAGGTAGGCAGTCCCAATGTGTTGAAAATATCAAGCAGGACGACGTCTGTTACCATAACCGCCAGGAGAATGCACATGATTTCATAAAAGCTGAAGTTTGAAGGTTGGAATATCCCATGTCGGGCAATGTCCATCATGCCGTTGCTGAATATAGCTCCTACAAATACACCGATGGCGGCAACAAGAATAATGGTCTTGAAGTTTGCGACTTTCGCTCCAACTGCTGAGTTCATAAAGTTGACGGCATCATTACTTACACCTACCAGCAAATCAAAGATAGCCAGTAAAAATAGGAATATGACTATCCCCAAAAAAATTGTTTCCATAAAGACTATTAAACGTTGATATTTTTACAGTGCAAAGGTCGGCTTCTCATTTTATAAATAGATTTCATCGATGTTACATTTTTGTTACATTGTGCGTTGGATGCTTAAAAGTGTTTAGGAATAATCGGGGGGAAATTCGTATGGAAGAGAAATTTTCGGTTTAACATAATTTATAATGTATCTACCTTTATATGGAGAGAGAAAGACGAACTTATAAATCTTGTATGCTTATATTTTATACGTAAAAGGAGGTAGTTAGATTGTAATTTAAATGATTTTTGTACTTATTTATTAGAATATTTGAGCTATATTTGCAATCGTTTGTCAAAAAACGTTTTTTTTTAGGTGAAAAGAATTAGAAGAAAATAACTAAAAATTAATAAATAAATTACAATTCGAAGGCTTCAAATTATTTCTAGTGGTTTGAATCTTGTTATTATTAGTCAAACAAAAGATGAAAAGAATGTATCTTTGGTTAGTCTTTTTTGCTTTGTTGAGTGTTCAGCCAGCATTGGCTCAGACATTCCTTGTGAAAGGAAATGTGAGTGCTAAAGTTGGAAATGAGCCATTGATTGGAGCGACAGTCTTGCAAAAAGGAAGTACTAACGGTGTTGTTACCGATATGGATGGTAACTATTCAATTCAGATTCATGGTAAAGAGGTTACTTTGGTGTTCTCATACATTGGTATGAAAACGCAGGAATTCAAAGTAAATGCTAAAACCGGCGTTCTGAATGTAGAGATGAGAGATGATTCTCAGTTGATGGATGAAGTAGTGGTCGTGGCTTATGGAGTTCGTAAGAAAGGAACCATTGCAGGCTCTGTTTCAACAGTGAAAAGTGAAAAACTGGAAAATGTACCTTCTGCTAGTTTCGACCAGGCTTTGCAAGGTCAGACTCCTGGTATGACCGTCATGTCTAACTCTGGAGAACCAAGTGCACCAGCTAAATTCCAAATTCGTGGTACCAACTCTATTAATTCAGGTACAGAACCTTTGTATATCTTGGATGGTGTGCCTATTTCTAGTACAGACTTCAATACCATCAGTCCGAGCGATATTGAAAGCGTATCTGTCTTGAAGGATGCTTCTTCTACTTCTATATATGGTGCACGTGCTGCAAACGGTGTAGTAGTGGTTACCACCAAACGTGGTAGAGCAATGGACAAGCCACAGATCGTGTTCCGTTCACAGATCGGATTCTCAAGCATTGCTCATGGCAAATGGAACTTGATGAATACGGACGAACGTATCCAGTTTGAAAAGGAAATAGGCTTCGACAAGGGACAAGACTATGAAATCTTACGTAAAACCAACATAAATTGGTTGGATGAAGTGTTCCGTAATAACGCAATGCTTCAGAACTACGACCTTTCTATCAGCAGTGCTTCTGACAAATTGAACTATTTCGTTTCAGGTAGCTTCTATGATCAGGAAGGTATTGCTTTGTCGTCAGATTTCCGCCGTTATAATTTGAGAGCAAATGCAGACGTGAAAGCGGCCAAATGGTTGAAGGTGGGTACCAACTCAATGATTGCTTATGAAGAAGTGCAGCAGGCACCAGAAGGTGGATATAATACTACCACACCTATTTCTGCAGCTCATTTCATGTTGCCTTATTGGAATCCTTATCGTGAAGATGGTTCTGTAGCTTCTGCCAAAGACGGAAGTTGGATTGGTTTGAATGAAAATCCATTGGAGTGGGTACTTTATAATAAAGGTATGAACAAAAAGTACAAGGCATTGAGTGTGTTCTATGCTGAAGTTACTCCTATCAAGGATTTGGTGATCCGTTCACAGTTCGGTGTGGATTATACTCACTCTACCGGTGAGAGCTTTTCTCTTCCAAGCTATGCTATCAATCATGGAGTAGGTAGAGCAGGACGTAATTCATACGATATGTTGGCACTTACCATTACCAATACAGCCAATTACCGTTGGACTATGAATGACGTTCATGCATTTAACGTCATGTTGGGTCAGGAAGGCGTTGACTTTAGAAATGAATCATTCGATGTCATTACTCAAGGCCAGAACAATGACTTGTTGACTAACTTGTCATCAGGTACATGGGCTTCTTCTTGGGCTAATGCTTCCACTTCTTATTCTATGTTGTCTTTTTTCATGCGTGGAGAGTACAACTTCAATGAACGCATTTATGCTGACTTCTCTGTACGTGCCGATGCTTCTTCTCGTTTCGGTAGAGACAATCGTTGGGGAGCATTCTGGTCAGTCGGTTTGATGTGGAATATGAAGAAGGAAAACTTCATGAAAGATTTGGATTGGTTGACCAATGCACAGATTTCTTTGAGTACCGGTACTTCTGGTAACTCTACCATTCCTGATTTCGACCATTTGGAATTGGTTGGCGGTGGCGCTCGATACATGAATCAGAGCGGTATTGCCACAATCAGTGAAGGTAATGAAAAATTAGGATGGGAAAAGACTTGGTCTAACAACCTCGGTTTCCATTTCGGATTCCAGTCACGTTACAACGTTGATTTAGAATTGTATCACAAGCGTACTTCTAATTTGTTGATGTCTGTACCTCAGTCGTATGTAAACAATGGATTCGGTTTCTATTGGGATAATGTAGGTACTATCGTGAACCGTGGTGTGGAACTTTCTTTGAATGCGGATGTGATTCGTACCAAAGACTTTACTTGGAACTTGAACGCGAATGTTTCCTATAATAATAATGAAATCAAAGAACTTTATAATGGAATAACTGAGTATGAAAATTCAAACTCAGGAACCAAGTTCGTGGTGGGACATTCAATCGGTGAATTCTATACCAACCGATTTGCAGGTGTAAATCCGGCAAACGGTGACGCTTTGTGGTATGACAAGGACGGTAACATTACCAATGTGTACCGTGAGTCGGACAAAGTGATGGTAGACAAGAGCTATATCGCACCATGGCAGGGCGGTTTTGGTACTACCTTATCATGGAAGGGTCTTTCTTTGAGCGCTCAGTTCAGTTGGGTCGCTGACCGTTGGATGATTAACAATGACCGTTATTTTGAAGAAAGTAATGGCTTGTTCACTGTTTATAACCAGAGCAAGCGTCTTTTGTACGATCGTTGGAAGAAACCAGGTGACGTTACCGATATCCCACGTTACGGCGTAACTCCGTACTTGGATTCTCGTTTCCTTGAAAATGCATCGTTCCTTCGTTTGAAGAACGTTTCTTTGAGCTATACTTTCCCACAGTCATGGATGCAGAAGACTCATTTCTTGGGTAATGCACGTATCTATGCTCAGGGACAGAACCTGTTGACGTTCACTGGATTTAGCGGTCTTGATTCGGAAAGCTCATTTAATGTATACAAGGCACAATATCCTATGTCTCGCCAGTTCTCTTTCGGACTTGAATTGACATTCTAATAAATTAAGGAAAAATTAAAAATGAAGAATTTAAAAATATATATAATTCTGCTGGCCTTTGCATTGGGGTTGACATCTTGTTTGGATAAATATCCGGAAGATGCAATTCCGGCAGAAAAGGCTATGAAAACCGTGTCAGATGCAGATCAGGCTGTGATTGGTATTTACTCTTCTTTTTTGAGTGGTGCCTTGTACAGCGGTCATTTGACCTTATTGCCTGACTTGCAAGCAGACCTTGCTTATGCAGTAAAGGGAAACTCTAATATTTACGGTGATATCTGGCGCTGGAATATTTTGGCAACGAATGCGGAGATTACCGCTGTGTATGCTGCATTGTATGATGTAATCGGTCGTTGTAACTTCTTATTGCAGAATGCCGATAATATTCGTCATAATACGGTGGTAGATGAGGATCTTGACCGTTTGGACCAATATTGTGGAGAAGCTTATTTCGCTCGTGCCTTGGCTTATTCTGAATTGATTAAGATGTATTGCAAGGCGTATGAAGGTGATGAAGAAGCTAAGAAAGAATTAGGAGTCGCTTTACGTTCCAAATATTATTCAGATGAACCGTTGACTCGTTCTTCTTTGTACGATTCTTATCAGTTCGTTTTGCGTGACTTGGATAAAGCTGCTGAATTGTTGGAACTGGAAGAGGATTACAATCCTGCTTCAGACGGTCCTTTATATAACAGTCCTTTCTTCAGTGAATATACCGTTTACGCTTTGCGTGCACGTGTGGCATTGTACATGAAGGATTATGATGAGGCTATCAAGTATTCTTCTAAGGTAATTGACAGCAAGTATTTTGTATTGTCAAGTGCTTCTCAGTTCATGAGCAAGGATATGAGTTTCTTCCGCTACATGTGGACCACCGACAATGCCTCTGAAATTATCTGGAAGGTTGGTTTTACATCCACTTCTTATGGAGCTCCTTTAGGCCAGGTGTTTTTTAACTACGACTACCGTAGCTTCAAGCCTGACTATGTGCCGGCTAAATGGGTGCTGGACTTGTATGGACCGGGTGACTTGCGTTATGACACTTATTTTGTATCTAAGCCTACCGGATTCGCTCATGGCCTGACTTGGCCTTTGCTTGCCAAGTATTTTGGTAATACAGATTTGTATGACCAGACTCACGTGATGCATTTGTGTATGCCTAAGGTATTCCGTTTGGCAGAACAGTATTTGATTCGTGCGGAGGCTTATGCTCAATCAGATAGTCATGAGTATGGAAAAGCAGCGAAAGACGTTATAACCCTTCGTGCGGCTCGATACAAATCTTATGGTGGCGGTGTTTCTATGAGTGAAAGAAATGCGATGCAGATCATTGAAGAAGAACGTGTTAAAGAGCTGTATATGGAAGGTTTCCGTTTGATGGACTTGAAACGTTGGCACAAAGGATTTAATCGTACTCCTCAAGATGAAACGTTGGAAAACGGTAATGCATTGAGAATTGGAAAAGACAATGCGCTCTTTGTTTGGCCTATTCCTCAACATGAAATCGAATCTCAAGGCTCACAGATTCAACCGAATGAAAGTAACAAATAATAATAGAAGGATATGAAAAAAGTATTAATGGGGTTATGTACCTTCTTTACAGTCTTGTTCTTTGCGACAAGTTGTAATGAATCGTACACTACTTATGAGGGTCCAGGCTTTATCAGCTTTTCGGATTCTCTTTATGTACTTCCTGTACAAAATAATGAAGAGGTTTTTGATATTCCTGTAGTTGCTGCTCAGTCTTGCGATTATGATCGTACGTTGGCTGTTGAAGTATTGGATAAGAAAACGAATGCTGTTGAAGGCAAGCATTTTTCCATCGAATCGAATACCATTACCATTCCGGCAGGTGAGTTGACAGCAAATTTCCGTATCAAAGGAAATGCAGATAATATTACGATTAACGATTCGTTAGGTATCAAGTTGCATATTCTAACTGAAAATGCAGGTGATGAACGTCTTCAAAGTTTGGAAGCCAATGTCTTGTTAGTCAAGACTTGTCCGCTTGATATGAATGACTTTACAGGATATTGTATCTTGAAGTCACCGTATATGAATCAGTATATGTCTGGTGTAAAAGCTCGTCTGGTTCGCTCTGAATTGGATCCGGAACATGAGAATACAATTATCCTGAAGGATTATTTCTATGACGGTTACGACGTAAGATTGCGGTTTACTGCCAATGATTTGCTGAATCCGTTACTTGAAATGGACGAACAGCCATTTGGTCCAACTTCTGAGGCTTTCGGAACTGTTTATGGAGATGGAGTGATTTACATGCAACAAATGATGGGTTATCCTTCTTATTACAGTACTTGTGAACACTTCTTGGTTCATTATACTACTTTGTTCGTTCCTGAAGTCGGAACAATCGGTTCGTACTTCAACGTGGTAGAATTTATCAGTGACGACGAAGCTGAAAGAATCCAAAGAGAAGGTTTTTGATGAAAATCAATCAATAAGAAGCAATTATAGACAGGTCTTGACGGACCTGTCATTTAACGAATACAATAAAGAAACAATCATATTATGAAAAAGTTAAGTATGAATCCTTTGGCTGTAGCTTGTGCAAAAGGACATAATATTTTCCGAATCATCACCATGTTCTTGTTGGCATTCACTTTGGGTGCATGTTCGGATGATGACGATGAGGTAACCGTAGAATTCCCTCAATTGCAGGAATTGCAATGCAATGTAGGTGAAAATGTAAATCTTGCATTTAATGCACCTGTTGATTGGCAGTTGACATCTTCTGCTGTATGGTGTAAATTTGTATCTAATGATACAGAAGAATTTGCCATTTCAGGAACTGCTGGCAACCAGAATATCACCATTAAGGCTGACGATGAGGCTTATGGTCACGAGATGTCTACAGCCAACATTACTTTGACTATGGGCATGAAAAAAGCCGTTATTGCCAAAGTGACCCGTTCTGCCAAAGGTTATGAATTGAAAGTGTTTAATGAAGAAGGGCAGGAAGTCAAAGAAATTGAAGTTGGTTACGCTGATTTCTCTCGCTTTACTGTGAAATCTAATTTCCGCTTTGCTGTAACCAACCGTCCTTCATGGGTAGAAATTGATGGTGGATCTTTGTCTGGCGTTGCAGATTCAGAAACTATCGGCGGCTTGAAGGTCATTGAAAACGGAACAGTTGAAAAGTACTCGGTTACTGCTGAAGATAATCAGAAGATTGTTTTTGCTGACGAAGAAGGCAAAGCTTCAGTTGCATTCCCTTTGGTTTTCAAAGGTATGGATCCGAAAAAAATCGTCATTACGGGTGTAACAAAGAATCCTTGGGATTGGACTGTTTCTCTTGATGGCAAAACTTTCTTGCAGGAAAGTACAAGTGGATTGACTGGTGAACCTTCAAAGAATCTGTATAAGAATCGTCTGCCTTACACGATTAAGGCCTTGAACGATGATTATGAAATCGTTTATATGCAGAAAGTGATTCAGTATGGTATGACCACTTTCTTGTTCCCTGAAGACGGTGTAGACTGGATGTCTTTCGACAAAAAGACTATGTCTTTGTCTGTTGCTTCCACTACAGAAGAACGTGAAGGTTTTGTTTTGGCATTCCCAGCAGCCGTATACAATGAAATCAAGGATGACCTTTGGGGTAACTTGATAGAATCAACTTCTAATATGGAAACAGGAGAATTTACTCAAGAATTGAAATATGAATATGTAGAAAACAATCTTTTGTTGAATTTCATTCAGAAAGATACAGCAGAACAACCAGCAGGCGATGTCTTGGCGAAAGTGACTTATATGGATATGAGTCAAGGTGCAATGGTTGAAGCTCCATTGACCAAATGCGAAGATGAAGGCCTTATTCAGGAATTGGGTACAGATAAAATTTTCTTTGTAGACAAGAACTTGAGTAACTCATTCTTCGTTGATCCGATATTGGATGGTGAGTGGTCATATAGAGCATTCATTGGTAATGATGAACAGGCAGAAGTTTGTGAAATGACTGAAGATGGTCAGTTGAGCGTTTGGCTTGGTGACTTGAGTTTAGAAGGTACTCAGGGATTGCAGGTAATTTTCACACAGAACTTTATGAATGAACGTGTCATTATTTTTAAATAAATAAGAAATAATTAATGATGAATCAACATAAATTACATAAGTTGTTCTTTCTTCCCTTTATCATCGGACTTATTTCGATGGTATCGGTGATGACATCTTGCTCGGATGACAATGAAGAATTGTGCCCCGTTTACGGCTATGCACAGTTTAAAGTCTGCAAGAATTCATCATTGAAAGAAGGAGTGGCATCTCGTTCTAATAAGTTGGATTATTTGAACGAAGCCAAAAAGGTGAGAGTCGTTATCATTAGTAATGGCGAAACTATTCAGCAGACTTTGAAATTGAACGCTTACAATGATGAAAATGCTGAATACGGCTTGCGCAGTGATAAGGTACAGTTGGTGGCAGGTGATTATGAAATCATCGGCTTCTATCTTTATGACAAGTTGGATAAAGAGATTTATGCAGGTACGGCAACAGATGAACCGCTGTTTACTGTTGTTCCTGGAGGTATGACTTCGAAGGTATTGGGTGTAGATGCTGTATCACGAGGCCAGGTTTCTTTCCGTCTGGTAAAGGAAATCATGAAATCACGTGCTGCGACTACTTACAGCTTTGCTGAGATTCGCTGTGTAAGTTTTACTGTAAAGAACTTGTTTACACAAGAGTTGGTTATGATAGAAAAACTTCCTGTAGAATATCAGGAAGACTTTAAGGAAGGCTCTGCTGATGACAGTCTTTATGAAGGTCATAATGCGTTGACTTCTTACGGAGAATGTGATTCTTTGGTATGGTTGAAATCAGGTAGCTATCAGGTAACTCAGTATACTACTTACGGTGACGAACGTGGTTCTAAGCATTTGGAAACTACAAAAGTTCCGACCTCAAAAACATTCGTGGTTAAAGATAATCAGGTGACTCGTAATGCTGAGATTCCTGTGCAATTGAGTGAAACGGATGAAAATATAAAAGACTACGTTGCTCTGAAAGAGTTATGGTTGGCTTTGAACGGTCCGAAATGGAGCTATAAAGGTGAAGCGGAACATCCGGGAACCAACTGGAACTTTAATAAGGACATTGATATGTGGGGTTACCAGCCTGGTGTAGGATTGGATAACGAGGGACGTGTAGCTACTCTTTCACTTGCCGGTATGGGAGCCAGTGGAGTAGTTCCTGACGCTATCGGCCAGCTTACCAAGTTGAAGATTCTGGCTTTAGGTACTCACTCAGAATTGTTGGGAGGTCATGTATTTGATCATCTGGGACCCAATATGACTCCTCAGCAAATGCATGACATCCGCATGGATTATGCTAAATTGATGTTGGTCTGTGATTTCCGTGAAGGATTCTCGGATATGATGCAGTATACCATCAATATTGATCCTAAACAGAAGCCGATTACTCATGACAGAGTTTCTTTGAAAGGTATCGTATTCGGTAATCTGACTAACGGTATTACAGGTATTTCTAAGGCTGTAATGCGTTTGACAGACTTGCAGCAGGTATTTATTGCCAATTCACCGATCAGAGTGGAAGATTTCTTTGTTGACATTCAGCCGGAATCACCATTCTATGATGAAAGAGAAGAGTTAAGTTGGAGCAATTTGAATAAATTGGTCGACTTGGAAATCTACAACTGTCCGAACCTTACCGCTCTTCCTATGGATATGTTTGGTGAGAACGGTCTTCCTGAGTTGCAGATGTTGAACATTTCTTGCAGTAAGGGCATCTCTGCAGAACAGTTGAGAAATGATTTCATCGGCTTGATTAATGGTGCGTCAGGTGATAAGATTCAGATTCTTTATATGGGCTTTAACAACTTGGAAGAAATGCCAGAATATGAAGATTTGAAGAAGATGACCAAATTGGGAATGATTGACTGTACCAACAATAAGATTCATACGCTTCATCCTTTCGGAAAAAAGATTAATTTGGTAAATGTAGCATTCGATTATAACGAAATTAAAGAAATTCCTCGTGCTGCAGATGGCTATTTCTGTGGATATAGCGATATGGAAACCTTTAGCGTTACACACAACAAGATTACCAAAATCCCTAATATCTTTAATGCTAAATCAGTGTATGTAATGAAATCAGTGAATTTCTCATACAATCAGATTGACGGTTTTGAAGATGAAGAATCAGACGCTTATAATGGGATCAATGTGAGCCAGTTGAATTTGTCGAATAATAATTTCACTAAGTTCCCAAGTGAACTGTTTAAGCAGGGCTCTCCACTGAACTATTTGGTTGTGGCAGGAAACAAAATCTCTAAAATCAATGATGGAGATTTGAAGGGAAAAAATTCATACCTTTTGGAAGCTCTTGACATGAGTTACAATAAGTTGACCCGTCTTTCAAATGACTTTACTGCGTTGACTTTACCTTTCTTGAAAGGTTTGGATATTAGCTTCAACAGCTTCTCAGAATTCCCAAGAGAACCATTGGGAATCGCTTCATTGGAACGCTTTTTCATTCGTCACCAACGTGATGAAGAAGGAAACCGTTGCTTGAGAGATTGGCCTACACGTATTTATAATCATAAAGCGTTGACATTCTTCTTGATCGGTTCTAATGATTTGCGTAAGATTGAAGATACCATTTCTCCTTTTATCCGTTTCTTCGAAATTAAGGATAATCCGAATATCTGTATTGACTTGAGTGGAGTCTGTGGTGCCATTCAGTCAGGTTTCTATACACTTATTTACGATAAGACACAAGATATTCGTGGATGTGATATTCTGGGTATTGAAAAATAAGAAATTGAGTAAGACAATGAAAAATATAGTAAAAATAGCGCTTGGATTGATTGCATGCGTGACTTTGTTCACTGCCTGCAAAGACGATGAAAGCCCCGTTCCTTTTCAGCTTGATAAAACGGAGCTGACAGTAGGTGCAGAAGGAGCGGAAGAAACGATTGCGGTGACATCTCCCGATGAATGGATTGCTGTGGCTTCTGAACCTTGGGTTATGATTTCACCGGCAAATGGTATTGGCTCGGCTACTTGCAATGTAGTCATTGACTCTACCTTGATCAATGGAGTTCGTACAGCCGATATTAAATTTACTTCTAAGGGTCAAGTACAGGTGGTAAAGGTGAACCAGACAGGATTTGGACATGTCATTGCCATCGAACAGCCTGATGTGGAAATTGCCGCTTCTGCTAAGTATAGCGAAAGATTCTTTGAAACGACGGTCGTTACAAACGTACAGTTTTCTGTATCTTGTGAAGATGCGAATGGTCCAGTGGATTGGGTTACTACCAAACAGCCGACCATAGATCTGGAGTATGGAGCTCGTCCTCGTACCGTGAAGATTCGTTTCGACTGGAAATTGAACGTAAAATCAGAAGAACGAAAAGCTACCATCAAGTTTACTCCTGTCAATCCTGACGAACAGTTGGAAGAACCTGCTGTGCTGAATCTGACTCAGAAAGCAGCTCCTTTGATTGAAGATAATCGTGCTGGTGACTCTTTGGCTTTGTTGATCATTCAAGAACGTTTCAATGCCATGATGGGTACTTGGGACAGTGGTGAGAATATGCGTAACTGGGAAAGCTTGATTCTTTGGGAAAGAGGAGACAAAGGTATGCCAGAAGGTGCAGAAGGTCGCGTTCGTTCTGTAAGTTTCCAATTCTTGGATACGAATGAAGGCTTCCCGGCTGAATTCGCTCACTTGAAATACTTGGAAAGTCTGGCTGTCCAGTCGAATACCAATAACGTATTGAAGAGTATCAAATTAGGTAGTGAAATCTGTAACTTGAAGTACCTGAAGAACTTGAGAATCTTTGCTTATGGTTTAGTGTCATTACCGGATGATTTTGTCAAGTTGGGTGCAACCTTGGAACATCTTGATTTGTCTGCAAATAATTTCAATACTATTCCAGAGATTATCTGCAAGGAGAACTTCCCGAAATTGAAAGATTTGATTATGATTGCCAATCGTCGTTGGATGATTACCGATTTGCGTGAAAAAGGTAACTATGAAGAGGGTATCGGCTTGTACTTCAATACAAAAGAAGATTCTAAGAATATTCTCCGCCGATTGCTTTTGTGGGATTCTTTGGAACACATCGTATTGCAGAACAACTACATGGAAGGTAATATTCCAGATTTTGAAATCGGAAGAGATGGCGTAAGAGGTTATACACAAGAAGATTTGGTAGCGTATGGCGATACTTTGTCTTATCTGGTAAATGATCCGGAAGGACAGCAGATTCCACGAATCCTGCCAAACTTGAAACGCCTTTCTATCAACTTGAACTTCTTCTCTGGTGAATTGCCTAAGTGGGTGCTTTATCATCCTCACCTTAAAGACTGGTTCCCAGAAATCCTGTTCTATCCACAGGAAGAAAGAGGAGTTAACTCTGATGGCAATATTGTAGGATTTTCAAATGTTCCTAGAGTATATGACTACTATTACAAGGCTTATCCGAAGTATCGTGCTAAATATGAGATGAAGGAAAATTACGAATAGGAATAATTTATAGCAATAGAAAATGAAAAAGAATAGTTTATATATAACCTTGCTGGGGTTGGCTTTGGGTGCTTGTTCTGATGAGGTAACTATGTTACAACCTGAGTTGGAACAGGAGAGACCTGAAGTGAATGTTCCTATCGAGGCTATGGAGGGTGAATTGTTGATTAAGTTCGTGCCTGAAATGTCTGATCTGCTTGATCAGACTTTCAAATCACGTACGAGGGGTTCACGTTCGGGTATCCCATCAACGGATGAGATATTAGAGATCCTCGGAGCATACGAATTTGAACGTGTATTCCCTGTAGATGCCCGCAATGAAGAACGTACACGTGAAGCAGGTATGCATCTGTGGTATTTGGTCAAATTCGACAAGAATGTTGACTTGAAGGTTGCCATGGAAAAATTATCTCAATTGGGAGAAATTTCGAAAATACAGTGCAACCGCACTCTTCACAAGGCTTTCAATCCGGTGAAACGTCCATTGGTAGCGGAAACAGCGGATTTTGTTAAAGCTTATCGTTCGATGGACCTGCCTTTTAATGACCCGGGCCTCTCAAAACAGTGGGGTTACATCAATAGAGGTGGATATGACTTTGAACAAGAATGGGCAACATCCATTCCAGGATGTGACGTAGGTTGTGAAGAAGCTTGGAAAAAGTGTACAGGCGATCCTTCGGTTATCGTTGCTGTAATGGACGAAGGCGTTATGGTGGACCATCCCGATTTGGTGGATAATATTTGGGTGAATGAAACCGAAATTTACGGTTCAGATGAAGATGCCGATGGCAATGGATATAAAGGCGACCGTTATGGATATAACTTTGCTACCAACAGAGGATACATTTCAGCAGCGGGAAGCAATGATACAGGTCACGGTACACACGTAGCTGGAACGATCGCTGCTGTCAACAATAACGGTATCGGTGTTTCTGGTATTGCGGGAGGTGACAAGGCAAAAGGAGAGAAAGGTGTAAAGATTATGAGTTGTCAGATTTTTGATGACAACCATCTTGCAACTTTAGCTTTGGAAGCCAAAGCCATCAAATATGCCGCTGATAACGGTGCTGTAGTTCTTCAGTGCAGTTGGGGATACAACTCAGCCTTGGCGAATAGCATTATGGGATTTACCCCAGGTCCTGCTTCTGAAAAAGAATGGGCAGCACAATATCCGCTTGAAAAAGAAGCTTTCGAATACTTCTTGCACAATGCAGGTTCTCCGAATGGTGTCATTGATGGAGGTGTCGTTGTATTTGCTGCTGGTAACGAATATGCAGCAATGCCGGCTTATCCGGGAGCTTACAGCAAATTTGTCTGTGTAGGTGCCTTGTCGGCCGATTATACTCCTGCCACTTATACCGATTACGGTGTAGAAGTTGACCTTTCTGCTCCAGGCGGTGACGGCGATTATTATGGAACTCCAGGTGCCGATGAACCGAATGGAAACGGTGGTATGATTCTTTCCACTTTGATTCGTGAAGGTAAACCTACCTATGGATTCTATGAAGGAACCTCTATGGCATGTCCTCATGTGTCTGGTGTCGCTGCTTTGGGTATCTCTTATGCAGCCAAACTTCGCCGCCACTTGAAGGCAGAGGAATTTGTACAGATGCTTGTAGCTTCATCTGAAGAGATTGACAGCTACTTCAATCAGTACAAGAAGTCTCATTATAACCATACTTCACCGGGTACATTGCCTACTATCGTTGACCTGAATGCTTACAAAGGCAAGATGGGCCGCATTTCAAAAGTGGACAAGCTGCTTGCTTCCATCGAAAATGCTGGAACAGAAATGAAGGTTCCTAATGTTTATGTGTCACCTGAAAAGACTGTGAAAATTGACTTGGCTCGCTATTTCGTAGGTGGCGAAACCTTGACTTATACTTGTAAGTCGGCCGATGAGTCAGTTGCAGGAGTATCAGTTGAAGCAACTCAAATGGTAGTAAAGGGAGTAAAGAATGGTCATACTACTATCCATATTCAGACCAGTGCAGGTAAGAATCAAACAGTGACCGTAACTGTTCGAGACAACGCAAATGACAATGGTTGGATGTAATAATCAATGATTGATGAAACTATTATATGTAACTGGAATATGGCTGTTGAGTACGTTGGTGTTCCATCCTGTGCACAGTGTGGCACAGGACTGGCACTCCTTGACTCGAGCTCAGATGGATTCTATCTTGAACCCGAAAGTACTTCATGGGGCTGATAAGTTGATTCGTTTTGAGCAGCAGGTGACATCTATAGGCCGATTGTCGGAAGATGATGCACCGGTAAATGTGGCATTTCCGTTTCAGAATATTAGCCGCCAGCCTTTATCCTTTACCCGCATAACGACCGATTGTGGCTGTACTGAGGCGGAAGCCGATAAAATTACGTATCAGCCAGAGGAAAGCGGACAGATTACGGTACAGTATCATCCTAAGAACCATGTCGGTACCATTGACGCATCGATATGGGTTTATTCAACGGCCTCCAATGCCCAGCCGATAGCTAAGCTGACTATCTTGGGAGAGGTGTTGCCGGGCAAGGATTACTGGAAAGGATATCGGCATGCGATGGGAGCTCTTCGTATAAAGCAAGACAAGCTCCATTTCGTGTTGCAGTCGCAAGGGGTACAGACCGAGCGTATACTTTGTGCCAATAGCGGGACAGAGGATATGCAGTTGTCTGTAGAAGGTTTACCTCCTTATATCCGATTCCGAACGGAACCTTCCGTTATAAAGCCAGGAGAGGAAGCTGATATCGTCGTCAGAATCGACGCTTCCCAATGGCATGGAGGGAAGACGGTGAAGAAAATCCCGTTGGTAATACAGGGATTATCTGTTCCCCAGAAAGAACGGACTTTATTTATAACAGTTGAATTCCAGTAAAATAGAATAGTGAATTAAAAAGATAAGTATTATGAAATATATGATTAAGATGAAGAATGGCATCGTAAAAGTATTGATGCTTTTGATGGTCGCATTGATGACAGTTTCATGTAGCGATGATGAAGCTCCAGAACCAACCCTTGAGGTAACCCCTATCAACCTGCACGGATTATGGAAACTGCAGGAACTCAATGGAGCAGAATTGCCAGAAGGCATTTATGTTTACATTGATTTCAACCGTAAGGGAACATTCGCACTTTATCAGAACAACGACAGTATGGAACCCAGACACATTACCGGTTCTTTCTCTGTTGAAAAAGATCCTCGAATCGGTTCAATCCTCCGTGGCGAATACGATTTCCAGAATGGCAAGTGGAACAATGAATACGTTGTCACTGACTTGCTGGAATCGGGCTCTATGATTTGGACAGTCAAAGGAGGCAACGAAGTCTCTAAATATGTGCGTGTAGAAGAAATTCCATCTGATATTCTCGATGGTATAAGATAAGCTGGAGTAATTGCCTCCAGCCTGCTTTCAGACAGGGAAAGAAGCAGAGACTTATGGAGTCTCGGTTCTTTCCCTGTCTTTATTTTATGGGCTGCTGGCCGGCTCTGCCACTGCTTCCAAGAAGTGAATTTTCGTTAAGGCAAGTTGCCGACCATGAACTTTATGAATGGATTAAGAATAAAGAATTCTAAAAAAACATTATTTCGCATTTCTATCCTATGATTGTCAGTCTAATTTAGTAAATTTGCACCAAATTCTTAAACCAATATCAATGACAGAGTCAAAAAAAATAAAAACCGCGCTTATCTCGGTTTATCACAAGGACGGTTTGGACGCTATTATTGCCAAACTGCATGAAGAAGGAGTTCTGTTCCTTAGTACAGGAGGTACACGCCAGTTCATCGAATCTTTGGGATATCCTTGTATGGCTGTAGAAGACCTTACTACTTATCCATCTATCTTGGGTGGTCGTGTAAAAACTTTGCATCCGAAAGTATTCGGAGGTATTCTTTGCCGTAGAGAATTAGAAGGTGACCGCCAGCAGATTGAAAAGTATGAAATTCCTGAAATCGACTTGGTAGTCGTAGATTTGTATCCATTTGAAGAAACAGTAGCTTCAGGTGCAAGTGAACAGGATATTATCGAAAAGATTGATATAGGTGGTATTTCTTTGATTCGTGCTGCTGCTAAAAACTTCAATGATGTTGTCATTGTAGCAAGCAAACACCAGTATGCTCCGTTGAAACAGATTTTGGATACACGTGGTGCTGAAACAACACGTGCAGAAAGAATGGCATTTGCTCGTGAAGCATTCGCTGTCTCTTCTCACTATGATACAGCTATTCACGCTTATTTTGAATCTCATACTTCAGCAGAATAAGTTTGATATTCGTGAATTAAAATACAGTTCTCGTGGTGTTGCATGGCTCTTCATGCAGCACCACGAGTTATTTAACTTATAAAAGCCTAAACGATGGGTTTATTTTCCTTTACTCAAGAAGTAGCGATGGACCTTGGCACAGCCAATACCATCATTATAAGTAATAACAAAATCGTCGTGGACGAACCTTCAGTGGTGGCTCTGGATCGCCGTACGGAGAAAATGATTGCCGTAGGTGAACGTGCCAAGCTGATGTATGAAAAAGAAAACCCGAACATCCGTACCGTCCGTCCTTTGCGTGATGGGGTGATTGCAGACTTCAACGCCTGCGAGCAGATGATGCGTGGTTTGATTCGTAAGGTGAAGACAGGGCGTCATTTGTTTACTCCCTCTTTGCGTATGGTTATCGGTGTTCCTTCTGGCTCTACAGAAGTGGAACTTCGTGCGGTACGCGACAGTGCAGAGCATGCCGGTGGACGTGACGTATATCTGCTGTTTGAACCGATGGCTGCTGCAATTGGTATCGGTATTGATGTTGAGGCACCAGAAGGTAACATGATTGTTGATATAGGTGGCGGTTCTACAGAAATTGCAGTGATTTCTTTGGGAGGTATCGTATCCAACAATTCAATCCGTATTGCCGGTGATGATTTTACAGCAGACATTCAGGAATACATGAGTCGTCAGCATAATGTGAAAGTCAGTGAACGTATGGCTGAGCGTATCAAAATCAACGTAGGTGCTGCTCTTACAGATTTGGGTGACGGTGCTCCAGATGACTATATTGTACGCGGTCCGAACCGTATCACCGCATTGCCTATGGAAGTGCCTGTGTGCTATCAAGAAATAGCTCATTGCCTTGAAAAGAGCATCGCAAAGATTGAAACAGCGATTTTGAGCGCACTTGAAAATACACCTCCTGAACTTTATGCTGATATCGTAACCAATGGTATTTATTTGGCTGGCGGTGGAGCTTTGTTGCGTGGATTGAACAAACGTCTGACAGACAAAATGAATATTCCGTTCCACATTGCTGAAGACCCGTTGCTCAGCGTAGCGAAAGGTACAGGCATTGCCTTGAAGAATGTGGATCGATTCTCATTCTTGATGCGTTAATACTTATTTTATTGACAGCTCTCGGTGAAGTGCTTTAGAAAGAGGTCTGATTTCCCCTTCTTGACAATAAGAAAGGTGAATCGGACAGGCTCTTTCTGAGTGTTCACCTTTTGTTGGTTTATAACCCTAATACTTTTACTGAAAGGATATCTTCCGTGCGTAATCTATTCCTCTTTATAGTTAAATATTCGCATTGGCTGCTGTTTATCGTACTCCAGCTGATATGTATTGCCTTGTTGGTGAACTTCAATAGCTACCAAGGGAGCGTATGGTTTACATCTGCTTCAGGTGCTGTAGGAGCCATAAATGAGGTGACAGCGGGCGTGAAACGCTATTTCGGCTTGAATGAGGCCAACCGTATTTTAACGGAGCGTAATATCTTGCTGGTAGAAGAAGTGGAGTATTACAAGAGTTTGTTGAAGAAAGAAAAAGGCATTGAAGCCCTTCCTGACTTGGTTCTGAAACAGAATAGGGACTCGTTGCGCCGTAAAAATCAGAAGGCCAGCAATCAAATTCCTGAGTCTTTGTTCCTTTGTTCTGCTCGTGTAGTCAATAATTCTGTTCATAGAAAAGATAATTATTTGACTATTGACCGAGGCGAAAACGATGGCGTACGTACTGGAATGGGAGTCGTCAGTGGTGTTGGAGTTATTGGAATTGTGTACCGTACGTCGGCAAGTTACTCTCTGGTTCTGCCTTTGCTGAACTCCAAGAGCAGTATCAGTTGTAAACTGGCCCGTACAGACTATTTCGGCTTCTTGCAATGGGAAGGAAAAGATCCTTTGGAAATTGCCTTGACCGATGTGCCTCGTCATGCTGAATTCGCTTTGGGGGATACCGTTGTCACCAGCGGACACAGTACCGTCTTCATGGAAGGAATTCCTGTGGGGACCGTCAATTCGCAGCGTGAAGACCCCGACGGCCTTTCCTTTATTTTGGGAGTCCATCTATTTACCGACTTCGGTAAACTGAACGACGTTTATATCATGGCCTTGCCCCCTGACACTGAGCGTAAGGATTTGGAAAAAGACATAAATAATTAGTTTGTATCATGATGAATACCTCAATGAATCGATTGAAGTGGTTTGTAGGACTTGTATTGTTGCAAGGTCTGATTATCGGACAGATACAAGCTACTCGTATCGCTCTTCCCTTAATTTATATATTCTTTATTCTGAAGCTTCCTTCCAATATAGGAAGAAAGAATCTGCTGCTTTATGCATTCGCTTTGGGACTGGCAGTAGATATCTTTGGAAATACTCCGGGTATGAATGCTACTGCATCAATCTGGCTGGCAATGGTGCGTCCTACTTTGTTGCGTTGGCAGACTGGACGAGATGCGGCTGAATATTTTATCCCCAAAGTACGTACCATGGGAGTAGGTCCTTATATCCGGTACATCATTCCTGCTGTGCTCATGCATGCTTTTATCTTGAATCTGTTGGAATACTTTTCAACCAATCGTTTCAATGAAATTCTTCTGGGTACCGTTTCTGATTCTTTTGTGACCTTTATTTTGTTTGTATTGATTGAAATGGTTGGGAGGAAAGATTAGTGGAACGTGATTATCATCTGGAGAAACGTAAATACTTGATTGGAGGAACTGCCGTCTTGGTCGTTCTGGCTTTTATGGTACGTTTGTTTGCCTTGCAGATCATGAGCGATGACTATAAACGTAATGCCGATAGCAACGCCTTGCTTCAAAGCATCAAATATCCTGCTCGCGGCTTGATTTATGACCGTAATGGAAAGTTGCTGGTTTTCAACCAACCGGCTTATGACATCACAGTCGTGATGAAAGAAGTGAAAGACTTGGATACAACTGACTTGGCCCGTACTTTGGGTGTGGAACCTGTTTTCCTGCGTAAACGATTCAGAGACTTGCGCGACCGTAGGTTGAATCCCGGTTATTCCCGATATACCCATCAGGTGCTGATGACACAGCTGTCTTCGGAAGACTGTGCCGTCTTTCGTGAAAAACTTTTCCGCTTTCCTGGATTTTACATTCAAGGAAGAACCATCCGTCAGTATGGATTCAATGCAGGTGCTCACATCTTGGGTGACATCGCAGAGGTATCCAAGTCGGATATGGAACTTGACGATTATTACCAGCGTGGAGACTTTATCGGAAAGTTGGGAGTGGAACGTTCTTATGAAAAGCAGCTTCGAGGCGAGAAGGGAGTTGAAATCCTTTTGAGAGATGCACGTGGGCGTATCCAAGGAAATTACATGGGTGGTGCCCTCGACCGTGCTCCCGTTGCAGGGAAGAATCTGACATTGAGTCTGGACATCGAGCTGCAAGAATTGGGCGAACGTCTTCTGGAAGGGAAGATTGGCAGTATTGTAGCCATTGAACCTTCTACAGGTGAAATTCTTTGCCTGGTTTCTTCTCCTTCGTACGACCCCCATCTGGTGGTAGGTCGTCATCGTGGAGAAAATCACTTGAAGTTGGCTCGTGATCCATGGAAGCCACTTTTGAACCGTGCCATTATGGGCGTTTATCCTCCCGGATCAACCTTCAAGACTTCTCAAGCCTTGACTTTCCTTCAAGAAGGAATCATCGTTCCGTCTACTCCTTTTTCCTGTTCACATGGATTTAATTTCAGGGGATTGCATGTAGGCTGTCACTCTCATGGTTCTCCTTTGCCGCTGATTCCAGCCTTGGCTACCTCATGTAATGCCTACTTCTGTTGGGGACTGTATCACATGATTGGTGCCAAGTCAAAATATGGAACCGTGCAGCGAGCCATGAATACGTGGAGAGACTATATGGTTTCTATGGGATTCGGTTATCCGCTGGGTATCGACCTTCCCGGTGAAAAACGAGGCATGATACCTAATGCCGCCTTTTATGACAAAGCATACCGAGGCTCTTGGAACGGACTGACCGTCATCAGTATTGCCATCGGTCAGGGTGAAGTAACGCTTACTCCGCTTCAAATAGCCAACTTGGGAGCTACGATTGCCAATCGTGGATATTTTATCACTCCTCATGTGGTGAAAGGCATTGAAGGCGAGCCTTTGGATACACTTTACACATCCAAACGCTATACGAAGGTAGAAGCGAAAAATTATGATTATGTAGTAGAAGGTATGCGTGCTGCCGTTTTGGGAGGAACTTGTAGGTATGCCAATATCCCCGATATAGAAGCTTGTGGTAAAACAGGTACGGCTCAGAATCGAGGAAAAGACCATTCGGCCTTTATGGGATTTGCACCGATGAATAACCCTAAAATAGCCATTGCCGTTTATGTAGAAAACGGAGGCTTTGGTGCTGTTTATGGGGTTCCTATCGGTAAACTGATGTTTGAACAATATTTGAAGGGAAAACTTTCGCCCGACAGCGAAGTGCTGGCGAACGATATTCAACAACGTAGAATCTATTATGGCATACAAGAAAGATAGTATATTCAAAAGCTTGGACTGGTGGACCGTGCTGCTGTACCTCATACTCGTCATCTGCGGATGGTTCAGTATCTGCGGTGCCAGCTATGATTATGGAGACCCGAATTTCTTCGACCTGACTTCTCGTGCAGGAAAGCAGTTGATGTGGATAGGCTGTTCTTTGGTTTTGGCTTCTATTATATTGGCCATCGACAACCGTCTGTATGATACGTACGCTTATTTGATTTTTGGAATTCTTCTGCTGCTGCTTTTCGGTACCATTTTCAATCCCCATGAAATCAAGGGCTCCCGTTCATGGATTGTATTGGGACCTGTCAGTATCCAGCCGGCGGAGTTTGCCAAGTTCGGCACGGCTTTAGCCTTAGCGAAATACATGGGAGAATATACGTTCTCTCTGTCTCGAACACGCAATGTGGTAACGGTAGTAGCCATGATACTGACTCCGATGTTGCTCATCGTGCTGCAGCGAGAAACAGGTTCCGCTTTAGTGTACACTTCGTTCTTCTTGATGCTCTATCGGGAAGGAATGCCGGGATCCATCTTGTTTTCAGGTATCTGCGCAGTGGTCTATTTCATTGTAGGAATTCGTTTTTCCAATGTGATGATGTTCGATGAACTGACTCCTTGGGGAGAATTTGCCGTATTCGGCATCATTCTATTGCTTTCGGCGGTGCTGGTAAAGGTCTATTGTCGCGAAGTGCCGAAGTTGGGAGAATACATTGCCCTTGCATCCTCCAGTTTGATTCTCCTGGGCTATCTGTTCTCTACCTATGTCATCCCGTTCAACGTCGTTTATTTGCAAGCCGTCATGATCGGTGCATTGATTGTGACGCTCTTCGTCTATTTTCTGCGTGAACGTATCCGGAACTTTTTGTACATCATTCTTTTTGCCATCGGTTCCTGCGTCTTTTCCTTTTCTACCGATTATGTATTCAACAACCTGCTTGAACCGCATCAGAAAGTGCGAATTGAGGTTCTTTTAGGAATGAAGGAGGATTTGGCAGGAGCTGGGTACAACGTCAATCAAAGCAAGATTGCCATTGGTTCTGGAGGACTGTTGGGGAAAGGCTTTTTGAACGGAACACAGACCAAATTGAAATATGTGCCGGAACAAGATACCGACTTCATCTTCTGTACGGTGGGAGAGGAGCAGGGCTTCTTGGGCTCATCCATAGTGCTGATTCTGTATCTTCTGCTGATATTGCGGCTCATCTCATTGGCTGAACGGCAAACATCCAGATTTGGACGAGTTTACGGTTATTGTGTATTAAGTATCTTTTTCTTCCATCTGTTCATCAATGTCGGAATGGTACTCGGATTGACTCCTGTCATTGGTATCCCTCTTCCATTTTTCAGTTATGGAGGTTCTTCGTTGTGGGGATTTACCATCCTGCTGTTTGTCTTTCTGCGCATTGATGCTGCCAGAAGTGCTTAAGGTTGTTCTGGTGTCAAGCGTATGCCGATATCAGAGATATGAGTCAGCACGCTGTCTTGCATGATATGAGCTATTTTGAGAAGGTGTCTTGATTCGCAACCCACAGTTTTTTCTGTCCCTAAAAAGGTATATTTTTTCTTGCTCTTTGGCGATTCTCCTCTGGCGGAGGATGAATAGTCGGCCGCTTTTTCATCCGATGACTGAAGGCAAGATGTTGTCCCTGGGAGATGGAGCGAATCACATGCTACGAGCAGCTGGTAGAAGCTGCTTGTACTTCCTTTTCCCAACCAATTTCCTTTCTTATCCGCTAAATACAGGTGGAGTGTATCCTTCTTTTCTTTCCAGTTGGCTGCTTCTTTTCCTTCTTCGGGAACGTATTGAGTCAGTTCCAGCCACAAATCACGGTAACGATATGCACAGGTGTGTCGTATTCCAATTTCCAGCTTATAAGTAACCGCTTCCAGATGCTCCGGCAGTACAAACCGTAAAGTATCTTCCTTTTTCCATTCGTTATTGGGCAGGGATTGATAGCTGTCATAAACAGCCTCTTGATGGCATGAGTACAGCAAAGGTAAAAGAATTGTCGACAGACAAAGCAGAACAGAATGGATGGCTTTCATATATTGCTAATTAAAAGTATCTGGAAGCTCTGTCAGTTGCAATGGCTGACGGAACTTCCAGATGTAAGTTTAGAAGAGTGATTGATTATTCAGTTTTCTCTTTAGGAATTTCAGCAGGAACATTCGCAGGGCGGTTGTTGTTAGGACGCGGAAGAGCTTCTACCGGTTTGTGGGGCTTGTTTGCTTCTTCTTTATGCTGCTCTGGTTTGGGACGATTGTTTCCCTCATTGGAGCGCTGATCCGGTCGCTGCCGTCTTTCTGGCCGCTGTCGTTGTTCGTTGTTGCGTGGACCTCCGTTGTTGCGTTCTCCGTTCTTTTCACCGCCTTCTCCTTGAGGAGCTTGTTTCCCTTCGTTGTTGGGTCTCTGTCGATGTTCCGGGCGTGGACGCTGTTCTCCATTCGCTTTCTGTTCGTTTGGAGCAGTCTGGTCCTCGTTGTTAGAACGCTGTTTGTTGTTCTGGCGTGCTTCTCCATTATTCGGACGTTGCTTGTTGGCACGCTGTTCTCCGTTTGGACGCTGCTTGTTGTTGGGACGAGAATCGGCTTTACGCTGTTCGCCGTTGTTCATGCCTCCCTCTTTCGGCAAGTTGTTTTCACCTTCAGGGTTTCCATTCGGACGTTTGTTGGCATTCTTGTTCGGACGATTCGGACGTTGTGGACGAGGCTGCTGTTCTCCTTCCTGGTTTTGAGGTCTGCGTCCTTCACCGTTTCCTCTGCCATTTGGCTGAGAAGAACGCTGTCCCGCATTTTCACCTCTATCTTCCGGTCGATTATTTCCGTTCTTATTCTTATCGTTGGCAGGTCTGGTTCCCGGCTGTCCGTTTCCTTTCGTTTTCTTCTTCTTGTTTTTGCTCTTGTCAAAGCGGGTCAGACTTTCCTGTTCCACCAAGTCTTTTGAAGACGGAGCTTCCACAGCAGCATTTTCATCAATCAATTTGGCAGGTTTCTCTCCCCGTTTGTTCATGTTGATGATTTCAAATGCACGGCGGGCCGTGATGGTCGCTTCGTTCGCCAAGAAACACTTGTCGGTGCTATAAGTAATTTTACCTCCCAAGATATCCGCCTTGAAGTAATAATAAGTGGCATCGGCAGTCTCCAAAGTGATTTCCTTGCTTGGCAAACGTTTCAAGCACTCTACATAAGCATCTACCTCATAGTTCAAGCAACATTTCAATTTGGCACATTGTCCCGCCAATTTCTGTGGGTTCAATGAGATGTCTTGGAAACGAGCGGCACTTGTAGAAACCGAAATGAAGTTCTTCATCCACGTAGCACAGCACAATTCACGTCCGCATGGGCCGATACCGCCGATACGTCCTGCTTCTTGGCGTGCACCGATCTGTTTCATCTCGATACGTACACGGAACGCTTCGGCCAGCACTTTGATCAACTGGCGGAAGTCGACACGTTCGTCTGCGATATAGTAGAAAATCGCTTTGTTGCCATCGCCTTGATATTCCACATCACCGATTTTCATCTGCAATCCCAAGTCCTCAGCGATTTTACGTGAGCGGATCATGGTAGCATGTTCGCGTGATTTGGCTTCTTCATATTTTTCGATATCTACAGGTTTTGCTTTGCGGTAGATGCGCTTGATTTCCGTATCAGGCTTTAAATTAGCCTTCTTGATTTGCAGGGGAACCAAACGTCCGGTCAGAGTGACCGTGCCTATATCATGTCCAGGACTCGCCTCAACAGCCACGATATCTCCTTTTTCGAGTGGAAGATGGTTGCTGTTCTTATAATACCCCTTTCGTGTATTTTTGAACTGCACTTCCACCATATCCTGTTCTTCCGCATTGCCCGGAATGTCCGAAAGCCAGTCGTAAGTATTCAGCTTGTTGTCCTGTTTTCCACAGCCGCGGCAGCATAGGCAGCCGCTTCCGTTTTTCAGTTTAAAATTATTATCCATAGTTTGGGGACTCGTTATTTAAATTTATTATTAGTGAACGTGTCATCCATTTTTTATCAGTACAATCATTCGTACTGCAAGGTCGAAAAACACCATTTTGGGGTTCACGTTCTGTATGATGTGTGACTGTGCTTCCTCCAGAAGTGCGTCTATGCCCGAAATGTTCCTTTCGTTGATAAACGGTGCAAACCGAACGGTGAACTGTGCTTCTTCACGGTTCATGTAGTTCAGTTCCGGATTGTGGAAGTTCGCCATAAAACTTTCTCTAATCATTCTTGCGGCATAGGCCAGAAAATGCTTCTGTCTTTCTCTGCCTCGTCCCGCCATCTGGTCGCTCCAATCTTTCAGGGAGCGGATGTCTCGTCTCCAAGCCTGTCTCATCAAGGTAGTAAAACTTTCAAAGCAAGCTTTCTCTTCTTCGCTCAGACTGATGTTCTGCAGTGCCTTGAGCAGGCTACCTTCTGAGCGGCGGGCGATGTCGGTGGCATCGGCAGGAGTCAGTCCCATTCGTTCCATGAAGTAGTTGGCCAGCCTGTCTTCCGCTATCGGGTGGAGATTGATGCGTTGCATACGTCCCGCCAATGTAGGCAGGATGTTTTCTGGCTCTTCGCTTACGAAGATGAACAACGTCTTTGCAGGCGGTTCTTCCACCAGTTTCAGCAACTTGTTGCCACATTCTTCATTCATCTTCTCCGGCAGCCAGATGATGGAAACCTTATAGCCTCCTTGTGAAGCTTTCAAGGACAGTTTCCGTTGGATTTCCAGACTTTCTGCCTTATAGATGATCGGTTGCTTGTTAGGGTCACCCATATCTTCGCTCCAGTCGTCCAATGAAAAGTACGGTGAACGGCTGATACGCTGTCTCCATTCCGGAAGCCAGTCGTCTGATACGGTTTCTTTTCCATCTTTCCGTCGGATGACCGGAAAGGTGAAATGAATGTCGGGATGTTCCCATCTGTCCGCCATCCTGCAAGAGGAACACTGTCCGCAAGAGTCTTCAGACGAAGGATTCGTACAGCAGACATATCTTGCCAGAGCAATGGCAAAAGGCAGTTTCCCCGAGCCGGAAGGTCCGCAAATGAGCAGCGCATGTGGCAAACGCCCTTCGTTCATGATGGAAATGACGTGGCGGGCCAGCGCTTCTTGACCGATAACCGAAGCAAAACCTGTATGTGAAAAATTAGTGTATGTAGTATTCATCTCAATAAACCTCTTTGGCTATTTCTGCAATTGTGTTGACAGCTCCGGAAGTATAGAAATGAATGCTAGGTACGCCGTGGGCGATGAGTTCCCTACATTGGTTGATACACCATTCCTTTCCGATTTCGGCTGCGGCTTCATCGTCCTTGCACGCCCTGACTTCGGATGCCAAAGCCTCCGGCAAGTCAATCTTGAAGGTACGTGGAAGTACGCTCAACTGTTTCAGTGTCCTGAAAGGCTTTATACCTGGAATGATGGGGACAGTAATGCCTGCCTTACGAGCCCGTTCAACGAATCTGAAATACTTCTGATTGTCGAAGAACATCTGTGTCACGGCATATTCAGCTCCTGCGTCCACTTTCTGCTTGAGCCAATAAAGGTCTCTATCCTCGTTTGGAGATTCTTCATGTTTCTCCGGATAGCAAGCTACACCATAATGGAAGGTTTCAGGCAAGGTGCCTATTTCTTCTCCGTCATGGAAGAAGCCCTGATTGTATCGGTTGATTTGCTGTTCCAGTTCAATGGCATGACTATGTCCGCCTTCTTCAGGTACGAAAGACTTCTGATGCGGGGCCTTGTCGCCTCGGAGAACCAGCAAGTCAGTAATGCCCAAAAACTGGAGGTCAATCAGCGTATATTCGATTTCTTCGGGAGTGTATCCACTGCACAATATATGAGGAATAACGGTAATGCCGAATTTGGCCTTGATGGCAGCAGCCACCGCAACGGTTCCCGGACGGCGGCGAGTCAGTTTGCGGCAGAACATTCCGTTAGGCTTTGGGCGATAGATGTATTCGCTGCGGTGAGTCGTAATGTTGATGTATTTCGGGTTATAAGGTTGCAACGTTTCGATATCTTTCAACAAACGACCGATTCCAGTTCCTTTCAAGGGCGGAAGAATCTCAAAAGAGAATGCTGTATTTGGCTCTGCATTTATTAGGTCAATGACACTCATTTTCCAATTTCCAAGTTTTGTTTTACACAATTATAATGGAGACAAATATAAAAAAAAAAAAGGACAAACCATCGGTTTATCCTTAGATTTTCGTCATACTCCCAACGGAAAATCAGATGACGGGAGTCAGCAAATGACCGAACCAACCGACGAAACGACGCCATTTGGAACGCTTCTTGTAAAAATCTCTCGTCATGATATCACTGTCTTGTTTATCGGTATGATAAATCTGGTCAAGTTCGGCAGTGATAGGAAGGTCGAAGATGAACGTATTGATTTCATAATCAAAGCACATGCTTCGGCTGTTCAGGTTGGCACTGCCCACGGTGCAGAAGCGGTCGTCTACCGTCATGACCTTCGTATGGTGGAATCCACCGTTATAGATGAAGATACGGGCTCCTGCTTTTCTGAACTTGTTGGCAAAGTAGAATCCTGCATCGGGAGTCAGTGGAATGTCACATTTGGAAGAAAGCATGATTTCCACTTTCACTCCACGTTTCAGTGCCCGATAAATGCCCCGTCGTATGCTTCGGGTGGGAGTGAAGTAGGGAGTGACGATGCGGATATGATGTTCTGCTGCATCCATAGCCTTCACGTAGGCTTTGCGCATCAGGTTGGCCGTCTTTCGGGGTACACGTTGTACGATGGCGGCTCGGTTGCCCTGCTGTCCGAAGCGGTTGCAGGTGGAATCCTGTTCATATGGGAAATAGATGTCACCATGAATGTTTTGTTTGGTCTCTTTGTTCCAAACGTTCAAAAATGCATGTTGCAGTGCAGAAACCACCGGTCCCTCCAAGCGAAGATGCATGTCACGCCACGGTCCCAGTTCAGGAAGTCCGTTGATGTAATAATCGGCAATGTTCATTCCTCCGGTGTAAGCTACTTTCCCGTCGATGACCACGATTTTCTGGTGGTCGCGATGGAATGCGTGGTTAATCCAAGGAAATTTGATGGGGTCAAAACGGATGATTTCGATGTCTCTTTCGTTCAGCATTTTCAGATGCTCTTTACGGAGCGGCCGGTTGTTGGACATATTCCCGAAGTCATCGAACATGGCACGCACTTTTACCCCTTCTTTTGCTTTTTCAGCCAACAGAGTAAAGACTTCTTTGGCGATAGAATCACTGCGGAAGTTGAAATATTCTAGATGGATGTGGTGCTTGGCTTGCTTTATGGCTTTAAACAGACTCTGAAACTTCTGTCGTCCCGAAGGAAGCAACTTGATTTTGTTGTTATTGAAGATAGGAACGGAACGTTCATGGAGAAATAGTGAAAAGATAGAGTCTGATGGCTGATAATCTTTAGGAATTCCTGATTCCGTTAATGTTTTCTCTGTAGAAAGAACTACCGAATCTGTTTTCTCTTTAAAGTCCTCATCATCTGTTGAAGATGCATAAACATGTCCAGGCAAGGTAATGAAGAGGAGGTATGCAATTAAATTTAAAATCCAGTTACCTAGTTTTTTCATATTCAATTTGTTTTCGAAGCAGCAAAGGTACGCAATATATCTTATTCGATAAAATGACAGGTCGTTTTATTCGAAAGATCAAGGCATCTTTTTTCCTGTGGGAGATACAACGTCCGTTACGGAAAGGTGTTGTTAAGGGGAAATAAAATGCTGTGCCGGTTCTTGGAAGCGGGGAATGCAGGGAAAAAATGAGTCCGGTGTATAGAAACAAAAAAAGCATCAATAATCAGATTGATTATCAATGCTTGACAATTCGTCGGGGTGAGAAGATTCGAACTTCCGACCACACGCCCCCCAGACGCGTACTCTAACCGGGCTGAGCTACACCCCGAAT